>NZ_JAELTP010000091.1 GCF_016428915.1 Pandoraea sp. ASV26
GGTGTAGAGCAGCTTCGGCACGGCGATCGTGCCGTCGCGCAGTCGTGCGCTCAGATGCTCGACGTTCAGGCCATCCGCATCGACGGGCACCGTCACGATGCTGGCCTGTTGCAGTCGCAACGCCTGCAACGTTGCCGGATAGGCCGGCTGCTCGGTCACGACGACATCCCCCGGCGCGACCATCACGCGCAACAGCAGATCGAGCCCTTGCTGCGAGCCGGTCGTCACCAGCAGTTCTTCGGCGGCGCACGGTGCGCCGCGCGAGGCCATCAATGCGATGAGCTGCGCCTTGAGCTCTGCGAGGCCGTCGGTCGGGCCGTATTGCAGGCAGCGCGTCGGTTGGGCGAAGGCGCGGGTCTGGGCGGCGGCGAGACCATCGACGTCGAACAGATCGCTTGCCGGATACCCGCCCGCGAACGAGATCATGCCCGGCTCGGACAGGTATTTGAACAGTTCCCGAATCGGCGAGCCTGCCGGATTGGCGAACGGAGAGGTGAATGCGTACATGGGGGCCTCGCTACAAAAAGCGTGACGGAATTCGGCGACGTGGGCGGCGACGGGGGCAGCGACTTCGCGAGGAGGTACCGGACGCTTCTGCCGTGTTGGCTCGACGCGTCCGGCGCTGACAGACGTTGCAGCAGACCCCGGGGCGTAGCGCATTGGCATGTGCGACGCCGGGGCCTGCCGGCGACTTCACTCGATCGAGAAGTCGATGCCTTGCGCGAGCGGCAGGGCGGAGGAGTAGTTCACGGTGTTGGTCGCGCGGCGCATGTAGCCCTTCCATGCGTCGGAGCCCGACTCGCGGCCGCCGCCGGTTTCCTTCTCTCCGCCGAAGGCGCCGCCGATCTCCGCGCCGCTCGGGCCGATGTTGACGTTGGCGATACCGCAGTCGCTACCGGCCGAGGACGTGAAGCGCTCGGCCTCGCGCAGGTCGGTCGTGAACACGCACGACGACAGACCGTGCGAAGCGGCGTTGTTGCCGTCGATGGCTTCCGAGAAGTCGCGGTACTTGAGCACGTACAGAATCGGCGCGAACGTTTCGGTCAGCACGATCTCCGTTTGCGACGGCATTTCCACGATGGCCGGCGTCACGTAGAAACCGTTCTCGGCACCGGCGACCACATGACGCTCGCCACCCGTGACCTTGCCGCCTTGCGCACGCGCCTGATCGAGGGCGTGCTGCATGCGCTTGAATGCGCCTTCGTCGATCAGCGGGCCCATCAGGGTGCCGCGCTCGAGCGGGTTGCCGATGGAGACCTTGCCGTACAGCGTCTTCAGACGCTCGACGGTCTTGTCGTACACGCTTTCGTGCACGAACAGGCGGCGCAGCGTGGTGCAACGCTGACCGGCTGTGCCCACGGCCGAGAACAGAATGCCGCGCGGGGCGAGTTCCATGTCGGCGCTGGCGGTCACGATGCCGGCGTTGTTGCCGCCCAGCTCCAGGATCGAACGGCCGAAGCGGCGCGCGACTTCCACGCCGACCTTGCGGCCCATTTCCGTGCTGCCCGTGGCGCTCACGATGGCCGAACGCGGATCGGCAACGAGTGCCTCGCCCACGTCGCGACCGCCGATGACGAGGGCGGTCAGGCCTTGCGGTGCATCGCCGAATTCGGCAATGACTTCTTCCATCAGCTTGTTGACGGCCAGCGCGGTCAGCGGAGTTTTCTCCGACGGCTTCCACACAACGGCGTTACCGCAAACGAGCGCGAGCGCTGCGTTCCACGACCACACGGCCACCGGGAAGTTGAAAGCGGAGATGACGGTGCACACGCCCAGCGGGTGCCACGTCTCGGCCATGCGGTGGCCCGGACGCTCCGACGCGATCGTCAGGCCGTACAGTTGGCGCGACAGACCGACGGCGAAGTCGCAAATGTCGATCATTTCCTGCACTTCGCCCAGACCTTCCTGAAGGATCTTGCCGGCTTCGAGCGTGACGAGCGCGCCCAGTGCCTGCTTGCGCTCGCGCAGCTTTTCGCCCAGCAGGCGCACCAGTTCACCGCGACGCGGTGCCGGCACATTGCGCCATTCGGTGAACGCGGTGTGCGCGCGCTCGAGTGCGGCTTGCGCGTCGGCGACCGAGGCGCTGGCCACGCGGCCGATCAATGCGCCGTCGATGGGCGAGTGCACGGCGATGTCGCCGACTTCGGCCAGCTTGGCAATGCCCAGTTCGTTGAGGATGGAAGTCGCGTTCACGTTGATACCCCTATGGAATTCAGTGTTGACCGCCGGTGTCGTTCACCGGCGTTGGCAGGTGAGGCGGCGGCGCTGGCGCACAAGACGTATTGTGCCCCGGCGGCCGCCCGGCCTCGCTTGGTTCAGTTACCGGGTGTTGGCCGTCATCTTGAAAATGCCTTGTGCGTTGCCGGCGTCGAAGCGCAGATCGATCTTCCAGCAACGCTTGACGGTGTCGTACTCGCGATGACGCGTGATGAATTCGTAGAACGAACCCGGCACGTCGCGCGTGACGATCTCGCCGTTCTTGCCACGAAACTCGCGGCGCACGGTGTCGGCGCGATAGGCCGTCTGAAACACACGGCCGGAGCGCGAGCGCTCGACTTCGGGCTTCATCGGGCGGCCCTTGGCCTTCTCGGCGTCGGACAGGGCGAATACGTCGTCGACACGATCGGTCGCATGGTTGAACGCATTGCCTTCGGTCGCGATCCACGCCATTTCGGCGGATTCGGCCAGCAGCAGTTCGTAATCGGCTTCGCTCGGCACGTCGTGCTGACGGTCGAACGCCCCGACGATCACCGGCAGCAGGGCTTGTGCGCTCTCGAGCGGCAGCGTGCCGTCGCGCTCCAGTTCCCAGAGCTGACCGACGGCGGCGGGCGTGAGCGGGTCTTTCGACGTGCCGACGACGCGCGACACGGCTTGCTGGAACGTCTCGGAGAAACGCTCCGGATGCAACTCGCTCACGAAGAACTGCGAAATTTCTTCGGGGGCGTCTTCATGCGCATAGGCACGGCCGGTCATGCCGAGTCGGTCGAGCGGATAGCGGCCGTTCAGACGGAAGCCCAGCGGACGCAGAATGCGCGTGAAGGCGGCTTCGCCGGGCGGCAGGGCGCCGTTGTGCGCCCAGCGCACCGTGCGCAGCGCACCATGATCGAAGTAGACGCTGCCACCCCCGGCAATCGTTTCTTCGGTATAGGTGCGAGCGTTCTGCGAACGCGCCAGCAGCCCTTCGAACAGGGCCATGTTCATGGCTTGCGCCAGTTCGGCGCGGGTCACGAGGCCCGGCTCGCAATCGGCCAGCACGGACGGCGAATTGAGCGTGGCAAAGAGGGCGCTGGTGCGCGCTTCCCCAACCAGGGAAACCAGCAAGGACTGCACATTGGCATTGCGCATCGGATTGTCTCGCAGGGTTGGACGCCGTCTCGGGCAGCGCCGCAGGGTGTCAGGGCTCGGCTTGGGGCGGGTCGCTCCAAACCTTCTTGCAGTGACAGCATTATTGGAACGGATGGCGCGCGCGTAAAGCGAGATAAAATTGCCACTTGATGCGTTTTAGGAATCAACATGCGAAAATTCAAGACCCCCGGCACGGCGGCGCTGCTGGCGTTCGAGGCGGCCGCCCGGCACGAGAGCTTTACCCACGCGGCGCGCGAGCTGTTCCTGACGGAAAGTGCCGTGTCGCGCCAGATCGCCACGCTGGAGGCGCAGCTTGGCGTGCGTCTGTTCGTTCGCGCGAAGCAGCGGGTGGTGCTCACGCGCGCCGGACGCCTCTACGGCACGCAGGTGCGCCGCACGCTGGAGCAGTTGGATCGCGACACGCTCGCGATCATGGCCCACGGCAGCGGTGGCGGCTATCTGGAGCTGGCGGTGCTGCCGACGTTCGCGTCCGAGTGGTTGATTCCGAGAATGAAAGACTTCGACGAACGGCACCCGGACGTTCGCGTGAACATGGGCGTGCACACCGACCTCTTTACGTTTGACGAGACGCACTTTGAAGCGGCCATTCACTTCGGGCAGCCGACGTGGCCGGGCACGTCGTCGGACTATCTGTTCGGTGAGGAAGTGGTGCCGGTGTGCCGGGCGTCGCTACTGAACGGGCCGGTGCGTCACGCTGCGGATCTGCTCAACTACCCGCTGCTGCACTCCACGACGCGTCCGAGCGCCTGGACGCAGTGGTTTGCGGAGCAACGCATCGAGGACAACCGGACGCTGCAAGGCGTGCGCTACGAGCTCCACACGATGCTGATCGCCGGGGCGGCGGCGGGACTCGGCATTGCGCTGGTGCCGAAGTTCTTCGTGGAAGGGCAGTTGGCGAGCCTCGGCCTGACGATCCCGTTCGACGTGAAGAGTGTGGCCGGGTCGGCGTACTACCTCGTCTACCCGACGGAACTCACGCACGGGCAGCCACTGAGCGTGTTCCGCGAGTGGCTGCTGAATCAGGCGAGCGCGTACCGGCCAAAAGGACGTTGACAGGGACGTTGACAGGGACGTTGAAAAGGACGGTGAAAAGGACGGTGAAAGCGGGAAGGCGCGGACGTGCCAGCCGGCCCTGCGGTCGGCTCAACGTCCGGCGCTCACGTTCGGCTCAGCGTCCGGTATAACGCCCCGGCCGGTGCCACGCAACGACCATGCCGCTCATGGCCACCGCAGACAGTGCGGACCAGGCCACGCGTCCTGCCGGAATCGTGGTGAGCGAGATGAGCAGAATGGTCGCGTCGATACACACCTGCGAGATCCCGGCGTTGATGCCGCGCTCGCGTTGCAGCCACAGCGTGACGATGCCGGTGCCGCCTACGCCGGCGCCGTGACGGGCAAGCGCCAGAATGCCCATGCCGCACAGCGTGCCGCCGACGAACGCGGCGAACAGCGGATTGACGAAGGCGACGTTGAACGTCTGCGGCATGGCCGCGAGGGCAAACGTAATGCCGAAGCTCGCGATGGTGGACTTGAGCGCGAAGCGCGGGCCCATCGTGAAGTACGCGAACAGGAAGAACGGAATGTTCACCAGCGTGAAGATGGTGCCCACCGGTAGGGGGAAGACGTAAGAGGCGAGCAGTGCAATGCCGGCCACGCCGCCGGTGACCAACCCGGCAGCCTTGAGCAGCACCAGACCGACCACCACAAATGCCATGCCGATGACCATCGCATAGATGTCTTCGAGCACGGAGTGCGGAACGCCGATTGTGTCGGTTGCCGCAATGGTGCTGGATACAGCACCCGTATCGTGTTTCATGATCTGCAAGTCAAGTACAACAAGACGGCGCGCCCGACTCTCCTGGTGTCGTCGCGCGCCGCCGATGATTTCCCGCGTCGCTGTCTCGGGCGACGCGCAGCTTCACAGCTTGTTATGTCGTAATACCTAAGCGATCAACGCGCGATTACGCGATGTGGTGCACCCAGCCGAACGGATCGGCGATCTTGCCACGTTGAATGCCCGTGAGTTGATCGCGGATACGCTTCGTGACCGGGCCTTCGCCACCGTCGCCAATCTGGAACTCGCCCTTGGCGTGACGCACCTGACCGATGGCCGTGACGACCGCAGCGGTGCCGCACGCGAACGTTTCCTTCACACGGCCGCTGGCCGCGTCGGCTTGCCACTGCGCAAACTCGTAAGGCGTTTCGTTGACGCTCAGACCTTCGCGCTTGGCCATTTCGATGATCGAGGCACGCGTGATGCCCGGCAGGATCGTGCCGGAGAGCGGCGGCGTCTGGAGCGAGCCGTCGTCCATCACGAAGAAGACGTTCATGCCGCCCAGTTCTTCGATCCAGCGATGTTGCGCGGCGTCGAGGAACACGACCTGATCGCAGCCTTTCGCGCTGGCTTCGGTCTGTGCGATCAGGCTCGCAGCGTAGTTGCCGCCGCACTTGGCGGCGCCCGTGCCACCCGGTGCAGCACGCGTGTACTGATCCGACACCCACACGGTCACGGCCGACTTGCCCGGCTTGAAGTACGGGCCGACCGGGCAGGCGATCACGCAGAAAATGTATTCATGCGACGCGCGCACGCCGAGGAAGCTTTCCGAGGCGAACATGAACGGGCGGATGTAGAGGCTGCTGCCGTCTGCGCCCGGGATCCATGCGCGGTCGATATCGACCAGCTTTTCCACGGCTTCGAGGAACACGGCTTCCGGCAGTTCGGCCATCGACATGCGCTGGGCGGATTCGCGGAAACGCTTGGCATTGGCTTGCGGGCGGAACAGCGAGATCTTGCCGTCTTCGCCGCGGTAGGCCTTCATGCCTTCGAAGATTTCCTGCGCGTAATGCAGCACGGCGCATGCCGGATCGATTTCGAACGGACGGCGGGCCTCTACCTTCGCGTCATGCCAGCCAGTGCCTTCGGTCCAGCGGATCGTGACCATGTGGTCCGTGAATACACGGCCAAACACCGGGTTCGCCAGCTTGGCGGCGATCTGGTCGGCGGGGGTGGGGTTGGCGTGCGGCTCCACGACAAAACGCAATTGATTATCGGCGCTCATGTTTCTTCAATGTCCCGGCAGAGGTGGCTTCAGTCGTCAGTGCCGTTAACGTAAACGGCAAGGTGGCATATTTTCCTCCTTTCGGGCCCTGCCTGTCGACTGAATTCACCGCGCAAGCCGTCACACCAAGCTTTTCGCGATAATCGCGCCGAAAAACATCGAAATTTGGCCGGTTCTCGCAAGAAAAGTGCGAGATTTTGCGAAGATCCGGCACGCGGGCACCTGCCACAAGTCCACGGTACGCAAGGGTAACAGTGTGTAAAAAAGCGTTTCCGTTCACGTTGTGCAAGCGGATAGACACTTAACATCAGAAGTGGATGATGTCGGGAACGTTGCTGATTGACCGGTGGCTGCGCATCGCGCTGGCGGCCTGAGACTGCGTACGCACCCGCACGATGAGAGCAAAGGGAGAGGAGACAGATGAAATCGTCGACGATTCGGATGTTGCGCGCTTATCTGCTCGTGGCCTCGCTGGGGGCCGCCTGCATCGATGCCTGCGTCGTGATCGCCATGCTGGTGTTCGACTTGCCTGAGCGGATCTTTACCTCGGCCGATTTCCGGATCGCGATGGCGCTCTCGTTGCTGCTGCTGATGTTCGCGGCACGCTCGCTCGCGGCGGTGGCGTATCAGGCGGCGCTTGCCACGCGTCACGCCACCGTGAACGGCGTGCGCGGCCGGAGCCGCGTCGCATTGCGCGACGACTGCCCCAACCGTCTGCTTGTCCTGCTCCATATCCGCATTCACCGCCAGCAGTTGGCGACCCTGTCGGCCTGACAGGGACTAGCGGCGACTCTCAGTAACCAGCCGCGATGACCCGTGAGAACGCGCTCAGGCAGCGGCCTTGCCGTCGACCTGATCGAGCGGATCGAGCGGATCGCCCGGACGCGGCGGGCGCGTCATGGCGATCCATTCCTGCACCGCCGGTCGCGTGAATTGACGGCGGGCATAATCGGCCAGCGACGGCGGCACCACGTCGTCGTTGTACACGAGGCGATTGAGCATCAGCGCGAGATCGACGTCTGCAATACACCACTTGTCGAACAGCGACATGCGGCCATCGGGCAGCAGGCTTTGCGCAATGGCAATCAGCTTGCTGGCGGCAGCGTAGCCCGCGTCGGAGAGGGGCTTGTCCGTAGGGCGATAGAAGATCAGTTCCGTCGAGCGCTCCTCACGCAAGGTCGCCAGATCGCTGCGCAGCCAGGCTTGCACCTGACGCGCGCGGGCGCGCTCACGCACGTCTGCCGGATAGACCGGTACCGCCGGCGAAATCGTCTCGAGATACTCGGTGATCGCTGAAGATTCGGACAGCGTGAAGTCGCCATGCACGAGGGTGGGAACACGACGCGTGAGCGACAGATCGGCGTAGCCGGTTTCGTGATGCGCGCCCTGCTCGAGATCGACGGTGCGCAGATCGAACGGCAGGCCCTTCTCACGCAGCGTGACGAAGACCGACAGTGCGTAGGGACTTGTGAACTGAGCGTCCACATAGAGCGTGAACGAGGCGGGGGCAGCGGCTGACACGATGGACTCCTGTAGAGGAAAACGCGGGCGACGGCGACGCACGCCGACGGGGCACGCGAGGTTGGCGCAGTGGCCTGCAAGCGCTAATGTTGCCGCACGTACGTGGTGATAAGCTAGTGCACAAATCGCCAGCAAGCTGTGATCTTTGCTCACACCTCGCGGCTTCCCTCAGCGCGTATTCCTTCGCCCCCCGTCTCATGAACACTTCGCACCGCGCCCGCCCGCCGCTGGCCAATCTGGAGACTGTCTGCCTCGTCGCGCGTCATGGCTCGTTCACTGCGGCGGCCGACGCGAGCGGCCTCACGCATGGCGCGATCAGCCGCCGCGTCGGCGCCGTTGAAAACTGGCTCGGATGCGCGCTGTTCGAGCGGCATGCCCGGGGCGTCAGCCTGACCTGCGACGGCCAGCGATTTCTGGGGCGTATCGAGCATGCCTTCGACGTGATCGATACCGCCGCCGATCAGTGGCATCAGGCGCGCAAGGCGCCGGCCGTGCGGCTGAGCGTGGTGCCGTCCTTCGCCAAACTCTGGTTGCTCGAACGATTGCGCTCGCTCGAGACCGGGCAGCCGTTCATCGACATTCAGGTCACAGCCGAACACCGCAACGCGGACGTGAGCGCGGGGGAGGTCGACATCGCGCTGCGCTATGGCCGGGGTGGCTGGGCCAGTGTCGACGCCGAGCCGTTGATGGGCGAGACGCTGTACCCGATCGCCTCGCCGGCGCTTGCGCAGCGTCTCGAGGGGGCGAGTGTGTCCGACATGCTCGCGATGCCGCTGCTGCACGACTCCGATCTCACGGGCTGGCGCGCGTGGTGCAGCGCGCAGGGCGTGTCGCTGCGACCGCGTGCCCGTGACCGCCGCTTCGAGGACTATACGGTCGTGCTCGCGGCCGCCGAAGCGGGGCTGGGCATTGCGATGGCGCGCGCGCCGCTGGCCGAGCACTGGATCGCTCGCAGCCGTCTTCAGCGCCTGTCGAGCGTAGAAGTCGAGTGCCCGTTGAAGTACCACATCGTGACCGCCAGGCGGGAGAAGCGTCCCGAGGTGCTGGCGGTCATTGCGCGTCTGCGTGAAGCAGCGCGTGCCAGCGCGCGCACGTAAATACCACGAACGCGACGTGGCGCATGGGCGGGGTTTTCCGCACTGCGCACGTGACCGGACGTTGCCTAAAATGCGGGACCGCACCGCCTGGGGTGAACCGCCCCCGACGTTCGTAACGCTTCTCGCAGGACTGCACGGCTGGGCATGAACTTACGCTCGCTCGACCTGAATCTGCTGCTCGTGTTCGAGTCGCTGCTGCGCACGCGCAGCACCACCGTCACCGCAGAGGAACTGCATCTCACGCAATCGGCCGTGAGCAATGCGCTCAAACGCCTGCGTCTCGCGTTTGGCGACCCGCTGTTCGTCAAGACGCCGCAAGGCATGTTGCCGAGCGATCTCGCGCTGACCCTCGCGCCGCCTGTCACGGAAGGGCTCGGTTTGATCCGCGGCGCTGTCGAAGCGCCGCAGGACTTCGTGCCCGCGAACGCCCAACGCACGTTCCGCCTTTACCTGAGCGACATCGGTCAGTTGATCTTCATGCCGAAGCTCATGGCCACGCTCGCGCAGGAGGCCCCCGGTGTGCGCATCGTCACGGTCGACACCACGCCGCGTGAGGCACAGAACGCCATGGCAATGGGCGACATCGATCTCACGCTGGGGCTCTTCACGCGCTTCTCGTCGGGCTTTCACCAGCAGCGTCTGTTTCGCGAGCATTACGTCGCACTCGTGCGTGACGGGCATCCCGCGATTCAGGGGCAACTGACCCGCGACGCCTTCCTCAACGCCGCGCACGCGGTGTACCGTCCAACGGCCGGTCATCACGATGTCTTCGAGACGGCCGTCGAGCAATGGTTTGCGCAGGCGGGACGCCAGCGTCACGTCGCGCTGCGCATGGCGCACTCGATGGGGCTCTCGGCGCTGATCGCCGCGAGCGACCTCGTGGTCTGTGTGCCAACGCGGCTCGGCCGCGCGCTCCAGGTCGCCGCCGATCTGCGCACTTACGCGCTGCCGTTCGACGGTCCCGAGTTCGACATCTCGCAACTCTGGCACGAGCGCTTTCACACCGACGCCGGCCATCGCTGGCTGCGCAGCACCGTCTTTCGTCTGTTCCACGGCGAAGACTGATCCGGCCATCTCCCTTGGCCACGTGATACGCCGCCCGGCGAGACGTTGGCACGGCGGCCGGAGGGGGCGCGCGTTTGCTGCACCCCCAATTCACGCCGTAAATACCGCGCATTTACGCAATTTGTTGGCGTCATGCGGCGTCGATCCTTATCGTATCCCTCACGACAAGCCGTCACCGGGCGTGCGCCCGGGACAAGAACAATATCCGCAGGAGACAAGCGGTGATCAATCTGCACGACATTCGTTACGTGCGACTGGGCACACGCGACCTCGAAGGTGCCACGCGCTATGCACGCACCATTCTCGGGTTGCAGGAAGTGCGCCGGGAGGCCGGTTACGTATTCCTTCGCAGCGACAGCCGCGACCATTCGGTGTGCTATTTCGAGGGCGATCCCGCCGACCATACGGTGGCGTTCGACGTCGCGAGCGACGCGCATTTCGATGCCGCCGCCGCGCAGCTCGAGGCCATGCACATCGAGTTTCGACGCGGTACGCGCGACGAAGCCGACCTGCGTCGCGTGGCCGATTTTCTGACGTTTCGCGACCCGACCGGCAATCGGATCGAACTGGTGTTGCGCGCCGCGCAGACGGGTCGCCGCTATCACGGCGAGCGCGATGCGGGCATCGACTCGTTCAGTCACGTGGGGCTGTGCACGACCGACGCGCGTCGCGACGAGGCGTTCTGGACGAGCGTTTGCAACGCCCGTGTGTCGGATCGCATTGGCGACGCACCGCTGCTGCGCATTGACGACGTGCATCACAAGATCGCGCTGTTCCCGGCCAAGCGGGCGGGCATCCAGCACGTGAACTTTCAGGTGAACGGCATCGACGACCTCATGCGCTCGTGGTACTTCCTGCGTGAGCAGGGCGTGCCGATCCGCTTCGGTCCGGGGCGTCACCCGACGTCGCACGCCATGTTTCTGTACTTCGCCGGACCGGACGGCATGGTCTACGAATACTCCACGGGCGTGCGCAAGATCGCCCCCGAGGACGAGGCGACCTACGTGCCGCGGCAGTTCCCCTTCGACCCGACAGGGTTCTGCATGTGGGGCGCGAAGCCCGAGATTCCCGAATTTTCGGCCTGACGCGGCGCGTCGTCGCGTCGATTAGCGTCGAGTCACACCGGATAACGTCGGATTCCAAATGACACAACACACGTTCGATGCCGCAGGCATCGCGGAGCTGGATCGCGCCGTGCGCGTGGCGGCGAGAACGCTCGCCCGCGCGGGACTGGCGCATGCCTACGGCCATTGCAGCGCGCGTCTCGACGCCGACCACTTCCTCGTATGCGCGGCCCGCCCGATGGGGCTCATCGGCGTGGGCGAAGCCGGCACGGTGGTGCCGGTCGACGGCCCGCTGCCCGATGGCGTGCTCGGCGAAGTGCGTCTGCATCAGAAGATCTATCGCTCGCGCCCCGACATTGGCGCGGTGGCTCGCTCGATGCCGCCCAAGACCATGTCGCTCTCGACGCTGCGCAGAACGCCGCGCGCATTGCATGGCCCGGGCACCTATTTCGCACCCGGCGTGCCGTTGTGGGACGACCCGCAACTGATTCGCTCCGACGCGCAGGCCGAGGCGGTCATCGCGACCATGGGCACGAACGCCGCCGTGGTGATGCGCGGGAACGGTGCTGTCGTCGCGGCCAACACGCTCGAAGCCATGGTGGCGCTCACGTGGTACCTCGAAGACGCCGCACGCGTCGACCTCGACGTGCTCGCCCTCGAAGCGGCTCACCCCGCTGCGGTACTCGATCTGGACGCGTGCCACGCACGTGCCACGCGCTCGGGCCGGATCATCGAGCGCATGTGGGAATACCTCGCGGCGGGCGATCCGGAGCTGCACACCGCGTGATCGCCCCCTCGTGGTTCGGGAGTCTTTCAGTTCATCAAGTCATGCGCCATTCATTTACGTAAACGCCCCAACCGGCGGCGTGGCCATCACAGAGCGTCGTCGACAGACGCCACGGCCCGCCGCTCAGTCAGCGCTCACCGCGCACAGGAGACAGACATGGAAATATCCGCTTTGATGAACCGCAGGGGCATCACGCCATTTCAATGGCGTGTGATCGCCCTGTGTTTTCTGATCGTTACGCTGGACGGCTTCGACACCGCCGCCATCGGCTATCTCGCGCCGGCCATCCGCAGTGAATGGACGATGGCGACAACCAGCCTCGGCACGGTCTTCGGTGCCGGGCTCGGTGGCCTGATGCTCGGCTGCTTCATCTTCGGCCCGTTGGCCGATCGTATTGGCCGCAAACGCGTGCTGATTCTCTCGGTCATTCTGTTCTCGCTGGGCAGTATCGCGTCGGCGTTCGTTCATAGCCCGACCGAGCTTGCCGTCATGCGCTTTATTACCGGCATCGGTCTGGGCGGCGCCATGCCCAACGCCATCACCCTCAGTTCGGAATACTGTGCCGAGCGCATGCGCTCGTTGCTGGTGACGGCCACGTTCTGCGGCTTCACGCTGGGCTTCGCCATCGGTGGCGAGATCGTGGCGCAGACGCTCCCGCACATCGGCTGGCGTGGCGTGCTGATTGCGGGTGGCGTGGTGCCGCTGGCCGTCGTGCCGGTGCTCATGCGCTGGTTGCCGGAGTCGATGCGATACCTCGCCGCACGTGGGGACAGCGCCGAGCGGTTGCTCGCCATCGCCCGGCATATCGATCCGCAAGTCACACGCATCGATCCGGAAGTCGCCCCTGCGGGGGCCGCAAGTTCGGCTGTCGGCGGACTGTTCACGCGCCAGTATGTCGTGGGCACGCTGCTGCTTTGGGCGACGTACTTCTGCACGCTGTGCGCGTTCTATCTGCTCACCAGTTGGCTGCCCCTGATCGTCAAGGATTCGGGTTACACGCTCACGGAAGCGGCGCGTATCGGTGCGATGTTGCCGCTCGGGGGCACCGTCGGCGCGGTGCTGATCGGCTTCGCGATGGATCGCACGAGCCCGTATCGGGTGCTGGCGGCGTCGTATGTCATGGCCGGTATCGCGCTGTGCGTGCTCGGCTCGGTCACGCATCAATCGGGCTGGTTGATGATCGTTGTCTTCCTCGCGGGTTTCGGTGTCGCGGGGTCGCAGACGGGGGCCAATGCGCTGACGGCAGCGTACTACCCGACGGCGTCGCGCGCGACCGGCGTGGCATGGGCGCTGGGGGTGGGACGCCTCGGTTCGATTCTCGGCTCCAGCCTCGGCGGCGTGCTGATCGCTACTGCGTCGAGCACGGCGCAGGCGTTTCAGATCGTCGCGATCCCTGCGTTTCTGGCGGCGGGGCTGATGCTTGTCATGCGTCGTCGCGTGAGCCGTACGGGGTCTCTCGCAGGTGCGGCCGTCAAGCCTGCCACAGGCGCGGTCTGACCCGGGTACGGGGCGGGCGCGTGACAGCGCTTGCCCACGCAATGCCCGCAATTCCAGCAGTAGCCGCAGCACTCGCAGTATTCGCAGCATCCGCTGCGTGACCGTCCCTCGACGGCCGCGCGGCGGCGCCTGCCCCCGCAGGCATTTGTCCGTTACCGGTCGACACAGACCGGACCACCCCACGTATCCATGGAGACATCACCGTGACCCTCAAGGGACTGCCCGCGCTCGCGCTGGCTGCCGGCCTCGCGTTGGCCCACACTTCCGCCTCGGCCCAGAGCGTAACGCTCTACGGCATTCTCGACACCGGTATCGAATACCTCTCGCACGCCGGTGCCAACAATAGCTCGCTGGTGCGCATGCCCGCCAACACCGGCTCGTTGCCGTCGCGCTGGGGCCTGCGAGGTGACGAGGATCTCGGCGGCGGCCTGCATGCGCTGTTCACCCTCGAGAACGGTTTCAACGTTCGCGCAGGCGACCTCAATCAGGGCGGACGCCTGTTCGGCCGTCAGGCGTGGGTGGGGCTGTCGAATCAATACGGCACGCTGTCGTTCGGCCGTCAGTATTCGATGACGTTCTGGGTCATGAGCGATGCCGACATTCTCGGCCCGGACCTCTTCGGCAGCGGCTCGCTCGACAGCTACATCCCGAATGCGCGCAGCGATAACACCGTGGCCTACAAGGGCGTGTTTCAGGGCCTGACGGTGGGCGCGACCTACTCGTTCGGACGCGACAGCGGCGGCACCGGCAATTCGCCGGGGCAGGGCACGTGCGCGGGGCAGACGCCGGGGCAGATGACGTCCTGCCGCCAGATCTCGACCATGCTCAAGTACGACACGGCGTGGTTCGGGGTGGCGGGTGCGTGGGACGAGCAACGTGGCGGGACCGGTGCGGCGGCGAACTTCTTCAACGGGGCGGCGAGCGTGCCGCTCACGAGCGCGTCGGACAAGGACACGCGCTGGCAGTTGAACGGCTATGTGAAGGGCGGCAACTGGAAGGCGGGCGCGGGATGGCTGGGACGTCGCGTGCAGACAGCGTCCGCTGCGGTGGGCGGCGTGAATTCGGACATGTTCTACGTCGGCGCGCTGTATCAGTTCACGCCGACGTTCGCGGTGGACGGCGAAGTGTTCCGCATGTTGAATGCGCGTCAGAACACGCGGGCGACGATGGCGACGCTGCGCGGCACGTACTTCCTCTCGAAGCGCACGGCCGTGTACACGCAGGTGGCGTGGCTGGGCAACAGCGAACACGCGGCGTATTCGGTGAGCTCGGGCGGCGCCGGTGGTTCGCCGACGGCGGGCACCAGCCAGTTGGGGGTGAACGTCGGTATGCGTCACACGTTCTGACGTATCGAAGCATCGACGTTGCACGCGCTGGTTGCGGGCCGGGCGTCGATGAAAAAAGCACGGCGCCCCGTGAAAGCGGTGCGCCGTGTTTCGTGACAGCGGGTCAGCGCTGTCCGAGGTCCATCAGAGCAGACCGGCTTCGGCGAGTTGCGCGCGGCGCGGGTCGCCCTGGCGCGAGAGCATCCAGCCGGGATACTCGCTCGGCAGCGCGCTGGCGGCGTCGATGGTGGACAGTTCGCGCTCGCTGAGCGTAACGCCCGTGGCTGCGATGTTGTCATCGAGCTGATCGACGCGCTTGGCCCCGATGATGACCGTCGAGACGACCGGCTGGGCGAGCAGCCAGGCGAGCGCGATCTGCGCGACCGAAACGCCCTTCTCGGCGGCGATGCCGCGCATCACGTCGATGGCGTCGTATGCGCGTTCCACATTGACCGGCGGGAAGTCGAAGCTTTGGCGGCGGCTGCCGGCTTCGGTCTGGCCGTCACGCGTGTACTTGCCCGAGAGCAGGCCCCCGGCGAGCGGGCTCCACACCATCAGGCCGACGTTTTCGCTGCGCAGCATCGGCACGATTTCGCGTTCCAGATCGCGACCGGCAACGGTGTAGTACGCCTGTAGCGACGCGAAGCTCGCGAGATTCAGACGGGCCGAAATGCCCAGTGCCTTGGCGATCTGCCATGCCGCCCAGTTCGAGACACCGATGTAGCGCACGTGTCCGTGACGCACCAGCGTGTCGAGCGCGCTGAGGGTCTCTTCGATGGGCGTGGCCGGATCGAAGCCGTGCACCTGATACAGGTCGATGTGATCGAGTTGCAGGCGTTTGAGGCTGGCCTTGATGCCGTCCATGATGTGGTAACGCGACAGGCCGCGCGAGTTGACGCCTTGTGCGCCCGTCGCGCCAAAGACCTTGGTAGCCACCACGACGTTATCGCGCGGCACCTTGAGGTTGCGCAGTGCCTGGCCGGTGAGCACTTCCGACTGACCTTCCGAATAGACGTCGGCGGTGTCGATGAAGTTGATGCCCGCGTCGAGTGCGCGGCCCACGAGCGTGTCGACGTCGTTCTGCTGCAATTGTCCGATCTTGCTCCACATCTCGCCTTGTCCGCCGAAGGTCATCGTGCCGAGGCACAGTTCCGAGACGAAGAGGCCGGTGTTGCCGAGTTTGCGTTGTCGCATTGCATCGCTCCATTGAAATTGCGGCCCGTCGCAGGTGGCCGTCAGGGGGCAGACGGTGTGCACGGGATGGAATGCATTATCCGCTGCGGGGCATCAGGCAAGCAGTACCTGTTCCTGCACATTTCCTGCCTGATCCTGCAATGGGCTGACTGTCATGCGCCGGCATGGGGCATCGATTGGCTGGAAAGCATCGCCGAATATGGCGGGAAGATGACGGACGCACGCGGCGTCGCGGCGGCGATCGGCCACAGCCGATGCCGGGAATTTGCCGGATCCTCCGGGATTTGTGCCTGATCGTGCCTATCGGGGGCCGTAGAATCAGGCAAGTTCCTGTGGCAGGCGTATGCTGTGCCACATTGCGGCCGTGATGCAGGCGACGGCCGATCTGAAATGAGGGCACTTTCATGCATCTGGTCAAGACGGCGACACGCGAAGCGGTGCCGCGCGAGTTCGCGGACGATCCGTCGCTCACCGCACGTCACGAACTGGTCGGTCTGCTCGATCGCACCACGCACGGTTTGGAGGGCACCACGCCGACGGCGGTGGAGGGCCTCTTCGTGCATCGCATCCTGCATCCGAGCGGACCGAAGCCGGCGTTGCAGCAGCCGGCGTTCGCCGTCATCGCGCAGGGCGAGAAGCGCTTGCAGATCGGCGAGGCGAATTACGTCTACGATCCGATGCACTACATGGTGTCGTCGGTGCATCTGCCGGTGGTGGCGCAGGTGTCGGGGGCGAGCGAGCAATCGCCCTATCTGGGGATGCGGCTCAATCTGGTGGCCGAGGATGTGACGTCGCTCATTGGCGACGAGCATCTGCCGCCGCCGGCGCCTTCGGCGAGCGGCCGGGGCTTGTACGTCAACCGGCTGGACGCCGCGCTGCTCGACGCCGTGTTGCGTCTGTTGCGCTTGCTGGAGACCCCGCGAGACATTCCGATTCTGGCGCCGATGATCAAGCGCGAGATCGTCTATCGATTGCTGATGAACGGGCAGGGCGTGTTGCTGCGGCAGATGGCGTTGCAGGATAGCCAGATGAATCGCATCGCGCGCGCTGTGCGATGGTTACGCGAGCACTATGCGCAGCCGTTGCGGGTGGAGGCGCTGGCGCAGGAGGTGCACATGAGTGTGTCGTCGCTGCATCACCATTTCAAGTTGGTGACGGCGATGAGCCCGGTGCAGTACCAGAAGCAATTGCGTTTGCAGGAAGCGCGTCGCTTGATCTTCGCGGCGGACGTTGCCGTGGCGGCAGCCGCGCAGGCTGTGGGGTACGAGAGCGCGTCGCAGTTCAGTCGGGAATATGCGCGAGTGTTCGGCGAAGCGCCTCTGCGCGACAAGCGTCGGTGGTTGCAGGATGGGGATGTAGGGGCGACGCGAGGCTAATGGCGTAGCGCCGCGCTTGAATTGCCGGGCCATGTTTGGGCGTTGTGAAAAATGGCAAGCACACGTATGCGAGTAGGTAGCGGCCGATATGCCGCAATATACGGCGTTCGCGTGATCACAAGCTCTCGCGTGCCAGGGACGCGCCCCGGGCGGCCAGCGCGGGGAAAACGTAACAACGTGACGAGTTGTTGACCGATACGTGTATCGATCCATAGCGCGGCATTTGGACTGCGTTGCTCAACAAATTCATAGATGTCGCTACGGTCTTGAATCGCGTGTTGGGACCACTCTAATCTCACGTCTTACCTTTTGTTGGTGATGCGTTTTCGTGTCGCTTCACGACGCGTTGCGAAATGGGCTTCAACGTCTTCGTTCGGTATGGCAGGACGCGTGTCTTCGAGCGCTTCCAGTACCTTTTGTCTGACCCATGCATCATGGGCGTCAGGATCAGCGGTGAAGCCAAACGGTAGCGCACCTTCATTGGCAATGCGAGTAAGTAAAATCCGAACAACGTCGGAAACAGTCAGCCCCATCTTGTCGAGTACGGCGGTGGCGCGTTCCTTGAGGGCGGGATCGATACGCGCTTGCACTAATGCGCTGCTGGCCATGGTCGGGCTCCTTGGCGGTTGGATTGCTGTCAATTGTAATTCAATTGAATGACATTAAATCCGCATCTATGCTCATTGCCTCGGCCGGTTCTGGTGTTTGTCCGGGCTAGCGGACACAAAACTCAATCCCCCAACCGACCCAGCACCGCCTTCGTCACCCGCTGCTGCGCGGCCTTGTCGTATCGGCCCACGGATCGCTTTTCAAGGCGCGCAGCCGTTTGATGGCATTGCGCACGTTCCACGCGTCGTCGCCCGGTAAATCGGACAATTCCTTCCAGCGCACGGGCTTCGAGACGGCCATCCGCTGCGCGTCTTCGGCGATGCGCCCGAACGTGACACCTTTTCCCGGATCGAGCGACCGACTTTGCGCGCCGATCACGACGCACGCGCGTCCCGGCCGCCCGTCCGGCGTACCGGTATTCATCCCGAATGGCTGTAGAATCGATCACGTCGCCTACAGGCGAACAGGAGGCTCATCATGCTGTCGATCCACACCGGTTTCGTCGTTTGCCCTACCTGTAAAGCCCGCTTTCCCGTCGCGGCGAGTCAGCCGACCGTTCAGGCACTCTACGAATATCTCCATTCGGATGCCGAAGTAAAGTGTCCGACCTGCGAGACAGGGTTCACCACGATCAGCGCCAAGAGCAGTATCGAGTTCGAGCCCGTCAACGACGGCGTTACGCTGACGTCGTCACCGGAGCGCAGCATTGACGGGCTGGACAATCACTAAGGTATTTCGACGCTCACAGCGGTGTGAGCACCGGTTCGCCTGCCTGATAGCGGCGCGTGTTTTCGAGGAACATGGCGAGCGTGGCGGCTTCGGCCTCGGGCGAGCGGCCCGCCACGTGCGGGCTCAGCACCACGTTCTGCAAGTCGATGAGTGCTGCGGGCGGTGACGGTTCGCCTTCGTAGACGTCAAGCCCGGCACCGGCGATCGTGCCATTGCGCAATGCGTCGGCCAGCGCTGCCGTGTCGACGATACTGCCGCGTCCCAGGTTGACCAGAAAGCCGTGCTTGCCGAGTGCGCGCAGCACGTCGGCATTCACCAGGTGATACGACTCGGCACCGCCCGGTGCCGTCACGACGAGATAGTCTGCCCACTCGGCGAGTGCCAGCACGCTGTCGAAGTATTGATAGTGCGCGGGCACATCGTCGCGACGATTGCGGTTGCGGTAGCCGATCTGCATATCGAAGCCTTCGCCGCGCTTGGCGAACTGACGGCCGACGGCGCCCAGCCCCACGATCCCCAGCTTCTTGCCCGACACGCCAGGCTGCATCGGCAGCGCGTCGCGCCATACGCCTTTGCGGCAGGCTGCGTCGTACTCCGGAATACGACGCACGGCGGCGAGCAGCAGCGCGAAACCCTGATCGGCCACCGTCGGCGCATTGGCGCCGGCACCGTTCACGGCGACGATATTGCGCGAACGCATCGCGGTGAGATCCAGATTCTCGAAGCCGGCGCCCAACGCGCTGACCAGTTCCACGTTCGGAAGATGCGCCAGTTCGGCAGCATTCAGACCGCGTCCGCCATTCGTGAGGACGAAGCGCGCTCGTTCGCCTTCAGGGCCCCAGCCTTCCGGCACCGGGTGATGGCTCGGACGGTAGGTCACATCGAATTGCGCTTGCAGTTCGGACAACTGCTCGGGATGCATCGGGATAACGACCAGCAGTGGGGGCAGCGACACCTTCAATCTCCGGAGGGGAATATGGATTCGCGGCGCAGCGTCGAGATGACGTGGGTGCCCTCAGGGCACTTCGAACGCGCCGCCAGCCGATACTTTATTCCTATCCGCGACGATTTGCGCGCTGCAACACGTGCCCCTGCTTTCATCGTGCTTCTTTGCGCTTTTCGGCGCCAACGCCTTGCACCAAAAGCCAACGGGCGCCTTCGCGCGATGCGAATGGCGCCCGTTCGAGTGGCGGCGCTTGTTACGCGTGATGAAACACTCAGGCCGTGGCGTGGACCGCGAGCGCGGCCTGACGCAGACGCAGACGACCGAGCGTGAGCATCGTCAGACCCGCGAGCACGGCAGGCACGCCGATGGTCGCGAAGAGGGCCGGCATGGACCAGCCCATGGCGAGCATCGAGGCCCCGCCGACCGAGCCGACCACCGACCCGAGGCGTCCGACGCCGTTGGCCCAGCTCACGCCTGTCGCGCGGCAATCCGTCGGATAAAACTCGGCGGACAGCGCATTCGCACCGACCTGACCGCCCGACACGCAGAAGCCGGCCCAGAACACGGCCACCGACGCGAGCACAGGCGAGCTGGCGAGCGGACCGACCGCCGCCACGCAAACGCCGGCCAATACATACGCGGCCGCCAGCACGTAATGCGGATTGAAGCGATCCATCAACCAGCCGAGCACGATGGCGCCAAGGGTGCCGCCCACCTGGAACATGGCGGTGACGATGGCGGCGTTGCGCAGTGTCAGGCCATTGGTACGAAGCAGCGTCGGCAACCAGCTCGAGAGCAGGTAGATCACGAGCAGACTCATGAAGAACGTGACCCAGAAGAGCAGCGTGCCGCGCAGCAAGGCCGGCTTGAACAGATGTCCCACGGGCGACGTGGTCGACGGCTTCGTCGCGATATTGAACGTGGCGCCGCGCAGATCTTCATCTGGCGCAATGCGTTGCAGCGACGCGGCCACGCGTTCCGGCGATTTGCCGGCCTTCACGAGATAGCGCACCGATTCGGGCAGCGCGCGGATCAGGATCACGCCGAGCACGAGCGGCATGACGCCGCCCACGATCAGCACCGAGCGCCAGCCAAAGGCTTCGATCAATCCGGCCGACGCCAGACCGCCCAACGCCGAGCCGAGCGTGAAGCCGCAGAACATGGTCGTCACGAGAAACGACCGGCGCGAGTCCGGGCAGTACTCCGACGTCAGGGTGATGGCATTGGGCATCGCGCCGCCGAGACCGAGGCCGGTGAGAAAGCGCAGGGCGATCAGTTGCCACAGCTCCATCGACCAGGCCGACGCCAGACTCGCCACGCCGAAGAACAGCACCGAGAAGATGAGGATGGTCTTGCGGCCGAACTTGTCGGCGAGTGGCCCGAACAGGAAGGCGCCGGCCATCAGGCCCGCGAGCCCTGCGCCGAAGAGCGGGGCGAGATGTGCCGGGGTGAGCGACCATTCGGCCCGAATCGCCGGTGCAATGAAGCCGATGGCGGCCGTGTCGAAGCCGTCGATGGCGACGATCAGGAAACACAGGACGACGATCGTCACCTGAAACGGCGAGATGCGATGCCGGTCGATGAACGCCGTCACGTTGATGGGAGTGGCTGGCATAGGTTGTCTCCTCGAAGGTGCCAGAAGCGGCGCAGCAGGCAGGCCCGCTGCGCCAGAGCGCATTGTTGTGATTGCGATGATTGTTGTTATGGGTGCTGCAAACCCACCGGCCGCCATGCGCGACGCGAGGGTGTGCAGTGCAACGGCACGCGTGCGTTGCACTGCGGGATTGCCGGACAAATGCCAGCGGACTTCGTGATGCCGCGTGGAGGGCGTTCGCGCTCAGGCGTCAGGCAGCCACGGCGTTTGCGACAGACACTTCTCGGCGCGCCAGCCGTGCAACCATTGCAGGGCGTCGTAGAACTGCGGCTGCGAGCGGCCCTTCCAAAGCGAATTGCGCACCCAGCGATCGACGCCCTTCGCGTGATACACACGTCCCATGTCGCGCGCGCCATACAGCACGCGGGCGGTGCGGGGAATGCGCGCGTATTCGTAGCGGCGGAAGGCATCGACGAAGTCACCGTTTGCGGCGGCGTAGGCGGCGCCAAGCGTCACGGCGTCTTCCAGCGCCTGACAGGCGCCCTGTGCGATGTACTGCGTCATCGGGTGCGCGGCGTCGCCGAGGATCGTGGCGCGGCCGAAGCTCCACTGCTCGACCGGATCGCGATCGGCGGTGGCCCAGCGTCGCCATGACGTCGGACGGTCGAGCATCTGGTGCGGCAGCGCGTCGATGCCAGCGAAGTACGACAGCACTTCCTCCTTGCTGCCGTCGCGCACGCCCCAGACTTCCTGCTCGCGGCTGTGGAACGTCACCACCAGGTTGTATTGCTTGCCGCCGCGCAGCGGGTAGTGCACGAGGTGACAGTGCGGTCCGGCCCAGACAACCGGCGCGTTGACCTGCAAGTCCTTCGGCATGTTTTCGACGTCGACCACCGCGCGATACACCACGTGACCGGTCACGCGCGGCTCGTCGCCGATCAGCGCATCGCGCACGGCCGACTTCACGCCGTCGCAACCGATCACCGCGTCGGCGGTGTGGCGCTCGCCATGCTGGTCGATGACGGTCACGCCCTTGTCGTTCTGCTCCAGCGAGACGACGCGGGTCGCCGTTTTGAACTGAATCAGCGGGTTGCGCTGCACGGCTTCGAGAATCGACAGATGAATGTCGGCGCGATGGATCACGGCATACGGATTGCCGAAGCGCTCGCGATACGGGGCACCGACGTCGACTTCCGCGATGATGCTGCGGTCGATGGCGTCGCGCAGCGTGATGTGATCGGTGAAGACCGAGCGGCCGCGTGCGGCCTCACCGACACCGAGTGCGTCGAGGGCGGCGAACGCGTTGGCGGCAAGCTGAATGCCCGCACCGATCTCGCCGATCGTCTCGGCCTGCTCCAGCAGTTCGATGCGCACCCCTTGATTGGCGAGTGCGAGCGCTGCGGCCAGGCCGCCGATCCCGCCGCCAACGACGAGCGCTTTGGGTTGGGAGGATTGAGAGGTTTGATTCATGGTTGTCTCCTGCTACGCTTCCTGGCCGTTCTGAACTTCCATGCTTCACGGCTTCAGTGCTTCAATTACGCCGTGTAATCCGGCTGACGGTTGGGCGCTGCCGCGAGGAATGCCGGATGCGTCTGCGCGTGGGCATACACCGCCATTGCGCGCGGATAAGCCGACATGTCGCACCCC
>NZ_JAELTP010000876.1 GCF_016428915.1 Pandoraea sp. ASV26
GGCGAAAAGGGGCCACAAAATTTCCAAAAACCTATTCAACTGACTACCTATTAGGTGGCTGTTACTCTGTGCCTAAATTTGGCACTGCAATTCCACGACGTCGGATAAACCGGCCTACTCGTATACTCGTAATACCTTTTAGTGGGAAAGGGGCCCCTTGGTGGGCCACAGCGCGTGGAAGATCCCACTATGACGCCACCGCCGAGAGCTAGCCCTGCCGGCGTTTCCAGAGAGGCAGAACGCAATAATGACGATTTGCTCAGGGCAACTTTAAACACCTTGAACACTGGTTTCTGCCTATTCCCTTTGTATCCTTCCATCCCCTCATGTTAAAGTTCGATTGAATCTTTTGGCCTCCGTTGCTTGACGACAATTGCATTGCTACAGCC
>NZ_JAELTP010000877.1 GCF_016428915.1 Pandoraea sp. ASV26
TTATGAATGTGCCCCATATATTCACGGTAAACTCGCCATACGTCTGGTCGAGATAGTCGTAAAAGTCGCGACCAATTGTCGATGAATTGAAGCAAACATAACCAGCGATGAGAGCGACATATGTGCTGACGGACTTCAGCTTAGTATTGGCAAGGGCGGCTGTTGAGTACACCCATCGCTGGCTGTGCGGTATTGTGTTTCCGGACAAGTCTTTGGGTACAAAGTTTTTAACTCCTTTGGGTGCGACAGGCGCGCAGGAGCGCCGAGGAGTCATCGTGGTAGTTGTCGCGAAAGCCATGACTGATTGTGTGAATTGAATTTGATTCATTTGTAACGTGGAAGCAAAACAATGTCCCCTTAGCGAGTCGGGAGTGTCGGCACTAATATAC
>NZ_JAELTP010000878.1 GCF_016428915.1 Pandoraea sp. ASV26
TATCTATCCCGTGTACGGCACGTCGATCTATAAGGACTGGGATGACAAGACTGCGGTATCAGAGCCGATTTCTTTCCCATGGCTTCCCGACCTCGGAAGGGGTAAATCTATGACCGGGTTTGACGACTGGTATAAACAGGGCAAGACGCACTATAATGCAGCCGCCGACCCAATGAAGCTGGATAATCTCAACGAAGACCTATTGCCCGAGCTGCGTAACAAGCTCCACGAAGCGCCCATTCGTCATGTTGTCATCGCCAAACTCGAGAGCACCCGAAAAGATGTCTTTCCCTTGAAAAAAGACGAGATTATCTGGGAACGTTTCCGGACGTCATTTCCTGACAAGAAGCTCCCCGATAGCGTGATAGAGAAGCTGCAGTCACTAACGC
>NZ_JAELTP010000879.1 GCF_016428915.1 Pandoraea sp. ASV26
CCCCCCCCCCCCCCCCCCCCCCCCCCCCCCCCCCCCCCCCCCCCCCCCCCCCCCCCCCCCCCCCCCTTTTCCACCAGAAGACGGCATACGCGATACCCAATATCGTCTCGTGGGCTCGGAGATGTGTATAAGAGACAGGGCGTGTGGTACGCCGGCTATCGCGACCCCGACAAATGTTCGTGGGTGAACGCCGCCGAGCTGGAGCACATCCGCAGCGGCGGGGCGCTGGGGCTCATCAGTCTCTTCGCGATCTGTCTCTAATACACATCTGACGCTGCCGACGAACCGTGTGGTGTGAAGATAACGGTGGTCGGCGGGAAATTAAAAAAAAAGGTGTGGTGGGGGGGGGGGGGGGGGGGGGGGGTGGGGGGGTGGGGGGGGGGGGGGGG
>NZ_JAELTP010000880.1 GCF_016428915.1 Pandoraea sp. ASV26
GCACTGGATGGTAGTCCATTTTGACCGCTGCGGCTCGGCGATCCGTAAATTGCTCGGTCCATCGGAGCAGCTCGGGTGGCTTGGCTCGGAGCACAGGCAAAAAGGGCGGGCCAGGCCAGGGGCGATGGTATCCTGCAGCAGGCCTCTTTTCCCGAGCTGCCAGTTTAATTATTTGTCGTGGCAGCAGGGCAACCCAGTTATATGTCATTAAAAATAAGAATTGCTGGCCGTCATTACCCGAGAGAAGTCTAATAACATGTCAGAGGGGGGCGAATGGACGCGGCAATCCACGGCCGCATGCTTTGTCGACTTTAAATAAACTGCTACTTTACTTCCATGATACATGTCACGACAACTTACAAATCAAACAGTATTACATAGTATACAAT
>NZ_JAELTP010000881.1 GCF_016428915.1 Pandoraea sp. ASV26
CCCCCCCCCCCCCCCCCCCCCCCCCCCCCCCCCCCCCCCCCCCCCCCCCCCCCCCCCCCCTTATCACCTCCCCCCCCCACCACCGACATCTACCCACCCCACGGTTCGTCGGCAGCGTCAGATGTGTATAAGAGACAGCTCAAAGCGTCTGAATATCTCCGCCGTAGCCACTCCCAGTTTGTATGTCTCGTCGCTAAGCACCTTGTGGGCGTCGGTGAAAATTTGTAGCGTCAGAGGACTCAGCTTGACTTCTGTCTCTTATACACATCTCAGAGCCCACGAGACGATATTGTGTATCTAGTATGCAGTCTTCTGCTTGACAAAGGGGGGGGGGGGGGGGGGGGGGGGGGGGGGGGGGGTGGGGGGGGGGGGGGGGGGGGGGGGGGGGG
>NZ_JAELTP010000882.1 GCF_016428915.1 Pandoraea sp. ASV26
CCGCTGCAGAGGCGGCAATAAAAGCCGGCTCGGGGGATGCGGAAGGAGGCGGCACCGTCAAGGTGTGGTGGCCAACAGTAGAAGGCCTATCGCTTGAAATACTGTGTGCTCGAGATCGTATACGGCCGGGCGAAGCAAGGCCACCAGAGATTGGCCGGGAATCGGCCAGCGAACCAGGCATGGTGGCAAGAGTTTAGTCGCTAACAAAGCGAAGGTGTATTGTATGCAATATTAGCAGTCGTAGAAAGCTATTATGAAGCAAATTCCAGCATATAAAAAAAGAAGAAGCGGTCCAAGGTACTAGTTTCGCGTCTGGCCCCTTTTTCCGAATCGGTCGTACAGGCAATCGTCGCAAACAACGGCAGCCGGGGCGAAGGACGGTGTCAACT
>NZ_JAELTP010000883.1 GCF_016428915.1 Pandoraea sp. ASV26
GCGATTCTGAATGAATATGTCGCTGGGAGTGGCGTACAGACGTTGGACAATGCTGCGCTGCGGGAGCTGGTGCAGGAGGCCGTGCAGGCGGCCAAGGAGGCTGGAGTTGCGGGCAAGTCGCTTATGGGAGATGTGATGAAGAGGCTTTCACCAAAGTTAGAAGGTAAGGATGTCGATAGGAAGACGGTTGCGGGATTGGTAAAGGATGCTGTTGGGGGATAGCTCGGTGGTACAACCGAGTACTACTATTGAAGGCTTTAACGACGTGTATTATTACGGGCTTTCTTAAATCACCGCTTCTTTATTCCATTTTCTACTGTATAATAGACACGATAGCGACCAAACATATATTCTGGCATTTTTTAAATGTGCTTTTTGAAACGGAAAT
>NZ_JAELTP010000884.1 GCF_016428915.1 Pandoraea sp. ASV26
GCTCATGGGCAGGCTCAATAAGGATTTGCCGACTCCGCCAACTGATACGAGAGCAAGTTCACCGCTGATATCTGCCAGCACTGCAACTACTCCAGCTGCTTCTACAGGCTCAGAGCAAGTTGTGAAACCACCAGCACAATCAGCGACTCAGCTAGTAGCTCAATCATCTGCACGGAGTGCAACGCGGGATGCACCTAAAAGTACGATGAGGCCGTCTGCAGAGCCACGGAAGAAAAGACTGGTATCTCCGCGACAAGGAGTAGAGGTTACCCTTTACCACCATCCACTGCATCGAGCGGGCGAATCGACGAAAGACTTGTATCTCTGGACATTCATCACACGTGAATGAGAAGATTTATCGGGTACTCACTTCAACCAAGTCTTATAG
>NZ_JAELTP010000885.1 GCF_016428915.1 Pandoraea sp. ASV26
TCGTCCTAGCTCGCACAAACGCATCCGCCTTGTTGGCAACACTCTCACCTAGTTCTACGTGCATTGCGAGTAGTGGGCTGCTAGCAACCCTGCTTCCCCTCACGACCCTCCGATTGCCAGCTTACCAACCGTCGACGGCGTTGACCCTGTTCTCCAGTGCATCCTCCTCGCGCACTCAACTAGCCGTTTTTTGAAACTGGAGAACGCTTATCAGAGGGCAGTTTGAGCCAGTCGCCCGTCTTGTTGGCGCCTTGACTAGTTTACGGTCGCGAACAAAACGCTTGTGTTTCCAGAGCTTTAACGACTCGGCCCTCGGCGGCCGCTAATCACCAGCGTCGACGTAGTAGCCTTCCTGTCCCTCCAATACCTGTCTCTTATACACATCTCC
>NZ_JAELTP010000092.1 GCF_016428915.1 Pandoraea sp. ASV26
CGGGCAACGACTGGGCGATCATTGCGTTGGCGCAGCCGGGGGAGATTGGCAAGATCGAAGTCGACACGGCGCACTTCAAGGGCAACTTCCCGGATCGCTGCTCGATTCAGGCGGCGTATGTGACGGGGGGTACCGAACAGTCATTGATTACGCAGTCGATGTTCTGGCCGGTGTTGTTGCCCGAGCAGAAGTTGGCGATGGACAAGCAGTTCTTCTTTGAAGAGCAGGTGCAGAAGCTGGGGGCGATCACGCACATCCGCTTCAACATCATCCCGGATGGGGGCGTGTCGCGCCTGCGTCTGTGGGGCCGCCTGAGCGAAAAGCGGGCGTAACCATCGCGCGTGAGAACAAAGACCTCTCGCGTCCCGGAGCATCAAGGGGCGCGGGGGGCGCAATGAGCAAGAAGAAAAGGAGCGTGACATGGCGGGTCTGGCGTTGAAGATTGAGCGATTGACGCGAGAGGCGTTTGCGCCGTTTGGCGACGTGATCGAGTTGTCGGGGGCGAAGCATTTCGCGATCAATGGTGGGACGACGGAGCGATTTCACGATCTGGCGACGGTCGATCTGGGCCCGGAGGGCGGCAGAGCGTTGGTGAACGTGTTCCGGGGGCAGCCGAGGCAGTTGCCGTATGAGGTGAAGATGTTGGAGCGTCACCCGTTGGGCAGTCAGGCGTTCATCCCGTTGAAGACGACGCCGTACCTCGTGGTGGTCGCCCCGGCGGGTGAGTTGGAGGTGAGCCGGATGCGGGCTTTCGTGTCGGATGGGTGGCAGGGTGTGAACTACGCGAGGGGGGTGTGGCATCACCCGTTGCTGGCGTTACATGAGGTGAGTGACTTCGTGGTGGTGGACCGGGGGGGTGAGGGACACAACTGTGACGAGCAGGATTTGCCGGGGGTGTATGTGTTGACGCAGGCGGCGTTGGATGCGGCGCAGGCGACGCAAAAGGCGGCATAAGAACGAACGAAGGAAGCAGGACAGCAACACAGCGAAAGCGCCGGGACAGCCCGGCGTTTTGCGTTGGTGGGGGGAGAGAAGAAAACGAAGGGAGCGGTGTTAAGGCGGGAGGGACGGCAAAGGTGGAGGGAGACGGATCGGAGTCCCTTTCTGAATCGAGTTGGGTTTATGTCTGAGAGGCGGAAAGGGGCTCCGGTCGGTCTGGAGGGCGGTGTTAAGAGGGGGCAAGTCAAACCAATCCCCTCAAAACCACTACGCGAAGGATACGGGTTTAAAGACCATCAAAAAGTAGACGACAAGCATTGCGCAGAATGCCGGATAGCCGAGCCATTCCCAGATTTTGGCGTATTGCCAATATCGCTTTGGCAGCATTTCGTCGCCGTTGGCGGCTGCCTGCCGGGCCATGCGTGCGAGTTGTATTTGCAGCCAGACGACGGGTAGCCAGCAAGCGCCCGCGACGCCGTAGAGCGCGATGGAAGCGATGATCCATGGCGTCTGCCAGGGCCAGCCGGCGGTGTGCGCGAGCCACAGACCCGACATCATCTGAAATATGACCGCAGGCGTTGTAAACCACCAATCGGCTCGCACCACAAGGCGCGACACGGTGGCAATTGCGCTGACAGAGCGCGTACGGTTGGCGAAAAACAGATAGAACGCAGAGCCAAACCCGGTACCTACCAGCAGCACGGACGAAAGGATATGCGTCGTTTTTACGAGCAGGTAGACATTCATCGCTTGGTCTCTTCACTGAAGAGGAGGATCAGAATGGCGAGAATCGGCAGGTTCTTCAGCACGGGGCCGAAAGGGTGTGAGAGGAACTCGGGAAGCGCGATGCCGATGATGATGGAATAGGTCAGGATCAGCGCGCCTTGAAGCGCCCACAGACGGCGGCCGGGGTGAGTGAGCGTTGTGATGCCAAACAGGAGATCCAACAAAATCGCGCCGTACAAAGCGGCCCATGCGCCCATGCCATTGATATGGACGCGTTGCAGCAACGCCAAACTATCTTCTGTCGGGTATGCGAAGGCGCTGACCAGCGCGGTGCCAATCCAGACGCAGGCGAGTGCGCCGCGCAGCAACACAGGGCGCCAGGCGGCGAGCGCTTCGTTCCTCGCTGTCGCATCATCCTGAGTGAAGGTGTCAATGCGTCGGGGCGAGCGGCCGAGCAGCCGCGTCATGGGTTCAGGATCGCCGACATTGCCGTGCTGAAGCATTCGCCACGTTTCGCGCGTGAGCGTCGAGCCGGGAACGCGATCGAGCACGGCCGCCGCAGCACCGATCAGAGCCCCCGGAATGCTGATCGAGAGCGTTGCTGGAAGACGCATTGACTCACGGTAGGTTCGCATCATCTCCCGGAAGTCCACCGGCGTTGCGCCGACCACGTCGAGACATTGGCGTGCCGCTGTCGACGGCTCGAGCAGCTTCGCCACCACGTCTGTGAGGTCGTCGATGTGAACGGGTTGAAGCGGTTGGTGTCCGCCAGCAGGCAGCGCTTGTACGGGCAGGCTCGCGAGCATGCGAAAGAGCCGTGCCGATTTACCTGCGGCGCCATAGATCAGGGCCGGGCGCACAATTTGCCACTCGATCGGCTGCGTGAGAAGGAAGGTATCGGCAGCGAACTTGCTATCGAAATAGGCGGTACCGCCCTGTTGCGCGCCGAGCACTGAAACCTGCACGACGCGTTGCACGCCGGCGGCAGCGCATGCGCGAAAGAGCGCCATTGGCGCGCGACGGTGGATCTCATCGAAGCGTTGTGAGCCGCGCTCGACCAAAATGCCGACCGCATTGACCACGGCATCGATGCCGACCAGCTTGGGCAGCCATTGGTCAACCGCCAAGTCCCGGCGGTAGTCGATAGCGATTTCATCGTCGCTACGGGGTTCGCGCACGCCTTTCACCACCGTGTGGCCTGCCCGCGCCAGTCGCTGACATAAGGCTGCACCGACGAACCCCTTTGCCCCGCAAACGAGCACCTTCATGATGACCTCCTTTCAACGTCCGCCGCGCGGCGCTCCGCCGGCGGGAGTCCGAGCGCCATCGCACTCGTGAATCGGGCGATCGAGATAGACACAGCGCGCACTGCCCCTTCCAATAATTCAGTAATTTCTGCACAAACAGAAATTTAAACCCCAAAAAAAGCGGGCGACGAATGCCCGCTCCAGAGTCTCTGCGTGTCAGGACTTGGTTCGTCTGACGGTGCGACTGATTTTCGCGCCGACGCCGAGTGCTTTCATGAGCGTTTCCGGTTTGAGGCGCAGCATTTCGTCCGACCACGTCGTGAGAGTTTCGAGGAATTGCAGCGTGTCACGAAGGCGTTGGGCGGTCTCATCGCTTTCGTTGTCGATTTCCGGGCTTGTGAGGCTGTCGCGCAGCATGGTGAGGGTGGGATCGATCTCACGTTGGCGCCGTCCTTCCACGATGAGCTTGAACAGTTCCCAGACGTCTTTCGATGTTTCGAAGTGATCGCGGCGGTCCCCGAGTTTGTGCACGACGCGCGCGAGGCGCCACGATTGCAGTTCCTTGAGGCTGGTGCTGACGTTCGAGCGAGCGACGCCGAGCGTGTCGGCGATATCGTCGGCGGCGAGCGGTCGATCGGAGAGGTAGAGCAGCGCGTGGATCTGCGCGACGGTACGATTCACGCCCCAGCGTGACCCCATTTCGCCCCAGTGGAGGATGAAGCGTTCGGCTATCGGTGTAAGTTCCATGGGAGCACTATAGTCGTCGTCAGCAATTTCTGTCAATACAGAAAAAACTGACGGCAAATCAACCAACCTGCCGCTCCGGGGGGAGGGGTTAAAGATGTTGGCGGGAAGCACAGCGGGGCTGGGAGGAGACGGACCGGGGCCCCTTTCTGAATCGAGTTGGGTTTATGTCTGAGAGGCGGAAAGGGGCCCCGGTCCGTCTGGAGGGCGGTGTTAAGAGCGGGAACTAAAGAGGAAGGAGCGAGAATGCCCCCGTCCCCGAGAGATCAAGACTCACCCGCAAAAGACATCAAGCTGCGGGCACAACGGCGGTCACCTCGATCTCGACCTTGGCTTCGTCCTCGATCAAATCGGCCACTTCTACGGCGGTCATGGCTGGAAAATGGCGGCCGATGATGGCACGGTAGTGCTCACCAATCGCGGGATAGCTTTCCACATACTCGCGCTTGTTCTTCACGTACCAGGTCATACGCACGATGTGTTCCGGCCTGGCGTTGCCTTCGGCGAGAATCGCGACGATGTTTTCGAGCGTCTGGCGGACTTGCAGCGCGAAATCATCCGTCTCAAAGCGTTGCTGTGCGTTCCAGCCAATCTGACCGCCGACAAACACGATGCGGCTGCCTGCCGTCATCTCGAAAGCCATGCCGTTCGCATAGCCGCGCGGTTTCGCCCAATCGGGCGGTTGCAGAACTTGCAGCATCAAGACACTCCTTCAATCACAGAATCGGGTGCGGCAAAGCGCACGATCGCCTCGCGTTGGGCCGGGGGTACGGCGATCGGGGTGGGCCTGCCGCCCTCGCCTTTCGCGACCCAGACCAGTACCAGCGTGGCTTGTAGACGCGTCTCGTCGTTCGCACCGGCGAACCGGATACGCAGCGTCATGGACGAACGACCGAGACGCGTGACTTCCAGCGAGCGCAGCAGCGTCTCGCCCAAAAAGCTCGGGGCACTGAAGCGGCATTCGATGTTCGCTGTCGGCACCCCCATCGCGTTGCGCAGATGCATCTCGCCGAATGAAAGGTTGAGCCCTTCGGCACACCAGTCTTCCACGAGATCGTTGATCATCTCGAAATAGCGCGGATAAAACACGATGCCTGCCGGATCGCAATGTTTGAAGCGCACCAGCAATGGTTTCACGAATGCGTGCGCTGCCACCTCAGCCTCCGACATAGTTCATTCCTCCCTGCGTGCAGGATCGTTCAAAGTGAGTGAGCGCCGACTGGAGCGCTCCCTCCTTGCTTCACTGCCCCACCTCACTGCCCCATCTCACTGCCCCATCTGGCGAAGCTTGAAGCGCTGAAGCTTGCCCGTTTCCGTGCGGGGCAGCGCGTCGACAAACTCGATCGAGCGCGGGTACTTGTACGGCGCGATGTTAGCCTTCACATACTCCTGAAGCGTCTTCACCATCGCGTCGTCGCGCGGTTGACCGGCCTTGAGCACCACATAGGCCTTCACGATCTGGCCGCGCGCCTCATCGCTCGCGCCGACCACACCGCACTCCGCCACCGCCGGGTGCTGCAACAACGCCGACTCCACCTCGGGGCCTGCAATGTTGTACCCGGCCGAGACGATCATGTCGTCCGAGCGGGCCTGATAGTAGTAATTGCCCGCTTCGTCGCACAAGAACGTATCGCCCGGCAGATTCCAGCCGTTCTTCACATAATTCGTCTGCCGCGAGTCCGCGAGATACCGGCAGCCGGTCGGGCCCTTCACCGCCAGCTTGCCGACCTTGCCCGGCGGCAGCGGCTGCATGTTCTCGTCCACGATCATCGCGATATAACCGGGCACGGGCTTGCCGATCGCGCCCGGCACCACGTCGCCATTCGCCGCCGAGATGAAGATATGGATCATCTCCGTGCCGCCAATGCCGTCGATCATCTCGATGCCCGAAGCCTGCTTCCACAACTGACGCGTTGCATCGGGCAGTGCCTCGCCTGCCGAGACCGTCTTCTTCAGGCTCGACAAATCGTACTTGCCCACGAGCCCCGCCATCTGCCGATAAAACGTTGGCGCCGTGAAGCAGATCGTCGCGCGATATTGCTCGATCGCCTGCAACAAACTGTCCGGCGTGAGCTTCTCCAGCAGCACCGTCGCCGCGCCGACACGCAACGGGAATGTCAACAAGCCGCCCGTGCCGAAAGTGAACGCTAACGGGGGCGTGCCACAGAAGATGTCGTCCGGCCCCGGCTTGAGCACGTGGCGGGGAAACAGATCACACATCGCGAGCACGTCGCGATGAAAATGCATCGTGCCCTTCGGCTGCCCCGTCGTGCCGCTCGTGAAGGCGATCAGACACACGTCGTCCACCGCCGTGTCGCAGGCCTCGAAGCTTGCCGGCTGACGCGCCATGCGCGCCTCCAGTGAGTCCTCACCCACATCGTGGAAGTACACCACCTGCGTCAACGTCGGACAAAAATACTCGTGGCTCGATTGACGATTGAACTCCAGCTCCTCCTTTAGACGGCCGTCGCACAGCGCCGCACCGATCTCTGCCTTGTCGACAATCTGCTTGAGTTCCTTCGCGCGCAGCAGCGGCATCGTCGGCACCCCGACGAGTCCCGCCTTGATGACTGCGAGCCATGCCGCGGCCATGAACAGATTGTTCGGGCCACGCAGCAGCACGCGGTTGCCCGGCACCAAAGACATGTCATTGCGAAGCACATGGGAGATGCGGTCCACCATCTCGCGCAAACCGAGATAGGTCGTGACCGTCGGCTTGCCATCTTCAACCGAATAGATCGCGGGCGCATCGCCGCGACCTTGTTCGATCATGCGATCGAGCAACTCGGCGGCGCAATTGATGCGCGCCGGGTATGCCACATCCGGATTGTCCAGCAGAAACTCGGGCCACTGATCGGCGGGCGGCAGATTGTCGCGCGCGAAAGTGTCGAGATGTCCAGATCGTTCCATGTGCTTCTCCTTGCCCCCGGTGAGTCAATGACAGCGCTTAGCCGTCCTTGAGCAGTTCGCGCGCGATGATCAGTTTTTGTACTTCCGTTGCCCCTTCGTAAATCCGCAGCGAGCGAATCTCGCGATACAGACGCTCCACGATCGCGCCCGATACCACGCCTGCGCCGCCGAACATCTGCAAGGCGCGGTCAATGACCTGCTGCGCCGATTCCGTCGCAAACATCTTTGCCATCGCCGCTTCGCGCGTCGTGCGCTCGCCCTGCACATCGCGCTGCCACGCGGCGCGATACGTAAGCAATGCGGCCGCGTCCACGGACGTCGCCATGTCGCCCAGCGCCGCCTGCGTGATCTGGAAGTCGGCGAGCGTCTGGCCGAACATCTCACGCGACTTCGCACGCGCCAGCCCTTCGTCGAGCGCGCGACGGGCAAAGCCCAGCGCCGCCGCCGCCACCGATGCGCGGAAAATATCCAGCGTCATCATCGCGACCTTGAAGCCCTGCCCTGCCTCGCCCAGACGCTGCGAAGCCGGCACGCGGCAGTTCTCGAACTTCAGCCGGGCAAGCGGGTGCGGTGCGCTCACGTCGATGCGCTCGGCAATGGTCAGCCCCGGCGTATTCGCGTCCACCACGAACGCGCTGATACCCCGCGCGCCCGGCGCTTCCCCCGTGCGGACGAAAACGCAGTAGAAATCCGCAATGCCGCCGTTCGAAATCCAGGTCTTCTCGCCGTTGAGCACATAGTCGTCGCCGTCCGGCGTGGCCGAACAGGCCATCGCAGCAACGTCCGACCCGGCATTCGGCTCCGACAGCGCGAACGCCGCAATCGCCTCGCCCGACGCCACGCGCGGCAGATAGCGCTGCTTGAGCGCCTCGCTGCCCGCGAGCGTGATCGCCCCGCTGCCCAGCCCTTGCATCGCGAAAGCGAAATCGGCAAGGCCATCGTGACGCGCGAGCGTTTCACGCAGCACGCACAGCGCCCGCGAATCCAGCTTGTCCAGCGCGCCGCCATGACTGGCGGGCACGCAATACTTCAGCCAGCCCGCGCGGCCCAACTGACGCACCAGCGACACACACGTCGCGTCGGTGTCAGCGTGATGATCGACTTTCAATTCGCGCGAGCACCAGGCATCGAGTTCCGTGCCCAGACGGCGATGCGCGTCGTCGAAAAACGGCCACGCGAGGAAGTCCGCGTTGCGTGCATTGTGGGGAGTGATATCGCTCATCGTCTCGCTCATCGTGTGGCTCATCGCCTTGCTCGGGTCAGTCGCCCTTGAATACCGGCTTCTGCTTGGCGACGAAAGCGTCGTAAGCGCGACGGAAATCCTTCGTCTGCATGCAGATGGCCTGTGCTTCGGCCTCGGCCTCGATCGCCTCGTCCACGCCCATATTCCATTCCTGATGCAGCAGCTTCTTCGTCACGCCGTGCGCGAACGTCGGGCCGCAGGCGATCTGATCGGCCAGCGTCTGCGCAGCCGAAAGCACCGTGCCAGCGTCATGCAGCGCGTTGAAGAAGCCCCACTGAAGCCCTTCCTCGGCCGTCATCACACGCCCGGTGTAAAGCAGCTCCGACGCACGTCCCTGCCCGATCATGCGCGGCAACAGCGTGCAGGCGCCCATGTCGGCACCCGCCAGACCCACGCGCACGAACAGGAACGCCGTCTTCGTCTGCGGCGTGCCCAGACGCATGTCCGACGCGAGCGCCACCATCGCCCCCGCACCGGCGCAAATGCCGTCGATCGCGCTGATGATCGGTTGCGGACACGCACGCATCGCCTTGACGAGATCGCCCGTCATGCGCGTGAAGTCGAGCAACTCCGGCATGCTCATCTGCGTGAGCGGGCCGATGATTTCGTGGACGTCGCCGCCCGAGCAGAAATTGCCGCCAGCGCCGGTCACAACGACCGTCTTGATATCCGTCGCGTAGACCAGCGCGCGGAACAGATCGCGCAGCTCGGCATACGAGTCGAACGTCAGCGGATTCTTCTTGTCGGGACGGTTCAGCGTGATCGTGCCGATGCTCGGACGCCCTTGCGCGTCGTTCGACACCGACCACAGAAAGTGCCTGGCTTCATAGTTCGCGAACGGGCGCTTGTGATGCGCCATCGTCAGTTTCACGTCACTCATTGGCCGATCTCCTTGGATGGGTTTTGCATTCGCGCTCAGCCGACGGTGACTTCACCGCCGGCGACCGCGATCGACTGTCCTGTTACGGCACCGGCACCCGGCTGGCAGAGCCACAGCACGGTGTCGGCGACCTCTTGCGGTTGCACCAGACGCCCTTGCGGATTGCGCCTGGCCAGCTCGGCGCGCGCTTCGTCTTCGCTGCGTCCGGTCTTGGCGACGATGTTCGCCACGGCGTCGCGCACGATGTCCGTTTCCGTGTAACCCGGGCAGACGGCGTTGACCGTCACGCCCTTCTTCGCCACTTCGAGCGCCAGCGCGCGCGTGAGCCCGACCACACCATGCTTGGCCGCGCAGTACGCCGTGACGTACGGGTAGCCGATCAGCCCGGCGGTGCTCGCCACGTTCACGATGCGGCCCCAGCCGGCCGTCAGCATGGCGGGCAGAGCGGCGCTAATGCAGTGAAACGTCCCCGTCAGGTTGACGTCGATCATCTGTTGCCACAGCGCGCTATCCGTCTTGCCGAACGGGGCGCTGACGGCTTGCCCCGCGTTGTTGACGAGCACCTGCACCGGACCGAAGCGCTCGGCCGCACGTGCGAAGGCGGCTTCGACGGCTGCGGCGCTCGAGATGTCGGCGCTGACCCAGGCGACGTCGCGCTGCGCGGCGGGCCCAGCAAGCTCCTTGGCGGCGGTGGCGAGCGTGGCTTCGCTGCGTCCGAGCAGCGTCACGCGTGCGCCCTGTGCCAGCAGCGAACGGGCGACGGCTTCGCCGATGCCGCGCGCACCGCCTGTCACCAGCGCGTGCACTCCGTTGAGCGATGCCGGTGACATGCTCGCCGAGGTTGTCGTTGACGTCATGAACTGTCCTTATTTACCGATCTGTTGAGCGTAGGCGGCAGCACGCTCCAGATTGGTCTCGTACTGCCGTTTGCCCGCATAGTACTGCGCCGGCCACGGCAAATCCTTGTAGCCGATCTTGGCGGCTTCATGCAGTGTCCAGAACGGATCGGCCAGATGCGGACGCGCCAGTGCGCACAGATCGGCGCGGCCCGACGCGATGATGCTGTTCACGTGATCCGCCTCGAAAATCGCGCCGACGGCGATCGTCGGAATGCCGGCTTCGTTGCGCACGCGATCGGCAAACGGCGTCTGGAACATACGGCCATAGACCGGCTTCTCCGCCTTGCTGACCTGACCCGACGAGCAGTCGATGAGATCAGCACCTGCGTCCTTGAACGCACGGGCGATGGCGACGGCATCGTCCGGCGTGATACCGCCCTCGACCCAGTCGTGCGCCGAGATACGCACCGACATCGGCTTGGCCGACGGCCAGACGTCGCGCACGGCCTGGAAGACTTCCAGCGGATAGCGCAGGCGGTTCTCCAGCGTGCCGCCGTACTCGTCGCTGCGATGGTTCGTCAGCGGCGAGATAAAGCTCGAGAGCAGATAGCCGTGGGCGCAGTGCAGTTCGAGCCAGTCGAAACCGGCTTCGGCGGCACGGCGGGCGGCTTGCACGAAGTCGTCCCTGACGCGGTCCATGTCGGCGCGGGTCATCTCGCGCGGTGTTTGTGACACGCCCTCGATATAAGGCAGCGGCGACGCGGAGATCAGCGGCCAGTTGCCATCGGGCAGGGGCTGATCGATGCCGTCCCAGGCCAGACGCGTCGAGCCCTTGCGACCGGCGTGGCCGATCTGCATGGCGATCTTGGCGTCGCTGCCCGCGTGCACGAAGTCGACGATGCGCTTCCACGCGTCGCGCTGCGCGTCGTTCCACAAGCCGGGGCATCCCGGCGTGATGCGGGCGTCGGGCGACACGCAGGTCATCTCGGCGACGATCATGCCGGCACCGCCCAGCGCGCGGCTGCCAAGGTGCACGAGGTGGAAGTCGCCGGGCACGCCGTCGACGGCCGAGTACATGGCCATCGGCGACATCACGATACGGTTCTTGAGCGTGAGTTCGCGCGCACGGAACGGCGTGAACATCGGCGGAATCGCGTGCTGACCTTCGGCGCGTTTCACACCGGCATGCTCGGCAAGCCAGTCTTCGAAGCCCTCGACGTACCCGGCGTCGCGCACACGCAGATTCTCATGGGAGATGCGTTGCGAGCGCGTGAGCAGGGAATAGGCGAATTGCTCCGGAGAAAAGCGCGCATAACGATCGACGGTTTCGAACCACTCGGTCGAGTTGCGGGCAGCGTTTTGAATCTTGAGCACTTCGACACTGCGCGCGGCTTCGTAATCGTCCAGCACGCCCGGCAAGGCGTCGGTGCCCTGCGTGCCGAGACCATCGGCGAGCGCGATGGCGTCTTCCAACGCAAGCTTGGTGCCGGAGCCGATGGAGAAGTGCGCCGTGTGGGCCGCGTCGCCCATGAGCACGATGGGCACACGTTTGCCGTCGACATCGCCCCAGTGAACCCAGCGCTCGCAGATCACGCGCGGGAAACGAATCCAGATGGCCGAGCCACGCAGGTGCTTGGCGTTGCTCATGAGTTCATGGCCGCCGAGGTACTTCGCGAAGAGGTTTTCGCAGAATTTCACGCCCTCTTCCTGACTCATCTGGTCGATGCCGTGGGCGCGCCAGACGTCTTCAGGCGTCTCGACGATGAAGGTCGACGTGTCGGCATCGAATTGATAGGCATGCGCCTGAAACCAGCCGTGCTCCGTCTTCTCGAAGGCGAACGTGAAGGCGTCGAAGCGCTGATGCGTGCCGAGCCAGACGAAACGGTTCTGACGCGTATCGATATCCGGGCGGTAGGTGTCGGCGTAACGGGTGCGGATGCGGCTATTGAGACCGTCGGAGGCAATGACGAGATCGGCCTGATAGCGGCGGGCGATGTCCTGATCGTCGGAGACGTCCGTCTCGAAGACCAGTTCGACGCCGAGCGCCTCGCAGCGCGCTTGCAGGATGTTGAGCAGCCGCTTGCGGCCGATGCCGATGAAGCCGTGGCCGCCTGAGGTGATGGTGCGGCCTTCGAAGTGGATGTCGATATCGTCCCAATGATTGAAGGCGTCGTTGATCTGCGCGGCGCTCACGGGATCGGCTTGCTGAAGGTTGTCCATGGTGGCGTCCGAGAACACCACGCCCCAGCCGAAGGTGTCATAGGGCCGGTTGCGCTCGACCACCACGACACGATGGGACGGCTCGCGCAGCTTCATCAACAACCCGAAATACAGGCCTGCGGGACCGCCGCCGATACAGACGATATTCATCTCCAACCTCCGGATTCACAGATCGCGTTGCGCAAGCCGATCTTTGTTAAATCGTAAATAGTTTATGCCTAAAATACTAGCGAAAAAAATTTACGGCGGCAAGGTCGGCAAGCCCCTGCGACGCAGGGGTCGGGAAAGTACTTAGAACGGTGTCACCCGTGGCCTCCGATCGAGCGATATCGAGCCATGACGCTCGATATCACGCCATATCGGGCGATTCCGGAAAGCTATGGTCCAAATTCTGAATACCCCGAACCATCCACCTGCCAGAATCGCGGCCGTCCTGTCGTCCGCGGTTCCATTCAACCTCCGGCCTGACGCCAGGGTGTAAGCCCCCCCTGTTGTTGCATGCCCGCCGTGCTCACTGTTGCGCCCTTTTTGCGCGTTCGTGCTTGTGCACGTGCCGATCACCGCCATCGCGGTTTGCGGCACGTGTGCGAGCGCGCAATGCATCGTTTCGACCATCAGAAAGGGCAGCACCTTCCGTGGCACATCGTGACCGTCAAGTTCGCATTGCATCCCTCGCTCGCCGCATTGGCGGCCACCTCCCCCACTCACCCGCGCTTCTGTGGACCGGCGCACTGGCATGCGCACTCGCGCTGCCTTGCGCCACGAGCGCCGCTCAGACGCGCCTCGCCCCCGCGCTCAGCGAGGCTCTCAGGCAAGGCGTGCAGGACGAGCAACTGGAGCGTCAACGCCGGGACGCCGAAGCGCGGGAGCAACGCGCGAACGCACCGGATATTCGCTTGCCGTCGGTGGCTGACGGCACGTCACTTGCCGATATCACGGCGTTGCCAGCCGAGTCGCCGTGCATCGCGTTGCGCAGCGTTACTGTCACCGCACTCGACGGCACGCCGCTTCCGGCATCGTTCGGCTTCGTCGAACCGGCGCTGACCCCGTTTATCGGGCAATGCGCGGGCGCGAACGGGGTGGCTCAGATCGCGTCCGTGGCTACGGAGACGATCCTCGCCAAGGGCTGGGTCACGACTCGGGTGATCGTGCCCGAGCAGGATATGGCCGACGGGCATCTGAGATTGCAACTCATCCCCGGCAAAGTTTCGGCAATCCGCTTCTCCGATCCCTCCGTGCGCGGTAGTTGGCGCTCCGCTATTCCTCTGCGCGTTGGCGACACGCTCTCGCTCACTGCGTTGGAGCAAGGGCTTGAACAACTCAAACGCATGCCGGGCCAGGACGCCGATATCCGCATCGAGCCTGGCAACACGCCGGGCTCGAGCGAGGTGTTGATCGACGTGCAACGGCAACGGCCCTGGCGTGCGCTGGCCTCCATCGACAACAGCGGCACGCGCGACACCGGACGCCTGCAAGGTCAGTTGGCCATTGGCATCGAAAATCCGCTCGGGCTGAACGACCTGCTGGATGTTGCCCTCCAGCATGACCTGTCGACCGGCGACGATCGGTTCGGCACAAAGGGCGCCAGCGTCAGCTATTCGATGCCGTGGGGTTACAACACCGTCTCCTTCTTCGGCAGCACGCGCGCGTACTTCCAACGGATTGCGGGCGCCAACGAATCGTTCGTGTCGAGCGGCCGCAATCAAACGGCAGAGCTTCGGCTCGAGCGTGTCGTGCATCGCGACAATCAGGGCAAGACCGCGATCGAGGCGCGGCTCGGACGCCGCTTCGGCAAGAGCTTCATCGAAGACTTCGAGATCTCACAGCAGTATCGGAACAACACCTATGCGCAGATCGGTGCAACGCACCGGCAGTACTTCGGCAGCGCACAGGCCGACATTGCGCTGAGCTACCGGCAAGGCATGCCCTGGTTCGGCGCGCAGGACGATCTGCGCGACCCCGTTACCCGCCAGCCAACGCAACAGACGTATCGCTACCGCATGTTCACGTTGGATGTGCAGTGGTCGGTGCCGCTTCAAGTGTCGGCGCTAACGGTCAGATACGCCGGCATGTTCCACGGCCAGACCACGGCGAATGCGTTATGGGCCGTGGATCACATCGCCATTGGCGGACGGTACAGCGTGCGCGGCTTTACGGGCGATCAGACCCTGAGCGCCGAGCGCGGTTTCTTCGTTCGCAATGAATTGCATGTCCCCATCGGGACCAGTGCGCATGCGGTTTATGCCGGGGTGGACTACGGGCGCGTGTTCGGCCCGAGCGCTCACTTCCTCCCGGGCTCCCAACTCGCCGGTGCGGTCATCGGCTTGCGTGGACAAATTGGCGCGTTCGGCAGCCCGTGGGGCAGCGCCAGCTACGACGTCTTCGTCGCCCGCCCCCTCTCCCATCCCTCCCGATTTCCGATCAACACCGCGGTTGCAGGCATTTCGCTCGCGTTTCGCTACTGAGTCCCGCCCATGAACACACGTTGCTTTTGCCTGATCTTCAGTCATGTCCGACGCCAATGGGTTGCCGTCGGCGAAAACGTCCGTCGCGGGCGAACTCCCGGAGGCGGGCGCAGTGCGCGCCGCCGTGAGCCGCGTCGCTCGACGGTGCCGGCACCGGGACGGAGCGTGCCGCCCTCGTCCAGTTCCGCCTTGTTCTCTGCGGCGCTATCCGCACTGGTTGCCCTCGGTTTTCCGATCACCGCTTCGGCGCAAATCGTCGCAACACCCGGCCCTCATGCCCCTGGGGTCAGCGTGACACCCAACGGTTTGCCGCTCGTGAACATCACCACGCCCAGTGCGGCGGGCGTGTCGCAAAACCAGTATCAGCAGTTCGATGTTCCGACGCAGGGCGCGATCCTCAACAACTCGCGCACCATCGTGCAGACGCAAATGGGCGGACTGGTGCCAGGCAACCCCAATCTCACGGGTGCCCCGGCACGCATCATCGTCAATCAGGTGACTGGCACATTGCCATCGAGCCTCGCCGGCTATCTCGAAGTGGCCGGCCATCGGGCCGAGGTCATCATCAGCAACCCCAACGGACTGACCTGCGACGGGTGTGGCTTCATCAACACCTCTCGCGGCGTGCTCACGACCGGCCTGCCGGTGTTCGGCGGGAGCGGTTCGCTGGAAGCCTTCCGTGTCACCGACGGCCGCTTGCGCATTACCGGCGGCGGGCTGAACGCCGGCAATCTGGAGCACGCTGCCCTGCTCGCCCGTGCCGTCGAGGTGAATGCCGCCGTTCATGCGCAACAGCTCGATGTCATTGCGGGCTTGAACGATATCGATGCGGCAACGTTCGGCATCAATAACAGCCGCACGTCGTCCAACAGCGGCGCGCCCTCGTTCGCGTTGGACCTCTCCCGTCTCGGTGGCATGTATGCGGGCAAGATCCGGCTCATCGGCACGGAGGCAGGCGTCGGCGTGAATCTGGACGGTCAGGTCACCGCCAATCAGGGGGCGTTGGTGCTGAGCAGCGCCGGGTGGCTTCAGGTTGGCGGCAAGCTGCACGCGAGAGAAGATATTCACGCGAAGGCCGCCGGGGATCTGTCGATCAGCGGTGACGTCTTGGCCGACGGCGCACTGGCGCTGAGCACCGCGCGGAATTTGTTCAGCGCGGGAAGCCTGCGCGGCGCGCGCGACGTGAAGCTCGATGCCGGTGGCGCATGGCGCCATACCGGCACGGTGTCTGCGGGTCAGCACCTCGCGGCCGATGCCGCATCGATCGCCTCGTCAGGTGTCATGGCCGCAGGGGCCAACGCCGACGGGACACCCGCGGGGACTGGCCACATTTCCCTCTCGACGGCGGGACTGTTGCAGGCTGGCGGAACCCATACCGCCACCGGCGACATCCGCTGGCTTGCCGACGCCATCGATCTGACTGGCTCGACGTCGACCGCGCTGCTGGGGCTCCAGATGCGCGCGCGCGTCGGTGCCGTCACGATGACACGCGCGACGACCCAAGCCGGCGGCACGACGCGAATTGCCGCCAAGCGCGACGTGATTCACGATGGCGCGACCCTGAAGACGTCCGGCCTCTTCGTGGAAGGGGCGCGGTTGAGCAACCACAAGGGGCGCATTCTGCAATGGGGGGCATCGTCCCCACTCCGGATGACCCTTTCCGGCGCACTGAGCAATCGCGAGGGTCAGATACACGCCAACAGCACCGACCTTTTGCTGACCTCGGGCCAGTTCGACAACACGGCCGGCAAGATCGAACACGCAGGCACGGGCACCTTCCGTCTCGTCACCGGTGCCGTCGAGAACGTGGGCGGAACATTCGCCACCAACGGCGCCATGGTCATCGACGCCACTGACTGGCGAAACGATCGGGGCACCCTGTCAGCGAAGCAGTCTCTGAGCGCCGAAATTCGCGGCCAATTGACGAACACCGCCGGGTTGATGCAGACCGGCGGCCTGTTTTCGCTAAAGGCGGGCGACATCAAGAACCTCGGCGGGCGGTTGCTCGCACTTGGCAGCGCCGATCTCCGTCTACACGCGGACAAAGGCATCGAGAATGGCCACGCTGGCACTGTGCTCGGGGAAATTGCCGGGCGCGGCGATGTCCGGCTCGCGGCGGCAACCATCAGCAACAGCGGGAGCTGGATTGCACAAGGCTCGCTCCTCGTGGACGCCGCAGGCGATCTGCTTAACGTGGGCGGGCGCATCGTCGCTCAACATCAAGCCGCCCTGAGCGCGCGCGGCGCGTTCGACAACACACGTGGCTCAGTGAACGCCGGCAAGACGCTGACCCTGAATGCCAACGCCATCGACAACACGCTCGGACAGATGCAGTCGAGTTCGCTCACCGTGTCTGCGCAGCGTCTGGAAAACCGCTCGGGGGCGATCGTCCAGGCAGGCACCGGCCCAAGCGATGCGGCGCTATTGAACGTAGCCGATCGGCTCGGCAACCACGCAGGCTCGATTCATCTGGCCGCTCGCGATGCAACGATCAACACCGCCGAACTGAAGAACACGGGCGGTGTCGTGGCGCACGCCGGGGATGGCGTGTTATCCCTCAACGCCCAAACCGTCGACAACCGTGACGGTCGCGTCGGCACGAATGGCGATCTGCGGCTCAACGCCAGGTCGGTAGATAACGCCGACGGTCGCATGACGGCATTGCGACACCTGAAGTCCACCGTAGAGGAAGACTTCGGTAATGCATCGGGTGCACTTTCGGGGACCTCCGTCGCGCTGCACGTGGGCGGCACCTTGAACAATGAGTCGGGTTCGGTGGAAGCCAGCGATGCATTGGATATTGACGCGCGCGACATCCGCAACGCGAAGGGCGAACTCCTGAATAGCGGTCGCGCGCAATCGACGATCACCGTTCAGAACACCCTGACCAACTCAGAGGGCGGACGCGTTGCTTCGAATGCCAACCTCTCGGTAGACGCCGGTCGTCTGGACAACACCGACGGCCGTCTGCACGCGGGCGAGTCTATTGCGCTAAAGACCGCCTCTGACGTCGTCAACAACGCGGGATACCTCGCTGCGGGCGGCCGTCTGGATGCCGACGTCGGCGGCAGCTTCATCAACCGCGCCGGCCAAGTGAGCGCGCGCGACGCGTTACGCATCGATGTCGCCGACAATCTCGACAACACGGACGGCAAGGTTGAAGTCAGCGCGACCAGCGGGCAGATGAACGTATCGGCGCGCCAACTGGACAACGCGGGCGGCCGCTTTGCGAACGCCGGAGCGGGCGCCATCGACATGGTGATCCGGGAGCGGCTGCTCAATCGCGCATCGCCGGGCGATAACTCAGGTCATAACCCAAGTCATCACGGCAGCATTGCCGGCAACGGCGCCATCAACATCTGGGCGAACGGCATCGAAAACATCGATGGCGCACGGATCGCCGCCGGAACATCGCTCTCGATCACATCGGCGAAAGACATCAACAACCGACTCGGACGGCTGCAAGCCAATGGCCCGCTGAACATCGCCGCGAGTCGCGACATTACGAACGCGAAGGGCGTCATCCATTCAGGCAAGGCGCTGAAGCTGACGACCACCGGCAAGCTCTACAACACGCAGGGCAGCATTGAGACCGCGGGAGATCCGTCGATGCGCGGCGACGACACCGTCAGCGTCTCGGTGGCAGCGCTCGACAACACCGACGGGCGAATCGTCAATGGCGCTCGCAACGGCGGCGATCTGACCATTACCGCCGACACGATAGTCAATGCGCTGACCCAACAACCGGCATCGAGTGGACCGAGCGGACCACGCGGACTGATCGGCAGCAACGGCCGAGTCTCTATTACGACGTCCGCATTGATGAATGGCCCGAACGCAATGATCAGCGCGGGAGCGGACCTGTCGCTGGCGGTACGCGACGCACTCAGCAACGCCGGCACGCTGTTTTCAGGCGCGGATATCGATGTGCGTTGGCGCAATGGCGCTCGTACGCGGGCGTTCGATAACACGGGGGATGTGCAGGCCCGACGTCACGCGTCCTTGGCCGTCGACGCACTGGGTCACCACGCGGGCGAAATTGCGGTCAATGAGAACCTGACTTTGCGCACCGGCAGTTTGCTCGGCAACGCGCGATTGCGCGCGGGCAACGATCTGAGCATCGTGCTGCCGGGCGACTTTACGTATGGCATCAACCACACCTGGCAAGCGAACGGGAGCCTGACGCTCGACGTCGGCGGTCTGCTGCGCGTGCACGGCGTGCTTGGGGCGATCAGGCAAATCACGGTGAATGCCGCCCATCTCGTCAACGCCGAACAGGGCCGCCTTCGGGGAGGATCGGTTCTCCTGAACGTCGCGGGCGACATTACCAACGAGACCCGCATCGAGGGCGACGACGTCAGGTTACGAAGCGCCCGGCTCCTCAACACCGGCGCGATCATTGGCGGTCAAATCCGCTTCGACGGTCAAAGCGTCAGCAATCGGGGCGATCGCGCCGTGCTGGCAGCAACCCGGCAACTGGACCTCTTCGCCACGGGTGACGTCCTCAACGAGAATGGCGCAACGCTCTACAGCCCGGGCAATCTTCGTCTGGCCGCAGGCGAAACCCGCGATGCGCAAGGCTTTCTGACGCAGCAAACGGGGCGATTCATCAATCGCTCGGCCGTTGTCGAAGCCGGGGGCGACGTCGACATCGCGACGCGTGAGTTCGTGAATGAGCGTAGCGACGTCAACATTCTGCGAGGTGTCGACGAAGGCGAGACACAGCACGTGCGCGATCTCTGGATCGCCGGCTACGTGGCCCTGCCGGACGCCGACAGTCGTGCGCGATGCGCCGCGCTCAGAGGTGGCGGCTGCGAAGAGCTTCCCACGGTCCATATCAGCCACAGCCTGAGTGTCGACGGCGAGCCCGCGATCATCGAAGAGCGTTATCGGGAGATCGACCAGCACGGCAAAGAGGTGGGCAAGGTTCGTGTGATACCTAATCCGCGCAACCAGACCTTTACACAATGGCGCTGGAATCGTGAAGCGCGTGCCGCGCTCTCCAGCGAAAAAATCCATGCGGTGAGCGGTCCGATCAGCGTCACCATTCCGAAGCGCGGGGTGACAGCGCTCGACGTCGACGCAAGAACATTCTCGCTGGAAAAACCCATTGTCGAGGTGTACAAGTCAAATGCCTTCTCGCTGGAGTACGCCACTCGCAACATCACCCAACGCGGCGTTCAGCATTTCGAGAGCATCAGCGACGACGGTCAGGGGAATTGGGTCATCCGGTTCTGGCCCGACTTCGATCCGCAGGCGCATATCCGGCCGACCGTGGTCGATCAGTCGAACAGCACCATCACCGGCGCGACCGACGAAGGCGTGCGCATCTTCCGGCGCGGATACGGCATTGCGGATGGCCGTGACACCAACGAGTACCGCCGCCGCGTCACCATCCACAGCAAGACCGATGTCATCGGCGACGTCGCCGATCCGGGCACGCTGACATCGCAAGGCACGATCCGGCTGAACGTCGATAACGGGACCGCGTTGAATCATGCGTCGACCATCAGCGCTGGCGGCGATATCAAGGTTCGCGGCAACGGCGCTCAGATCACAAGCCGCAGCATCGGCCTGGAACGCGTTGAGAGCATCAGGCAATCGTCAGATCTGTACTGGCACGAAAAGAGCGGAAACAGCGAAAGCTGGTTTACGACGGTCGATCTGGATAACACCGAGCGCCGCACCATCGTTGGCGGCCTCCAGAGCCTGATCTCGTCGAACGGGACGACTCACCTTCGCGGCCGCGACATCACGATTGACACCGCCACGGCTGACGGCACGGTCATCGGCAGCAGGCAAATGGAGAGCGGCGTCGGAACGTCGCAGCGCGTCGATGTCGGAACAAGTCAAGAGACCGTCTCCACCGGCACACAAGACGCTGTCGAAGCGCAGGTCGCGACGACGCCCTCGTCAGACATATCGGGCGCCGTGCAGACACTGGACACCGCTTCCGGCGGCATCCCCGGGCTGAAGCTTCCGCGTAGCGCACTCTTCAAGGTCGTTACCGAGCCCGACCATCCGTACCTCGTCGAGACCGACGCTCGCTTCACCGACCGCGGCACCTTCGTCTCCAGCAACTACATGCTGGACCTGCTCGGGATTGCCCCGGACAGCATCGAGCGTCGTATCGGCGACGGCTTCTACGAAGCGAAGCTGGTTCGCGAGCAGATTCTGGAACTGACCGGACGCGCCTCTCTGGGCAGCCGTAACGCCGGCACTTCGGCGGCAATCGATGCAGCGTTCCGAACGCTTCTCACGCAAGGCGCACGCGCGGGCCGCGATCTGGAACTTCGCGTTGGCATTCGGCTCACGCCCGAGCAGATGCGGGCACTGACCGACGACATCGTCTGGTTGGTTCGCCAGACCGTCACGCTGCCCGACGGCACGACGACAACGGTTCTGGTGCCAACGGTGTACCTCGCACACGGCAAACGTGTCGCCATGCAGCCGGGTGGCGCACTCGTCACCGGCCGCGACGTCCTCGTCGAAGCAACGCATCAGGTCCGCAACAGTGGCCAGATCGTCGGCGACGCAAGCACGCGAGTCCATGCGCAGGACGTCGAGAATCGCGGCGTGCTTGGTGGGTCCGGCGACGGGGGCAAGGTCGGTGTGGTCGAGGTCGTCGCTTCGCGGGACTTCCAGAACATCGGCGGCGAGATCGCCGGCGAGCGAGTTCAAGTCGCAGCGGGACGCGATGTCGTCGTCACCAGCCAGAGCCGCACTAACGAATGGGTCAACGGTTCGCAGAACGGCAAGACAACGGCCATCGAATCGCTCGGCCGGATTGACGCGCGCGACGCCGTGGTGATTACCGCAGGACGAGACCTCTCCGTGCACGGCGCGGCCATCGACGCCGGGGGCAACGCCGAACTGGCTGCGGGACGCGATATTTCGCTCGGCGCGATTGCCGCGAGCCGCGAGTTCGGCGGCGGATCGAGCGATAGCCACAGCCGCACGACGGTCGCGGAACAGGTGTCGTCGGGCATTCACGCTGGGGGCGACGCCACCTTCATCGCCGGACGCGACGCGTCTATGGCAGGCGCAAGCGTCGATGCAGGCAAGGCGGTTGTCGTCGCGGCGGCAAGAGATGTCGAGATTGGCGCCGTGATCGACACCGTCACCGACTCGGGACGTGTACAAGGCGACACCTATGCGGCCTCGGTTGATTCCTACGAGGAAACCGCCAAAGGCAGCCGAATACATTCGAACGGCGAAATGGGTATCGCCGCCGGGCAAGTCGAAGCGATCGGGCGACTGCTGGAAGAACGGGGTATTACCGCTTATGTCACGACCGGAGACGCGACCCACGGTGACGTGACGATTCTCGGCTCCTACCTGAGCGCCGGGGCCAGCGATGACACGCGGCCCGGCACGCAAACGCCCTCGACCGCCGAGGGCAAATCGGACCTCAAGATCGTGGCCACCGGAGACGTTACCGTCGGCGGCGTTGCGGCTCGGCATGACGATGAGCGTTGGTCACGCAGCACCAGCCGGAGCCTGCTCTCCTCCACGACCGAAGAGAATTACCGGGAGAGCCACGGCACGCGCACTACGGGTAGCACGCTCTCGGGTGACGCCGTCACGGTCGCATCGGGACGCGACGTCACGATCACCGGGTCGCAGGTCGTCGCAGATAGGGACATGACCATCGGCGCAAAACGGAACGTGACGATCGCGTCCGCCGAAGACGAAAGCCGCTCACTGAGTGTCTCGGAAAAGACCACGAGCGGTGTGTTCGGCAGTGGCACGGGGTTCACCATCGGCAGTCGATCCGAGAAGGACAAGCAGCGTCGCGAGCAAGTTAGCCAGACGGGGAGCGTGGTTGGCTCGGTGAGCGGCAATGTCACCGTGCGCGCCGGCAACGACTACCGGCAGGAAGGCAGCACGGTCATCGCACGCGATGGCGATGTGAACATCGCCGGTAAGCGCGTATCGATCGTGGAGAGCGAAGCGTCAGAGAGTAGCGTGCATGAGCGGGAAATCAAGCAATCGGGACTGACGGTCGCGATATCGAATCCGTTGTTGAATGCCGCGCAAACCGTCGGCCAGATGGGTCAGGCCGTTGGCAAGGTGGATGACGCTCGCATGAAGGCGCTCGGCATCGCGGCGGGCGGCCTCGCGGTGAAAAACGCCGTCGATACCGTCAAAAACCTTAAGGATGCGGCCAACGTCAATATCTCGGTCACCGTCGGCGGATCGAAGCAGGTGAGCCGCGAGACCAACGACAGTACAACGTCCAACGGCTCGACCGTGCGGGCAGGCGGCAACGTCACCGTC
>NZ_JAELTP010000886.1 GCF_016428915.1 Pandoraea sp. ASV26
TTACATATCATGAAATCGTCTGCCTTCCCCTCGTGGGCTTTTTTTTTGCGCCGCAGATGCGGTGCTCGACAAGAGACTTGTGTGACATTGAGAGCTTGGCCCAAACCAAGGATCAGCCAAAATTCTGTGTCATACTACCTGTGTAATGCATAGTAATCGGATTTCCCATCTTTTAATTAATGGGGTAAATTATTCCTCTTTGGACTGAAATACTGAGAAGAGCAGTATATCTGCTTTGGCTTGCACCATTTCAACATCTATCATCTCTCAGTTTCCGGCAATGTCGATTCACGAGGCGTGGATCCTGTCTCTTATACACATCTGACGCTGCCGACGAACCGTGTGGTGTGTAGGGGTGGGGGGGGGGGGGGTGAGGGGAAGAGGGGGG
>NZ_JAELTP010000887.1 GCF_016428915.1 Pandoraea sp. ASV26
GTGCGGCCCTCAGTCACACATGGTATGGATAGAACCGTGGAGCACGGAATCTGGTTTATTTATTTCCATATACGACAAAAAAACGTTTATATATCTAGGTATACTAGTTTTTACTTATCATTTATTTTTATATACTAAATAGCTTTTCAGACGACCTGGAAGCAGCATGTTTTCCACCAAAGTTGGCTGCATGCGGCGGAGCTGCGCTCAAAACCCACGGAGCTCTTGATGACTGTGACGTCGTGTTGTATGTTCTGTGTGCATTTGGCCGCATCTTTGATGTGTTCGAGGATCTCCCGTAGAGATGGTTGTCTTAGAACCTTCCCGATTAGTACGAGGGTGGAGTCTCAGTATGTTTGCACAATATTCCATGGCACCTGCTTATGTC
>NZ_JAELTP010000888.1 GCF_016428915.1 Pandoraea sp. ASV26
TCGATATCCATGTCCTTTTCCGTAACATTGCACCTCCAGCCAAACTTGTCCTCAGCCTTGCCCAGCTGAATCGCCTTGAGCTGGCTCAGCAGCTTCAAGCAAACCGGGCCAGCATCCTCCTGGTCATCGGGAATAAACGTGACAACCTCTGCCTCGGCGTCCGCTTTTACCTTGGGCCCAGCAGGCAGACCGGATGTCTTGCGACGAGTAATCGAGCGAATGGGGACAAGTGCGGCAGCCGTACCAGCGGCCATGACCTCGGTGAACTGCGGTAGCTCCTCATACTTGATGGAGCGTTTCTCAACCTTCCAGCCTGTCTCTTATACACATCTGACGCTGCCGACGAACCGTGTGGGGTGGGGGTAGAGGGGGGGGGGGGGGGAGGAGG
>NZ_JAELTP010000889.1 GCF_016428915.1 Pandoraea sp. ASV26
TCACAAGTGACGAGGGCTTTCCACTCTTCCCCGGCATGGTGTGCTGGATAACAAATTCCGTACGCGCTACCAAACGTGGTAAGGCTGTAAATACAGTGGGTAGAGTAGAAACGACGGGTGAAAAAACACGAGATGCCAGACCAATCCGCTTCAAGAACCACTGTGGGCACAAAAAAGCTAGTCGCCTTATGCTGCCAACAATCCCCTGTTGTGATGAGGCGTCCCATCCCCACAAAGCGTCCAACCCGCCCCAAGGCGCAGTCCACTACTCCACATGCGCGGTGATGAATGGAAGGATTCAATGCACAGACACAGGGGCCAAGGACACACAGTTTTGGAGGATTGCCGGGTGCAGTGGCTCCTCGGCTGGTTGGCGCCAGAGCATTTG
>NZ_JAELTP010000890.1 GCF_016428915.1 Pandoraea sp. ASV26
GCCATGGGCTCCTGGTGGTTCTGGGGAGTTGCCATCATTGTGTTCCAGCTGCAACAGCTCGCTCCTGTCGCCACCAATGTCTGGGTGAGGGCGTGGGCCAACCAGTATGTGGAGGAAGACGTAAAGGGCGTCACCTATAGTTCCATGTCCAGCACATACGGCGCACAAATGCACGCACAAGGCTCTTGGGCTACTATCGCCAAGCTTGGCAATCTCGAAGCCAATCAATCTCCCGCGGTCTCTCTGGTCGGTCAAATACCGATGTCCACAAAGTCCGTGTCGGAGGTGAATGCTGTGTACTACGTATTCGGTCTTGCAGGAATTGGCGCGTTGGGTGCCGTGACTGCCTTTATGCGCGATATTTGGATCTTTTTGGGCTCCCTCACTG
>NZ_JAELTP010000891.1 GCF_016428915.1 Pandoraea sp. ASV26
CCCCCCCCCCCCCCCCCCCCCCCCCCCCCCCCCCCCCCCCCCCCCCCCCCCCCCCCCCCCCTCTAACGCACCCGCCCCCCCCCCCGAAACACCCACCCCCCGGTTCGTCGGCAGCGTCAGATGTGTATAAGAGACAGTCACCGACTCGACCCAACGCACCGGTGCCGCGGCCTGACGCACCAGCGCATCCTGATGCGGGCCACGTCGGTTTCCACGGCCACGTCGACGTTGTTGACGAGCGGGATTTGCGGCTGTCTCTTATACACATCTCCGAGCCCGCGAGACGATAGTGTGTAGCGGGTAGGCCGGCTGGTGCGTGTAAAGGGGGGGGGGGGGGGGGGGGGGGGGGGGGGGGGGGGGGGGGGGGGGGGGGGGGGGGGGGGGGGGG
>NZ_JAELTP010000892.1 GCF_016428915.1 Pandoraea sp. ASV26
TCCTAGGGGTCTCAGATGGCCAGGTTTTGGGAGTGGGGAGATTATCCAGAAGCTCGTTACTCGTAGTTCTCTCTTGTTTATTGCGCATTCGTCCCAATCCTCTTTGGCCGCGCCGCCGTCCAAGTGGATAACAGCCGCCAGGGCTTGCAGTAGCCACAGCCGAGTGGAGGTGCGGAGGATCTTCAGTGTTTACCTTGCGATTTGGGGGCACGGTCAGCGGACGCATTCGTTTCCGGCGGTCTGGTGGCGCAAGGCAACGTCATGTGGTGGTGGGCTACTGCAGGCGCAATCTCCAGGCACTCGGCCTAATAAGAATTGCGACAGGTGTGTGCGTGTGTGCTCGACGCGATGTTGAGTCTATGCGGTACGCGTAGGCTATTCGTAGTAT
>NZ_JAELTP010000893.1 GCF_016428915.1 Pandoraea sp. ASV26
CCCCCCCCCCCCCCCCCCCCCCCCCCCCCCCCCCCCCCCCCCCCCCCCCCCCCCCCCCCTTTTTCACTCACCCCCCCACCCCCTATAACAACACACCACACGGTTCGTCGGCAGCGTCAGATGTGTATAAGAGACAGGATTGGAAGTGTCACGACGGATGTTTACGGAGGCGATGTGCCGTTTGAATGGCCTAGGGCAGACGTCAAGGCGGCCTTCCGATGAGACAAATGAATCAAGACACGAGTTAAAGACTGTCTCTTATACACATCTCCGAGCCCACGAGACGATATTGTGTAGCGCGTATGCCGTCTTCTGCTTGTAAAGTGGGGGGGGGGGGGGGGGGGGGGGGGGGGGGGGGGGGGGGGGGGGGGGGGGGGGGGGGGGGGGG
>NZ_JAELTP010000894.1 GCF_016428915.1 Pandoraea sp. ASV26
AGACGGGCCAGCTGCTTTGGACGTGGCATGAGGAATCGTCGACGTAAATCTCGTTGCGTCCTTGACGGTCCGCGGGCCCATTCGGGATGCCATCTTTGTGGCCAAGGAGCTCAACGGAGCGAAAACGCAAGAAAAAGAAGAAGAATTAAAGAATTTAAATAAGCCAGGGAATAATGAGGGAACGTGGCGATTTGGCTCTTTTGCTGCGGGAGAATGGAAAACGGACCTTCGGCTTTCGATAGGAGGCACGGATACTGCCCGTGAGATTTTTTTGGGCCAGGTTCTTTTGGGGGCTTTGCAGCGTGGAATTCGCGCGCTGTGATTGGCACGGAATATTTCCGGACTAGGAGCTCTACCAGTAATTCGTGAGAATCGTACGTGTTTGTTG
>NZ_JAELTP010000093.1 GCF_016428915.1 Pandoraea sp. ASV26
CGTCGAGTCCGTGATCGACCAGATGGTCGAGCAGCGCCATGCGTTCGCTAACGCCAAGCGAGTTCGCTTCGCTGTTGGTGCCGAACGGGGCCAGGCCCACGCCGTGAGAGAGCAACCATTCGCAATGCGCGAGAAAACGGGGGGCATCCGGCGTCAGATCCGCGCGAAACGGCGTGACGACGGGCGCAAACGCCCCGGTCAATTCGTGATCGACCATGACAGTTCCTAAAAGGGAGAAAGAGAGGAAAGCGCTGCCCGTGCCGAGCCTTGCGGCTCAGTCACTCAGGCAGACGCGGACCGCATCAGGGCGATGGGTTGATTTCGTGCAGGAATTGCAGAATTTCGCGGCCGAGCGAGTCGTCGCCGGAATCGATGTGCGCGACGACCGACGTATGGTTGTGGTCGCGCACCTGACGCACACGCGGTGCACGGCCGTCTCGTTGGGCCAGCCGGTGACAGAACTCGAGCGCGTAGGTGTCGAGATGGGGATTCTCGAACTCTGCGACCACCACCATGACAGGCACCGGCATGGCCTCGGCGTGCGCCATGGGCGCGTCGGATTCGTGCCGCGCGGGGTCGTCGCCGTAGTACGCGAGAACGCCCGGCGCGTTCGGATTGTCCGGCAGCACGTCGGCCCGCAGACGCGCACTGATCAGCACTGCACCGGCCACTTCAGGCTGCGCGGGCCGCACGCGCGGATCGCAAAGGTAGCTGGCCACATGCGAGCCGCCTGCCGAATGACCGATCAGCAGAATGCGCGACAGGTCGGCACCGCCCTCGCCCGCGTACTCGCCGATATGCTCGCGCACCCACTGCATGGCCGCGCCGACGTCCTGCGCCCCGCCCGGGAACGCGGCTTCGGGCGCGAGCCGATACTCCACATTGACCGCCACGCAACCGTGACGCGCGAAATAGCGCGGCACGTTGCCGTAGATCTGCGCGTTGGCATTCATGTCGCCCCGAACGAACCCGCCGCCATGCACGAACACCACGACAGGCGCCGGGCCGTTGGCCACCGGGTCCGGACGATAGACGTCGAGCCGATGCCGCGCGTGCGGGCCGTAGGCCAGATCGCGCACAACGGTATAGCCCTCGGACGGCGTCCGGGCGAGCAACGGTGTGTAGGTGTCGAGCACCACGCGCCGGCCGGCGACGATATCGTCAGCCCAGCGAGGACCGAGCGCGCGCATGCCCGCGCGCGCCTGCTCCCAGGCGGCGACGCTCGCCTGAATTGTCTGCCCGGTCATCAATAGACTCCCATCAACTGCGAGAGCTGCGCGATGTACCCGGCATAACGCGGGTGCTGCTTGATCGTCTGCGGGGAGCGCGGGCGCGGCAGGTCGATGACGACCTCCTGCTCGATCTTGCCCGGACGCGCCGACATCACGATCACCCGGTCGGACAGGAACACGGCTTCCTCGATGCTGTGCGTGACGAGCAGCACCGTTTGCCGGTGCTCCTGCCAGATGCGCAGCAGTTCGACGTTCAGGTTGTCGCGCGTGAGCGCGTCGAGCGCACCGAACGGCTCGTCCATGAGCAGCACTTTGGGTTCGAGCGCCAGAATCTGACCGATCGACGCGCGCTGCCGCATGCCGCCCGACAACTCATGCGGATGATGATCGGCGAATTGCGCGAGTCCCAGCATTTCCAGCAATGCGCTCACGCGCGGCTCGCTCGTCTCCTTCGGAATCTTGCGCAGGCGCGTGCCGAGCAGCAGGTTTTGCCGCACGGTGAGCCACGGCAGCATATTGCTCGTCTGGAACACCACGCCGATCTCGGGCACGGGACGCGACACACGTTGCCCGGCGACACGCACCTCGCCGCCGTCGTGCGGCACGAGCCCCGCCACGATGCGCAGCAGCGTGCTCTTGCCGCAACCGCTCGCCCCGAGAATCGACACGAACTCGCGATCCGCAATCGAGAGCGACACATCGTCAAGAATCCGGATCGGCGAGGCGTTACGCTGCTTGCCTGCGAAGGTCTTGTCGATATGGCGCACTTCGATCATGGCGCCCTGCGGCTGTGCGGCAGCCGCCGTTGCCTCGCCAGCCGGACCCGGCTCGCCCGCCAGACGCGTCGCGTGGAGTTGCGTCACAGTCTTCGTCACGGTACTCATACGTTGATCCCCCGCCACCAGACAAAGCGCGCCAGACGCTCGATGACCCAATAGAGCACCACGGCCAGCAGCGTCACCATGAGAATGGCGGCGAACATCACGTCGGTGCGTGCCGCCGCCGACGCGAACACGATCAGATGCCCCAGCCCTTCCTCCGAGCCGATGAACTCACCGACGATGGCGCCGATCACCGCCAGCGGCATGGCGATCTTCAGGCCGTCGGCGAACGCGGGCAGCGCCGCCGGCAGATACAGACGCCAGAAGGTGTCCCACGGACTTGCGCCGAGGGCTCGGAAGTGCTCGTCGAGATTGCGGGCAACGCTGGCAAGTCCGCCCATCGTCGCCACCACGACCGGGAAGAACGCGAACAGGAAGGTCGACGCCAGCTTCGACGCGAAGCCATACCCGAACCACACGATCATGAGCGGCGCGAGCGCGATCTTTGGCATGCTCTGCAATGCTGTGACGAGCGGGTACAGCGTGCGACGTGCAAACGCGCTGTAGCTGATGACCACGCCGATCACGAGACCGCCCGCGACTGCCGCCACGAAACCGGTCAGCACTTCGACGGTCGTGACCCATGTGTCGGCCAGCATCTGCGGATGGACTTCCCATGCAGCGCGAAAAATTGCCGATGGCGGCGGCATCAGGTACGACTGCACCTTGAAGTACGCCACGGCCATTTCCCACAGGGCAAGTATTACGCCCCAAAATACGATCGTCTGTGCGATGCGTTTCATTCGATGTCTCCTGCGCAATGTCGGGTGCTACGCCTTGCCGCCTGACTTGTCCTTGACCATGCCCGGCGGGGGCGGCACGACGAAGCGCTCGAAACGAAACCGGTCGAAGCTCTCGATCGAGCGCTCCCACACCTTCGCTTCATAGGGATGCGCCTCATCGATCTGCGTCATCTCGCAATACAGCTCGACGTTGTTGCCGTCCGGGTCCTTGAACACGAGGAAGTAGTTCGCGCCGGGCCCGTGACGGCCGATGCCGCGCACGATTTCGACGTTATGCGCACGCAGCACTTCCACAGCCTTTTCCATCTCCTCGACGCTGTCGACCAGATAGGAGAAGTGCTCCATGCCGGGACGGCCGTAGCGCGGCAAATCGTCAATGTCGGGCGAGTCCTTCGGAATCTGCGAAAGCGCCAGATCGTGGTGATCGGTACCGGCACGCAGGAACACCATCTGGTCGCCAATCCAGTCGGAGACCGTCAGGCCGAGGACTTCGGTGTAGAACTTCGCCGACTTCTGGATATCGCGCACGACCAGTACCAGATGGCCGAGTCGCTTCGGGTTGAGCTTGGGTTTGGAGCTTGTCATCTCGATTCCTTGCATTGCAGCGGTTCGGGGACCGTCACTCGACGAACTGGTTGGTATAGATGTCGGTGGCCTTGAGCGAGGGCGCCAGGTTGAAGGCGTCGCGCACGAACTTCGCGGTGGACTCCATACGGGGCTCGGGCAGCCAGCCCGGCTTGTGTCCCTGCGTCTCGCGATCGTTCTCCAGCACGCCGATCTGGCGGATCTGTTCGACCATGACCTGCTTGTCGAGCATCGGGTACTGCGAGGCGATCACGCCGGCCGACTCCTCGGGGTGCTCACGCATCCACGCGTAGCCCCGATAGGTCGCCTGCACGAAGCGACGCACCACGTCCGGCTTCTGCGCAATCATCTTCTCGGTGGTGACGATGCCGTTGCCGACCATATCCAGCCCGAAGTCGCGATAGCGCAGCGAACCGATCTCGCGGCCCTGTTTCGCGGCGAGCGATTGCAGCACCGGCAGGTTGGCACCTTCCCAGCACTCGGTCAGGTCCACACGGCCTTGCAGGAACGACGGATTGATCGTCGACGGATCGAGCCGCAGCAGCTTGACCGAGGTCGGCGGCAAACCGTTGGCCTTGAGCCACGCGGGCACGATGTTCTGCAACGGAGAGGCCCCGCCGCCGCCCATCGACAGTCCCTTGAGATCGGCGGGCTTCGTAATGGTCCGTCCGGGCTTCGCGAGATAGCAGATCGCGCCCGGCCACACGGCGTTGATCGAACCAACCATCTTCGTCTTGCCGCCCTGCGCGCGGTTAAGCATCACGCTGATCGGATCGCCGTAACCGAAGTCGAACAAACCCTGATCGACTTCATTGACGGTGCGCTGCCCGCCGTGGCCGACAATCGCCGAGACCTCCAGCCCCGCCTCGCGGTAATAGCCCTTGTTGATGGCGACGAGCACGCCGCCGGTACTGCCCTGGGGCAGCCATGAGAGGTTGAACTTCACTTTCTCCTGCGCGGCGACCGGTGTCGCCCACAGAGCACTCGTGCCGAGCGCGCCGATCGTGCCGGCACATGCGAGCGCCTTCCACCAGCGCATTGCCCACTGCCACTGCTGCATTGCTCACTCCTCCTGGCCGCTCCATGAGCGGCCTCAGTCATTTGCGCTGTGCCACGACACGGTTCTCGATGGCGCCAATGCCTTCGATGCCCGCCACCATCACGTCACCCGCCTTGAGATACACGCCACGTCCCATGCCCACGCCGGTCGGCGTGCCCGTGGCGATCAGATCGCCGGGCTTGAGCGTGAGAATGCCGGACAGGTAGGCGATCTGCTCCGCAATGTTGAAGATCATGCCTGCCGTCGTGTCGTCCTGCATCATTTCGCCGTTCACCGACAGCGTCATGCGCAGGTCCTGGGGATCGCGAATGACATCGCGCGGCACAAACCACGGCCCCAGAGGAGCGAAGGTATCGAAACTCTTGCCGCGAAACCAGTCGTGCGTGAACGGATAGTCGGTGCGGCGATTCAGGTCGCGCGCGCTCACGTCGTTGATGACGGTGTAGCCAGCAATCCATTCGTGTGCCTGCTCCACCGGAATGTGGCGGCCCGGACGCCCGATCACGACCGCCAGCTCGACCTCCCAGTCCACTCGCTCGGCGTGCGGCGGCAGCACCACGTCGGTGCCGGTCGCGGTCACGCTAGTCTCCGCTTTCATGAACATGTACGGCGAACTCTCACTGCGCGGCGCAAGCTTGGTGCCCATTTCGGCCGCGTGCTCGTAGTAGTTCGAGGCCGTCGCGAAGATGCGGCCCGGCTGATAAGGCACGCACAGTCGGTACTCGGTACTCGCCAGCGCGCCAACCTTCGCCGGCACCCCGGCGTCCAGCGCCTGACGCACTGCGGTGCTCACCGCTTCGCCGTTGACGTACCAGTCCGAGAGCAATGCCGTCAGATCCTGCGCCGCCAGCCGTTCGTCGTCGGCCCCCGCGCCCACGTGGCGCAGCACAGCTTCCAGATCGTACAGACGGCCATGTTGCACGAGTGCCGTGCGACGTTGAGCACCTGCCCCCGGTGCCAGCGATTCATAAGTTGCGATACCAAACCAAATCACACCTTCCTCCTTGTCTTCCTTCGGTAAACCGATGTCGCGCTTTCACGTCGGCTGTCTTTTTGATTGCTATGTGAAGATACAATACATAGCATATGTATACATTACAACTGATTTGTATTTTATTTTTCAATCCTTCCCACCGACTCGATTAAGGCCCTCATGACCGACGCTCCGCGACTGCTCAACCTCATTCCATTGGAACCGATCGCTCGCACGCAACTGCTTGCCGCGGGCCTGCTCGTGCACGATGTCGATGCGCATGGCACACGCCCCGATCTCGCCAACCTTGGATTGGCCCGTGACGTACGCATCGTGCTCACCAACGGCACGACCGGTATCACCGGCGCGCAAATGGACGCCCTGCCGCGACTCGAACTCGTCTGCGCCTTTGGCGCGGGATACGAGAACATCGACGTGGCGGCAGCCACCGAGCGCGGCATCGCCGTCGCGCATGCGCCCAACACCAACGGCGAGACCGTGGCCGATCACGCACTCGCGCTCCTGCTCGCGAGCGCACGCGGACTCGTCACGCTCGACCGCGCCGTGAAAGGCGGCGGCTGGGCGAAACACCGTGCGCCTCGCCCGACGCTGCATGGCGCACGACTCGGCATCGTCGGCCTGGGCAACATCGGCCAGGCCATCGCCAGGCGCGCCGAAGGCTTCGGCATGTCGATCGGCTATCACACGCGCACCCCTCGCGAGGACTGCCGCTGGCGTCATTTCAACGACATCGGCACACTGGCCGATGCCAGCGACTTTCTCGTGCTCGCCTGCCCCGGTGGCGCGGCCACGCATCACCTCGTGAATGCCGACGTGCTGGCACGGCTCGGCGCAAACGGCTTTCTCGTGAACGTGGCGCGTGGCAGCGTCGTGGATACGGTGGCGTTGATCGAGGCGCTTTGCGATGGCGTCATTGCCGGCGCGGCCCTCGACGTCTTCGAGCACGAACCGGAAGTGCCATCGGCCTTGCGCATGCTCGAGAACGTAGTGCTCACGCCACATGTCTCCGGACGCTCACCCGCGGCCTTGCAGGCACAGATCGATCTGCTGCTCGCCAACATCCGCGCCCATCTCTCGGGCTCGCCACTGCCTGCTGCCGTCAACACCCTCAACACCCTTGGTGACGCCGAACTTCGTGGCGTGCGATAAAGCGTTCGGATAAAAAATAAGCGGGCAACCGGGAGACCATCGGAGGTTGCCCGCTTCAAACACTTCACGCTTTGGAGGCCCTGTGAAGTCGTCAACGGTGACGGCACGACGTGTCGTGCCGTCCTTTGCATGGCTTTGCCTTGCCGCGGTGCTTACCGTGCCGGCCAGGGTTTCGCCGGCGCACCCATCACCGGCTCGCCCAGCAGCGGGCTCGACAGCGCGTAGGCACCGTTCTCGGTAAAGGCCCACATGATGTTGCGGTCGTACTCGGTGTACATCGCGAACACGCCCTTACCCAGGGTGTAGCTCGGCAGTTCGGTTTCGTCGGCCAGCCCCGGCACGAAGTAACCGGCAATGCGCGGCTTGGCCGGATCCTTCACGTCGAAGATCTGCACACCGGCGTTGTAGAACGAGTACGGCACCACGCCCTGACGCCACGTTCCCGGCTGACCGATCGAGTTCGAGCGCTTCGGACCGTAGTTGCCGCCGCGTTGGCAGAAGCTCGTGAACGGCGCGCCTTCCGGCACTTCCGGCTCGGGCAACTTCGCCGCGACCTTCATCTTCGCGGGGTTGCGCGCATCGATAACGAAGATGTCCTTGTACGGCTCATAGCAGTCGCGGTTCATCGGGTAGCCGCTGGTGAACACGTAGCCCGTGCGCTCGTACTGGCTCACGTCGGCGTTGTCGTATTCCGTGCCCGCGAAACTCGGCGCGGTATTCACGTTGCCCAGCACCTTCGGATGCACGGGATCGGACAGATCGAACGACCACAGTCCCAGACCACCCATCGCGCCGAAGCCCACTTTGCCGCCCTGCTCCAGCGGCTTGGGCAGGAAGATCGGCATGCGCGAGCCCATCCACGAGGTACGGTTGCCCGCGCGCGGATTCTGCAAATAGGCCTGCTCGTGCTCCGCGTTACCGAGAATCTGTCCCGGCACCGAGATCTGCGAGAGGAACTTCGGATTGGCCGGATCCGACATATCCCACACCTGATAGCCCGGCGAGTACAGATAGTTCGGGTATTCCGACAACGCGTAGCTGTCGTCCGGCGCGGCCGAGAGAATCATGTACTTGCCGCCGTAGAACTCCGGCGAATCCAGCGAGCCCGAGCCCTGCTGCTGGCCGACCGGTGCATTCGGATGCTTGTAGTCGGTCGTGCGCGTGGCAATCAGCTTCCAGTCGGAGGGCAACGGGCCATCCATCTCGAAGACCTTGAAGCCCTTGAGCGAGTTGTAATTGCGCTGTGCGGCGACCTTGTCGGGTTGCTTCGACTTGTCCGTCATCAGGCCATAGCGGCCGATTTCGAACGACGCCACGAGGATCGGCTTGCCCAGCTTCTTGTTCCACACGATGGTCGCGCCGCCCAGATAGTCCTGAACGTTGTTCGGGTCGAACTTCTCGCTCGATCCCTTCGGGCCCCACACGCCGCCCTTCGAATACACGACCTTGCCGTTGGCCGGATCGGTCACGTCCATGATGCGCAGGTAGTCGCGGTCGTGGATGTACAGGTAACGCTTGCCGTTAAAGTCCGCGATGTTGTTCCATGCGTGAAACGGAGAATCGACGCCCGGGTAGAACGCCAGCACCTTCACGTTCTTCGCATAGCTCTTCTTGTCCCAAGATGTCAGTTCACCGGGGAAGCGCTGACCGTTGTGTACTTCGGGCGTGGCCTTCGGCCAGATGAACTTGCCGGTCGCCGGATCCATGCCGTAGTCGACGCCCGGCTTGAGCGGCTTGGGTTCGCGGTCCGGTGTGAGGCGCAGCCAGCCGGCCAGATACGGGTCCTTGACGTTCGGCGTGCCGGGCGTGCCCGTGGGCTGCGCCTCGGACGGTGCTGCGGCAGGCACGGCCGGTGCGCTCTCGGGCGCCGACGCGTGGGCTGCGAGCGTCATCGTGAGCGCCGCGAGTACTGCCGTGGCGGTCAACGAAACGCCGAGTGTCTGCTTGCGAAACATGTCTTCCTCCTTCGTCTCAAAAGTCTTGTCGCCAACGCTTCACGTGCCGCCGGCGGCGGAATGTCTCAAATCAGAGGCCTTGCCTCAGAACGCGTGGCGAATGCCGAGCTGTACCCCCGAGGGGTTCTGCATGCCCGTCGGGGTGACCTGGAACGTCACCGGGTAATGCACGGTCGTGTCGTTGCTATGCTGGACACGCGCATACGTCGCGTAGAGCGTGGTGCGCTTGGACAAGCCGTACATGTAGCCGACGACGAAACCGTTGGCATTCGACAGGGCCTTGTTGTCTTCATCCTGACGGTGGACGAAGCTCGCATAGAACCGGTGGCGGTCGGTCAGCGCGAAGCGCACGCCGACCTGAGCGTCCCAGCCGCGCACGTTGAACGCGACATAAGGCGGATAGGCGTAGTAACCGTTGTACGTGTGATAGATCAGGGTCGGCTCAACGTCACCGAACTTGTAGGTCGCGGCGAAATAGTTATCGCGCGAGGACCGGATCTGGCTCGACGAGAAGATGTCGCGCGTGTATTGCAACTCGCTCACCGCGCCCAGAAAGATGCCGCCGTCGCGGTATTCAAGGCCCGCCGAGTAGAAGCGCCCGGAGCGTGTGCCGTCGCCCACACCGGTGGTCGCCATGAAGCGGCCCATCAGCCCGTTCCAGCGCGGCGTGTTGTACTGAATCGAGTTATCCACGCGATACGAGGCGTAGAAGAACTCCATGTTGTTGACCATACTGAAGTCCGCCGCCCAGCTCGGATCGGCGTAACCCGCGATCCAGTACGACGGCGTGAACTGACGGCCCAGCGACAACTCGCCCCACGGCCCCTTCAGCCCCACGAACGACTGACGCGCCTGCGCGGACTGCGTGCCGTTGTTGGCCGAGAACATCGGCTCGTAGGTGAAGAAGGCGCGATTGCCGCCGCCCAGTTCTTCGAAGCCGCTCAGGTTGAAGCGAGAGTTGTTCAGGCCGCCGCTCGACATTCTCGTGACTTTGCCGCCGTTCGCCCCCGACCCCCACAGTTGCTCCATGTTCAGGTCCACAAACCCGGAGAGCGTCACGCCCCCGGAAGATTGCGCGTACGCACCGCCCTGCATTGCACCCAGCAGCAATGCACACACCACTCGCCTCTTCATGCTGACTCCTAGGATTTCTCGTTATGTTCGCGGCGCTCCTGATCGGATGTCTGCCGCCCGCCCGTTGTATGTATACAATCTTTGAAATGATTATACATAGCAAAAAAATTGAATATCTACTGATATTTGCTTATACAAACGGGCGATTTTTTTATAGCGGGTAACCCCTGATAGCCGGTGGCCGCCGCCGCCGCCGGCCATGGCCGGCGGGGCGAACAGGCATTGGCGGACGATTGATCCGACGCCCGCTCGGCGAGCTCAAAGCCCGCTGCGGTCAGCCTGTAATCCTTCGTGACGCAGCTTCGGTGCGTTGTCCGTGCCTGAACCGTCCTTCGAGGCGCCGCCCCAGCCATGAGCCGTCACGTCGAAGATCACACCGTTCGGATCGAAGAACTTCACTTCGTAGAAGATGTTGCTCTTCACGGGCACTTCGCCCATGTAATAGCGCCCTCCGGCGGCTTCGATCTTCGCGCGCGTGGCCGCCACGTCATCGACCCAGATGCCGATGTGATGCAGCCCCACGTACTCGCGACCGCGATCGCCTGCCGCTTCGTCGTTCTTGTAATTGAGCAACGCCAGATTGATGACGCCATCGGACAGGTACACGCCACGGGCGAGCGACGAATCCGTCTCCCCCACTTTCTTGAAGTCGAATGCCTGCATGTAGAACTCGGCAGCCTTCCAGGGATCGGGCACGGAAAGCGCAATGTGACGCAGTTTGGCCATGATGAAATGCCTCCTTCGGATTGAGATGTCAGCGCATACCGGAAGTACCCGGTAGCCGCCTTATGTATACTATCTCAGCGAATTGCATTCAAAAAGTGTATTTTTGGATGCATTGAGGCACCACAAATCTGGCCCCAGGCCCGAAATCGCTACCAAATACACCGCCGGGACACAAGGGCGGACAAAAATACCCGTATAATCCGCGTGTATACAATCCGATCAAAAACCGCTTCCACGGAGCGAGACAAACAAGCATGGCCGAAACCATTGCCGCACGAATCTGCCGGGTATTGACGGGCGAAATCATCGACGGACGCCTGCCGCCGGGACAAAAGCTGGAAGAAGTCGCACTGGCCGAGCGCTTCAAGGCGTCACGCACGCCCATTCGCGAGGCACTGCGCGAACTCAACGCACGCGGGCTCATTGAACTCACGCCGCACAAAGGCGGTGTCGTGGCGAGCATCAGCGTCGACGATCTCTCCGACATGCTCGAAGCGATGTGCGAACTCGACGCCCTGTGCTGCCGCCTGAGCGCCCAGCGCATGAGCGCGATGCAGAAGAAGCAGCTCGAGATGATTCATATCCAGAGCAAGCAATGCATGGATGCCGGCGACGAGGCCGGTTATCTCGCGCTTAACCGCGAATTCCATCAGTTGCTGAGCGCGGGCACACAGAACAAGACGCTGATGGCGCTCATCGACAGTCATCGCGACCGTCTGGCGCCGTTTCGCGCGGCGCAGTCCGATGTCGAGGAGCGCTTTGCCGTGTCGTTCGACGAACACGAGCGCGTTGTCGAGGCCGTGCTGGCTGCCGACGCCGAAGCCGCCTACAACGCCATGCGCAATCACACGGCGCGCCTGAGCATTCACGTGCTCGAACGCCTGCAACACAGCCGCAAACTGGGCTGACCCTTGCCCGCCGGGGCGCCTCTCTTCACGCGCACGGCTGCCACCTCCCCACGACGATCTCGCCGCCCATGCCCGCCAAAGCGCGCATGGGCGGTTTTGGTGTTTGCGCTCCAATTCGTCGATTGGTGAGCGCCTGAGTGGTCTCGACAGAACCAGCGGCAGCGCCGCTTTGCGCGCAGATGTCACTTATTGGGCGCAACCCTCGCGTGGTTGAACATCACCGCCCCCCTTCCTACGCTCCATCGGTGTGACGCGCTCCGGCGTTTCACGCGCGGCCAGCGAGCCGCTGCTCTCGAGTCCGTCGTCGCACGATCGACGGCATTCAACTCAGACTTCCGTGGAGAAACACATGTCAGAAATTACCGATGTGCTGGTCAGCATCGACACCAAGACGATTGTCGACCGGTATGGTAAGAACTCCAACTTTTCGAATCCGCCGCTCATCGACTTCAAGCACGTCTTCATGATCGTGACGCAAAACAATGTGGTGAGCGGACAGGCCGGCGGCGAACTGGACGTCGCGGCGACCGTCGGGGACGTTATCCGCTGGCGCGAATGCTCGCTCTCGCTCGGCTTCGAGCAGTCGTGCATCTTCTACAAGTTCATCGGCAATCAGGGCAACGATCTGATTTCGCCGCCCTCGCCGCGTGAGGCCGAGGTCACGATTCCCGTGCCGAACCCGCCGGATCCGACCAAGCCGAAGAAGCAGAAGTGCTCGAACTACTTCTGGTCCTGCGAGACGCTCAAGACCGGACGCGTGACGTATCACTTCCAGTTCATGATCCTCGACCGCAGCGGCAATGTGTGCGGTTGCTACCAGTGGGATCCGTTCATCTCGATTCGCAACAACTGACCTATGTCTGGCCGCGATCCACGCCATGCAGGCGAGTGGCAAGCCTGGGTGCCGGATCGCGGCAGCGGCGGCCCATAGCAAGGAATTCCCATGTCCGATGCACGAACCACCGACGTCGGTAGCGATACCGGCACCATCGCCGATATTCTGCTTGTCATCGATACGATGACGCTGCTCGATCGGCACCCCGACGCGGCAGACGCTCCCGTAGACATCGAAAGCGACGGGTGCTTCGGACTCTCGCCCGGCAGCCGTGCGCTCGAGGGCGTTAGCGCGGCGCCATGGCCCGTCGAAGTTCGCCCCGGCGACAGCCTGCGGTTGCGCTGGACGCCGCTTGCCATGCGCGGCGAACACGCAGTGCTGCTCCAACTCTCTTTGGATGACGAAGCGACACTAGGCGGTCTGGCGATGCATGTCCATGAGCACGCCACGCACTATGCCCCTCAGCCCGGCTCGCCGCAGGCGCCGGTAGCGCGCGAAGCACCGGACGCCTTCTGGCAAGCCGACGTCGTGGCAAGCGGTACTGCGCAGGTGAACGTCGAGGCCATGGTGACGGACCGCGACGCCAACGTTCTCGCCCGGTTTCGTTGGTCGCTGCCGGTGGTCGTGCCTTGACACGTCCTCGATCTCCTCAATCCCCTCGATGTCCTCGCCCTGACCCTGACCCTCTCCGCCCCCGAGAAAAGCGCCGTCCACCGGCGCTTTTTCGTATCCAGGCCAAGACGGCCTGGCTGTTGCCGCCATCCATTTGGAAATCGAATGCTACGCATTTTGATATTTAATTTGTCGATGCCTGACCGGTTCGCTATCTTGTAAGTCCTTCCCCGACCTGACTGTCATGCGCGATGCCGTCGCCTGCGCGAGGCAGCGGCATCGCTCACGTTCGTCGCGCCGAGACAAAGCGGTCTTGCGCTCTGCGCGCGCCCCCAGGCGCAGGCGGCCCACCAAGGTGCGCGGCGACGAACCATGGGGAGAAAAATCAGAATGATCAAGGAGCCATCAGTAATGTCGAAGACCACCTATTACGCGCCGCATGGCGGGCATCCGAGCCAAACGGAACTGCTCACCGACCGCGCCATGTTCACCGAAGCGTATGCCGTCATTCCCAAGGGCGTGATGCGCGACATCGTCACGAGCCATCTCCCGTTCTGGGACAACACGCGCCTCTGGGTGCTGGCTCGTCCGCTCTCGGGCTTCGCCGAAACGTTCGCGCAATACATCATGGAAGTCGGCGCCGGTGGCGGCAGCGACAAGCCCGAGCAGGACGAGAAGGCCGAAGGCGTGCTGTTCGTCGTGGAGGGTGAAATCACCGTCACGATTCAAGGCAAAGCCAACAAGCTCACCCCGGGCGGCTACGCTTTCATTCCGCCCGCGACCGACTGGCAACTGCGCAACCAGAGCCAGAGCACCGCGCGCTTTCACTGGATTCGCAAGCACTATCAGGCCGTAGAGGGTCTGCCGTACCCCGAGCCGTTCGTGAAGCATGAGCAAGACGTCGAGCCGATCGCGATGCCGGGCACCGAAGGCCGCTGGGTGACAACGCGCTTCGTCGACATTCAGGACATGCGCCACGACATGCACGTCAACATCGTGACGTTCCAGCCGGGTGGCGTGATTCCCTTTGCGGAAACGCACGTGATGGAACACGGCCTGTATGTGCTGGAGGGCAAGGCCGTCTATCGTCTGAATCAGGATTGGGTGGAAGTCGAGGCCGGTGACTTCATGTGGTTGCGCGCCTTCTGCCCGCAAGCCTGCTACGCCGGTGGTCCCGGCCCGTTCCGCTACCTGCTGTACAAGGACGTCAACCGTCACATGAACCTGACGCTGGGCGCACAGCCGAAGTAATCGCGCTGTACGCCTACGCCCGGCTGTCTTCACCGCGCGCGTCGATTATTTCGATGCGCGCGGTTTCGATGCCAGCATCCCCACGAGCACTTTGGCGAGGGCACCCACCAGCGGGTCGGCCGTCGGCCGATGAAAGATCGCCAGCTCGAACGTGTCGATGACCGGCAACCCCTGCGCCCGGCCAAGCACCACGTGCCCCGGCAGCACCGCGCGCGGCGGCACCAGACTGATCCCCATCCCGTCCGCTACGGCCCCCTGAATACCGCTCAGACTCGAACTGGTGAAGCTGATGCGCCAGTTGCGCCCCATCGCCTCGAGCGCGTTGATCATGTCGTCGCGATACAGCCCGCGCGTGGGAAAGGTCACGAGCGGCACCGGATCGAGGCCGAATGACGGATGTCTGGCGCTGTCGATCCACGCCAGCTTTTCAGGGCGGCTCGCCACCGATTCGCGACTATTGCGATGCTGCTTGACCAGCACGAGATCGAGTTCACCACGATCGTAACTGCCGAGCAGATCGCGACTCAGGCCGCTCGTCACTTCGAGCTTCACATGCGGATACTGACGGATGAAGCGCGCGAGCACCTTGGTGGTAGCGCCCGTCGCAAAATCCTCCGGCACCCCCAGACGCACCGTCACGGCCACCACAGCGCCGCAGAGCGCCCCGAACATCTGATCGTTGAGCGTGAGCATCTGCCGCGCGTAGCCGAGCAGCACTTCTCCCGCGTCGGTGGCGCGCACTTCGCGACGGCCACGCTCGAGCAGCTTGTGTCCGACCATGTCCTCCAGACGTCGCACCTTCTGGCTCACAGTGGACTGCGTCGAGTGCAAACGCGCCGCCGCCGTCGTGAAGCTGCCGCAATCGGCGACCACGAGGATCGAGCGCAGCAGATCCAGGTCGAAGAGCGGTCGATTCGATTTCGCACTGCCAGCCATATGAAGTATTTACATTATCGATGGATGGCTGATCTTGTATCACGTGCCACGAACGCCCGGCAACCGGGATTTCCGGCATTGCCGGGCATTACCGGGCGTTCAGTCTCACGCTGTTCCGTTATCCTCAGTGCCGTCACCTGCCGCGCGCCTCTAGTTTTCCCGCATATCGCAATGCTGCGGCGTTTCATGACTTTTTCTGATGAGCGCAGCGCGGGGCGTCAGGTCAACGGCAAGGGGCGCGCCAATGGGGGCAAGCCCTGCTATGATCGCTACCAGTCGCTCTGCCTATGGAACGCATAAAGCCTGCCCGCAGTTGAGACGACGCACAATCTTGCGCGCGCAGACGCGCACATTCGCTACGCTGATACTCATATATGAATGAGATCGACGCAGTCACAACATCGGGGAAAACGGGGAAATCGGCGGCCACGACGTCGCCCGGCACAGCGGCAAGCGCCGCATTACCGCTTCTCGCCCAGCTTTTCCTTCAGCCGAAATTTCGCCTCATGCTGGCATTGCTGGCGGGCACGCTATTGCTCGACGCGACGGCCTTGGGCTTGCAGGATCTGACGCTCACGGGCCTTGATCGCATTCTCTGGCTCACACCGATCGTAGCGGTCGCTGTCTTCGCGCATCTGCTGGCGCTGCAACCGCACTCCCCAATCAAGGGAATCTGGGCGAAGATCAGTGTCTCGATCTTCTGTCCTTGTCTGCTGACCGTCTTTTCGCTCGCGGCCGTGGTGCTTCAGGACACCACCATTGCAGCGCACTTCAGCCTGGTGGACGAGCGTCTCGCACATATCGACGCCGCACTGGGCTTTCACTGGCCATCCGCCTACCTCTGGCTCAAGGCACACCCGCAAACCTTCGAGGCACTCAGACGCTGCTACCTATTGCATGGATGGCAGGTCGCAACGATCCCCGTGCTGCTCGCCTGCGCTCGCCGAATGGACGACCTCGCGGACTATTTGCTGCTGTTTTGCGCGACCGTCGTGCTCGCCATCCTCATCTCCGCGCCGCTGCCCGCGTCCAATCCGCATATCTATTTCGGGCAAGTCGGCGCATACGACGCCTCTGAGTGGTCTCAATTCGCGGCACTGCGTGACGGGGCGCAGCGCGTCATCGACCTCAACGATAATCAGGGCCTGATTTCCCTGCCGTCGCTCCATGCCGCGCACGCGGTAGTGTTCGTCTATGTCACGCGGCATCTGCGCGGATGGAATGTCGGCTTTGCGCTCGTCAATGTCGTGATGACGATCGCCGCATTGCCCTTCGGCGGCCACTACCTCGTCGACATTCTGGCCGGCATTGCACTGGCCCTTGCAGTGATCTGGACATCGCGGCGCCTGAGTGTTCACAGCAGCCCTTCACTTCAACCCTCGTAACCCCGGAACAGTCCGCAAAGCTTGAACACCTCCTCCGTGTAAGGGATGTCCTTGACCTTGCAATAGCGGCTCGCGAGCTTCATCAGTTCCTTGATGTCGCGCCCGCTCGCTTGCGCATAGCGGCTGGCGAGCGCATCGATCAGCGCATCGTCCAGACAGGCCCCCACCTGCTCGGCCTGCATTCGCCAGAGACGCCGCGCATCGTCCTGACACGGTGTCTCGTAGTGAATCGTCGCAATGCAGCGCGACAGGATGGCGTCGTCCACATCGCCGATGCGGTTTGTCGTCATGAACAACAGACCGTGGAAGTACTCCAGCGAGCGCAGGAATTCGGCGACGATGGCGTTGTGCTCGAGATCGTTGTCGCGCCGGCGGATGTACACGTCGGCTTCATCGAGCAGCAGAATTGCGTTCCAGCGCATCGCGCGACGCAGAATGCTCATGAGCGTGGCGCCCACCGACGCAGCAGTCGTGCCCAACTGCCCCGAATGCACGCGATACAACGGCTTGCCAACGACTTCCGAATAGATCTCCGCCGTGAGTGTCTTGCCCAGTCCCGGGGCCCCCTGACAGAGAATCGTCGCGCCTCCCGATTTGCCGGGGACGAAGTCCGGCATCATCACGTCCATGTTCGAGGTCAGGATGTCGATCAGATCGTGATGATGCGCAGGCAATACCAGCTTGTCGCGCAGCCCCGGCTGATATTCGTACTCGGTCATGTTCTGCACGTGCACCCAGAGATTGCGATGCCAGTCCAGATGGAACACATGCACGTAGCAGTGCAGCGGGATGGTCTCGAACGCGTGATCGATCCCTGCCTTGCGCCAGAATTCGGCATCGCACGCCATCTCGAAATTGCGCTCCAGACGCTCCTCGTCGTTCACGCACTTCGCCACCGTGCCGTCTACCACCCGAATCAACTCCGTCACGCCCTTCGGATCGACCGAGAATGCCGCACGACGAAGCACGAACTGCGCACCGAACGCGCGCTGCACCCGCAGGAAGCGCTGCGCATGCTGCTCGTACTCGTGCTTGAACTCGGCGCACTCCTTGTAGAAGCCGAACTCCGCGAGCAACTCCGGAATCGTGCGATTAACGATGTCTTCTCGCGTGAAGACGAGCGACGTGGTCATGCCCGAGCGACGCAGACGATGCTCCGTCAGATTCGAATTGGCCGATTGCATCGTGTTCGCCAGCATGTCCACGACGACATAGGGCGAGCCCTGATCCGGCTCCACGTAGCGCAGACGACGCACCAGCCACGGCAGCAGCGTGCCGTCGCGATGGCGGTGGTACAGCCAGCCGTCGATGACGTCGCGCGCGAGATAGGCCACGAGCCCCGGCACCAGCTTGTCCAGATCCGGAATCACCCGAGCCTGCGGCGCGTTGTAGACGTTGTCGAGCGCGAGCATCTGAAACATCAATGCGCGCTCGTTCTGCGTCTTGCTGAGCACATAAAGCGTGTTGAGCGACTTGGCATCGAACCACTCGCTCGACACCATCATGTTGCCCCGGCACACGCCGTACGCCGTCAACTGCTTGCCCAGCGGTGAATCAGTGCCGATCAATTGCATCAGCGGATGAATCAGTGACTCCGGAATCTCGAAATCCATGAACGGCACTCCCCCCTATCGCGATACGGCTTATGACCCGTGCGTGCTTTGTCCCATGGCAGCGCGCGCTTGAGCCGAGTTTCAGGCCAGAAAGAAATCGATGGCGCGCGCCACGACGCCCGGCTCGATGATGTGCAGCCCGTCGAACTCGACGTATTGGACGTCGTAGCCCGCGGCCTTGAGCTTGGCGGCGTTCTGGCGACCGCTCGTCGCAATGGGCAGCTGCTCGTCGATCAGCCCGTGCGCGATGAATATCCGCGGCTGCCCCTCCTGCACGAAGACCGACATGAAGCCGCCGGAGAATGCGATGACATGGCTCGCGATGTCGCCGTTCGTCACGCCGATCGACAACGCGTAGCTCGCGCCGTCGGAGAAACCTGCGAACGCCACGCGGTCCGTGTCGATGCGATAACGGGCCGCAACATTGCCCAGCGCGAGTTGCAGACGCTCCAGATCGGGGCCGCTGCCGCCGATCACGATGTCCCATGTCGGAAAGGTCGAATGCGGCGCCAGCACAAGGAACTTGTGCTGCTGCGCATGAGGCTCGATGAACGGCAACACCTTCTGCGGAAATCCGCCGGCCCCGTGGAACATCACGAACAGCGGTACGGGCTTGTCCGTCGGCAGGTCGCACGGCACGTACAGCACCGCGTCCCGGTGCTCGCTCAAACCGAGCGCATGACGACCGGGCGGCAACGACGTTAGCGAGGAGGATGTGCCGGCAGCAGAGGCCGAAGCGGAGCGCGAAGCCGAGGCGGACGCCAGGACGTCCGGTGGCATTCGTCCGAACAAGGAAGGGGCGAACATGGCGCGGTGATTGTCTCGTGATCGTTGATGTTATTGATATATTGTATATCAACAAATTTCATCGCAGACACCCGCATGAATGTGAGCGCGGTCTTATTCGGCCATGTAGGCGGACAATCCGGCCACGAGCGCATCGAAGGTCGTCTTGCAGCGCGGGCTCTGGCGCAGGTCTTCGTGCATCGTGATCCAGGTCGGCAGCTTGAACCGGAAGGCATTTGGCAACACGCGCACGAGCCGGGCATCGCGCCGCGCCAACGGCACCTGACACCCGCCAATGCCGTAGCCCGCCCGAATCATCGCCAGTTGTGCCAGGTCGCTATCGGTGCGAAACGCGAAGGCATCACGCGACCAGACGGGCGTATTGCGTGTGGCTTCACGAAGGAACGGCGTCATCTGGTCGAAACCGATCAACGCGTGATGGGCCAGATCGGCCAGCGATGACGGCGCACCGTAACGCGCGAGATAGTCGTCGCGCGCGTGCAGGCCGATGTCGATGGTCCCCACGCGACGCGCAATCAGCGCCTCCTGCTGCGGAGGCGCCATCCGCACCGCAATGTCGACCTCGCGATGCAGCAGATCCTGAATGCGGTTCGTCGGCACCAGTTCGAGGGTCAGTTGCGGATGGGCGCGCCGCAGCGCGCTCAGGATCGGCGGCAACACTTCCACCCCGACGACCTCGCTCGCCGAAATACGCACGACACCGTTCACGCCATCGTCACGACTCGCCGCCGCTCGCTCGAAGGCCAGCGCCGTGTGCTGCATCGCCAGCGCATGGGCGCGCAGCGACTCGGCGGCGTCCGTGGGCAGCAAGCCGGTTTGCGAACGCGTGAAGAGCGTCTGTCCCAGCGCCGCCTCCAGCGCCGCGATGTGGCGGCCCGCCGTGGGCTGCGTGATACCCAGCGCGCGCGCCGCGCCCGATAGCGAACCTTCGGTCAGCACCGAGAGAAACGTTCGGTAGAGATCCCAGCTCAGATTTGATGTCATACAAAAATGTATAGCCGATAGACGATTTCAGGCAATTTTATTTGAATCGCCTCGCGCGGAGAATGGCATCACCGACAACGCTCAAGGAACGACATCATGACCGACTCCCTCCGCAACAATGTGTCTCGCGCGCTGGTCCTCGGCGCAACCGGTGGCATCGGCGGCGAAGTCGCGCTGCAACTGCTTACAGCAGGATGGCGCGTACGTGCCTTGCGCCGTGGCGGCGCACCGCGCACCACGACCCCGGACGTCGGGATCGAGTGGGTCGACGGTGACGCCTTGCAAGCGGACGACGTGCTCGCGGCGGCGCGTGACTGCGAGGTGATCGTGCACGCCGTCAACCCGCCCGGCTATCGCAACTGGGACACACAAGTGCTGCCCATGCTCGATAACACGATCGCGGCTGCCATGAGGCACGGCGCCACCATCGTGCTGCCGGGCAATGTGTACAACTACGGCCCGGAGACATTCCCGGTCGTGCGCGAAGATGCCCCGCAACGTCCGCTCACCCGCAAGGGTCGAATCCGCGCCACGATGGAAGGCCGTCTGCGCGACGCGAGCCGCAATGGCGTGCAGACGATCATCGTGCGGGCGGGCGACTTCTTCGGCCCCCGGGCGCGCAATAGCTGGTTCGCCCAAGGACTCGTCAAGCCCGGCCGCACGACACGCACGGTACAGGTGCCGAACGCTCGCGGCGTGGGGCATGCGTGGTCCTATCTGCCGGACGTCGCCCAGACGATGGTCATGCTCATCGAGCGCCGTCGCACGCTCGCCGCCTTCTCCAACTTTCACATGGCCGGCCATTGGGATGCCGACGGCACGCAGATGGCCGCCGCGATTGCGCGCGTGATGGCGCACCACGGTGTCGAGGTCAAGACGCGACGCTTTCCGTGGTGGCTGATGTGGGTGGCGTCACCTTTCGTCACCATGCTGCGCGAACTGCGCGAGATGCGATATCTGTGGCAACAACCGGTGCGCATGGATAACACGCGACTGGTCGAAGCCCTCGGAGAAGAACCGCACACGCCGCTCGACGTTGCGGTGCACGCCACCCTCGAAGCTCTCGGATGCCTGCCGGGCAAGCCGTCCCCGAAGGGCCTCGCATACCGCTGAGCGCCGCGCGGCGGCTGATGACCGGCGGCCAGTGGTTCGGCGACCGGGTTCGGCGACTGAGTTCGGGTATTGCGTTCGTCAGGAGGACTTGCAACTCACGCGCGCGACGCGGCGCCCCCTGACGATCGCTGCGTCAGTCGGCGCGAGCGCCGCCGAGCAGGCGGGAAATGCGACGGGCGGCGTCGGTGAGTGCCGCCACCGTTTGCGCATTCGGATGCGCCGGCAAGTAGTGAATCGAGCCGACGATGGCGAGCGTGCCGAACAGTGCGCCGTCGTCCTGCACGATGGGGGCGGCAAGCGCATTCACGCCGAGGAAGACTTCTTCGGGCGCATCGGCCCAGCCCCGCTCACGCACCAGCGCGAGTTCATGCGACAGACGCATCGCGTCGGTAATGGTGTGCGGCGTGCAGGCGTCGAGCGGACCGGCGAGCACGGCATCGCGACGCTCGGGCGCCCCGAAAGCCAGCGCGATCTTGCCCTGCGCCACGCTGTGCAGCTTGAACTGCGTGCCGGGGTGCAACAGGATTTCCAGCGGACTGCGCCCGCGCATGACGTCGAGCACGACCACATCGGTTTCTGTGAACGAGCTGATGACGATGGTCTGCCCGACGGCGTCGCGCAATTCCTCCATGACGGGGCGCGCGAGGCTCACCACGTCAAACTGTTTGACCAGCTTCTGCCCGAGCAGGAACAGGCGCCAGCCGATGCGATATCGGCTGGTGCGCGGGTTCTGCACGACGTAGCCTTCCTGACGCAACGCCGTGAGATGCCGGTGCACACGCGCCTTGGGCACACCAAGCGCCTCTGCCAGATGCGTCACACCGCACTCGGCATTGCGCTCGGCCAGCAACTCCAGAATGCGCAGCGAAATGACCGAAGTCGACGACGTGTTGAGTGCCTCGCCGCCCTGCTCGCCTCGCTCGCCAGCCGTCGGCGCCGCCGCGATGCGCGTGCTGCGGATGACGTCGTTCGGGGTGTCCTTCGATCCTTTCACAGAGTGTCCTTTGTCGCTGTGGCCGCGCCCTGACTATTGCGCGTCGAGCGTGATGAAACGCTCGCCGAACACGTGATAGCGCTGCGGCTTGTCCTTGTTCATATCCTCGGGGTGCACGTACCGGATCGAACTGCGATTGCGGCACGCCCGCGGCAGGATGAAGCAGCGGATGAATGTCGTGTCGCGCGCCTCGGTCGTCGGTGCGAGCACCGGTGCATGGCCGAGTTCGAGCCAGGCCTGTCCCGGCCCGTGGGTGTGCGACGCGCCGAGCGTCTCGATCGTGATCTCGCCCTCGAGCGTGCATCGCACGCCGGGCCCTTGATGCACGTGCGTATGCGCCACGCCGCCGGGGGGGAATTGTACCTTGTCGCAACGCATGAGCCAGCGTTGGCGCGGGTCCAGCTCAATGGGCGCGGCAAGCTTGAGCGTCGACGCCGCCCCCGGTGCCGACGCGATCTCGCCCGGCGTCGGCGCATCGCCCGACATCAACTCCCAACGCCACAACGTGGCCCCTTCACTGCCCGCGACCAGCGCCACGTCGTCTTCGCCCAGCCAGGCAC
>NZ_JAELTP010000895.1 GCF_016428915.1 Pandoraea sp. ASV26
CCCCCCCCCCCCCCCCCCCCCCCCCCCCCCCCCCCCCCCCCCCCCCCCCCCCCCCCCCCCCGATCCACCCGCCCACCACCTACACCTCCCCCCCACACGGTTCGTCGGCAGCGTCAGATGTGTATAAGAGACAGCAAACATCTGCTGCAAGCCGGCGACACCATCGCGCTGGGCATGCCGATCTTCAAGCCCTACATCGAGATTCCGGAACTGGCCGACTACCAGCTCCACGAAGTGAACCTGAATGCCTGTCTCTTATACACATCTCCGAGCCCACGAGACGATATTGTGTATCGCGTATGCCGTCTTCTCATAGAAAAAGGGGGGGGGGGGGGGGGGGGGGGGGGGGGGGGGGGGGGGGGGGGGGGGGGGGGTGGGGGGGGGG
>NZ_JAELTP010000896.1 GCF_016428915.1 Pandoraea sp. ASV26
CTGCTGGGCATTGCATGATTGACCAATTGGATACAACGCCTTGAAACCCAGTCATGCGAGCGAAGCAAGCCACCACACATGCGCTAAAATGGTGCCCAAAGCACGGGCTGTTACAATAATACGTGCTTTGGCATGTGGCAAGAAGATGGCGGACACAGAACGACTAGTCGTAGTGCATGGTTTTAGCCCAGTAATTACCTCGTAGTTGATCCCTTGGGGGCGTTGCCGAACAGCCAGAGCTGGCTAGGGGTTGTGTCGGCATTGGGAGGAGACGAGAAAAGGGGCTGAGATCGCTGCGTACGTATCGCCAAAAACCATTAGCTGTGAACCGACGGCGTACGAGTAGGTAGGAGACGATGATGATGCAATTGAGGGATCGGAATACCAA
>NZ_JAELTP010000897.1 GCF_016428915.1 Pandoraea sp. ASV26
GATTGATGGCGTTGCTGGGGATGGTGCTGACGGTAAAGAGAAATTTTTCCAATTCACTTTAGAAACAAAGTGAAACTGAAGGTCGTCACTTTCCAGTCACAGCCTCAGACCCGGAAGCAAGACAATAACTGGCAGAACCACTTCAGCGGCTTTGCCTACACATGAATTTACTGCAATTTTAGCGCCAACTTTTATCTAATCAATGGCATGTTCTCCGTCGCTGAGGATTGGCTTCAATGTGCAACGCCACTGCAACGACACACCAAGAAATACTGCCCTACCCTGTAGAATGTTGCCATGATGCTTTGTATTGCGCAACCCAACTCTCCTCTTACATCTACATCGGTACCCATCTCTGTAGACGAATACCGACTACCATCACGTGCAA
>NZ_JAELTP010000898.1 GCF_016428915.1 Pandoraea sp. ASV26
CTGATGGGCCTCGCCGGCCTTTACAATAACAAAAAGATGCAAGACTGGGCAATCAACACTCTGCAGGTAAGGTTCATGCTTTGCCAGCAGGACTCAAATGTACTTGCACTAGGTGCCATTGAGTGCGCCGCAGGTGTGAACGCCGTCGACAGGACTGTCCTGCCAAATTGAATTTGCATGAACAATGTCGTTGGATATGGATTATAGGCTCTCCTTTCTTATACTTTTCTTCTTTTTTCTTCCTTTTTCTTTTTTTTTCTTTGTCAAATTACTTCGTTAGAAAGCAATTTTTATGCTATATTATTCTTGCCGCTAGGTGTAAACAAATCAACCGGAATTATTGAAAGCTGAGGATGAATCAAGTTAATGTTCTCACTATTCTGTACGG
>NZ_JAELTP010000899.1 GCF_016428915.1 Pandoraea sp. ASV26
GATTAATATCGTCAGATAACTCCATGTAAGCTTGACCTGACTTCTAGATAATCATTTCGTTGCTAAAGCAAGACAATGGTTGCGTGTGCAGGTGCCACACCGTCTCTGCAGTCTACAACTGTCAGCCATCTTCGTGTCTCAAGTGAATCAATGCGCCATGAACTTACCGATGTTGCTCTACAGCTAGTCTTGTGAGAGTCGTGTGCTTGAATCTGCTTCTTTTTGGACTTGACGTGTGCTACATGTATACCCGTCTTTCCAAACTCTCGTCCCAAACTGCGCGACAGGCCGACCAACGCGTTGTCGACGATGTTGTTGTCTCTGGACTCTTCGAATGGTCCAACGAATATTAATGTTGAGGGATAGCCAGACTGTCCACTAGTGTTG
>NZ_JAELTP010000900.1 GCF_016428915.1 Pandoraea sp. ASV26
TCCCACTACAAAAGCACAGGATTTCATAGAAAAGCTTCTTATTCAGCGCGAAAAGCACCCTGAGAGGATAACGGATTACCATTTCATGTCCATGGCCTTTGTCAACGTTGGCGCCGGCGCCGATACTACAGCTCTGAGCCTCTCAGCGGTGATGTACTATCTCTGCCGTAACCCGGGCGTCCTGTCAAAGCTAAGGAAAGAAGTGGACGAATGCGGTTTGCATAGCCACTTTGAGTACACACACGCCCAAAAACTGCCATACTTACAAGCTACCATTAAAGAGGCTCTGCGGCTTCATGCTGGGACTGCTCTCCCTCTCTGGAGAGAAGTCGATGACCACGGCCTGACGGTGGATGGATTTGTATTCCCCAAAGGATCAGTTGTTGG
>NZ_JAELTP010000901.1 GCF_016428915.1 Pandoraea sp. ASV26
TTGTGAAGTTGTTATAAAGTCAAACAGTCAAAGTCCCCCTTACTTGATGTACTCTTGTGTCTGAAAGGTTCGCGTCAAGTAGCATCCAACCAGCTGCACTGACGTCAGATTGCCACCCTCCATGGCCTCCTGCATCTCATCAATCGTAGCCTCTTCCAGCCTGAATCCATGGCAGTCGGCCATGGGAAACAGACCGGTAGAGTTTGCATTAGCCTGTAGAGGAATCAGGTTGGGCGAATATTCAAAGTCGACGTCCACGGCCTGCGCAACGACGGCGCCGAGCGCCACGCTCGAGAGCAGCGAATAGCTACGCATGGCGAAGGAGGCGAACCACGTTAACGAGCTTGGAATGAAGACAGCCGAATCGTTGATTGCGGCGAAGGGTAA
>NZ_JAELTP010000094.1 GCF_016428915.1 Pandoraea sp. ASV26
GGCCCACTTGGGTGAAAGGACACTTGCCCGCGAACTGGCCATGCATGCGCTCGAGATCTCGCGTGAAGACCCGGCCCATGCCGATGTAGGCACTCGTGCCGGGCATTTTCTCGTTACCGCCTAGGACTCGCCCGGGACTCCGGTAAAGCCCCGGCTTGCGCCTGGCACGTCATCGAAAACCGCACGTCTTCAGAGGTCACCATGCATTTCCCGATTGCTTCCTCCGTCCCGCAAACTACGCCCACTGCATCCACACAGCAGGTCGCAAGCGTCGGCGGTTCCGGTCGAAACACAGACGTGGAGTCAGCGATTCCACGGGCCCCGAGCGAGTTACAAATGGGGTGCTGGGACAAGTTCAAACGGGTCGCCCATACCCACAACGGCGCGCGCAATGCCGCACTGATTGGACAGGTGGTCAACTTCTCGGCGAGAGGCGCAGCGTTAGGCATCGCCATTGCGGAGATGCCATTCAACTGGAAAGGCTTCGTCGAAGTTCCGCTGCATGTCGTTGCGACAGGCGTAGAACTCATGAACCTGATGGTCGTGGGACACATGTATGCGACCAGCGCTGCCGCCACGGGCAAAGAAATGCGAGACGCCAATATATTCTTGACGCTCGGCAATGCCGTGGATAGCGCCTTTCTCAAGGAGTACGCCGAGTACATCAACATGGCGACCACCACTACGCCGCTTGCGGCCTCAGCGATATTCTCCGGACTTATCCCGGTAGCGGAAGCCCTTGGCTTCACCGTCCCCGATGCAATGCGCAAAGTACTGGACAACAACTCCAACTCGTCGATTGCCGACACCGTAGCGTCATCATCTAGGCTGATACAACGCTACGTCGTCACCTGGTTCATCGAGGGCCATGAGAATGCGAAACAACTCGAGAGGAATGAATCCGTCGCCGTGCATGACACGTTTGCCTTTGCGTCCGGTGCGGACGGCTTCGAACACGTCATCCCGAAACCTGACATCGCCCTGACCATTGAAGACGGAAATGTGCAGGCAAGGATTGTGACGCACGACGATGGACCCCGTGACATGGAGGACACCTCGTCGCTGATATCCAATGCAGAAGAATCCGATGAAGACGAGTACTTTGACGCACGCCCGTACTTCTCGAACGACGAGCCCACCAATCCAGCGTCTTCGTTTCTGCAAACGCCATACATGGCAGAAACCAAGGTTTAAGGTCGGGCGCCCAAACCACGACTCGTCAGATATCACGCCGCCCGATTTCGCATCCCCTCTGCGGTGCCCACGGGCGGATCTGCGGCAGCGCGGCCACCGGCGACGACTCTGCCCCGCAAAGGTTTCACGGCATTGACTCAACGCTGTCGAATTGGGCATGCGAAGTGCGCGGGACACCATGTTTTTCCCAATGCATTCACGCATCGAGAGTGGACAACATTTTTGTCCGCAAATCGAAAGAGACGGCTATGGCGTCTCCCCTAGGATTCGGGCGAACACCGCGTTAGTCGGACTCAACACGCCGGAGCCGACAGATCGAAAGAAACCCCTCATGCGTGACACGCGCCCGTCCAGCACGGATCGCAAAACACGGAATCCATTGGAGAAGTCCATGCCAACACGTCATCACGTCCTCGCCCATCCGGCGCCCCCGCCAACACATGTCCCGCTTCAGCCAGACGAGGTGTCCGGGATCGATTTCCGCCACGCTTGCGCGCTGTACGATGCAGGCGACCTTGCTGGCGCGGCAGACGCGTTCGGTCGCTTGTGCCTGACGTACCCCGATCGCCCTGAGGCCTTCAAGGCGCTGGGGTACATGCTTTATCTGCAAGGCCAGTACGAAAACGCGTCCGCGCCGTTGCTCTTCGCATCCCTGCTGGACGCGGAAGATCCCACACCGCTGTATTTCGCTGCGCTGAGCAAGCATCGCAGCGGCGACCTTGCCGCCGCTCGCGACATCGCCACAGAGGCTCGGGACGTCGCCCTGACCTCGCGTCATCACGCCCAGATTTCGACGGCCGCACAGCAATTGATCGACTCGCTTTGACCCCCCTCTCGGAACTCAACAGAAGCTCATGAAGTTATCCTCCCCCCAAATCTTCGCTTTAAGTCACCCGGCTGCCCCCACACCGACCGATCATTGCGCAGGCACCGGCGATCTGACACAGCTCAGAGACGCCATGACCGATCTCGCCTTGCGCTCGTCCGCGCCGTCGCCGTCGTCCCAGCGTTCATCCGCGACGACCGAAGTCGATACACGACTGCCGATGCTGACCGGCCCGAGAGTCGTGGCGCTGGCTCAACACTTCGTGATGACGGTCGCCCACACCGCGAACTTTACCTTTGCACGCCTGAGCGACGCGATGGACGCCGGCACGGATAACAAGCGGCTCCAACTTGGGCATAAAGTCTCGTGTTCCGGAAACGGTATCCTTTGCGCGTCGTCCGCATTGGATTTCCTCACGGCAGTCGCTGTATTTCTTGATCGATCCAAATCGGCAAAAGACATCAAATCGGCAAAGTGGCTTCCGCATCTGACCAACAAGTCGCCAACGCTGAGACCCTACGGGGAGCACTTCGCGACCCTTCAGGACGGCGTTACCAGTGTCGCACTCTACGGTGCGATCGCTTCGGCAAGCGCCCTATGGGCAACGCGGCAAAGTCTGAATGATGCCCCCGTCACCTCTGCGGACAACGGGACATCGACGCCATCGTATGACGAGGGCGCACCCTTCGCGAGCAGTACCTTCGAATATGCGCAGGCGGCTACCGAAGTCGCGCGTGGGGTGGCGCGCGCTCTCATTCCACCGGTCGTCTCGACCTGTGTGAATTTGGACGAAGCGAAGCAAAGGCGCCATCGGTACAACCCGCCGGAGGGTCCGGAAGCGGCCGACAGCGGCCCGGTCGAGCCGCGGCGATTCACGCAGCTGCCCGATCCCCACTACACCACAACCTACGTCTAAGCCGCCTGGCAATGCCCGCGCCCCTGCGGCGCGGGCATCAAGTGTTATCCGGCCCGGTTTCTCATCCAGTCAGCGGTTCCGTGGAACGCCTGCATGAGCCGCTCCTGCAACGACGCTTCCACGCCGATGTCCTGCATCGCCCACGCCATGCAACGCAGCCATTGATCGCGCTCACTCGACGCGATCGGAAACGGCAGATGCCGCGCGCGCAGCATGGGATGGCCGAATCGTTCGATGTAGTGATTCGGGCCGCCCAGCCATCCGCACAGGAACCAGAAGAGCTTGTCGCGCGAGTCGTCGAGCGATGCCGGATGCAGGCTGCGAATGCCCGCGAATTCCGACTCCAGATCCATCAAGTCGTAGAAACGGTCGACGAGTTCGCGTACGCGATCTTCGCCGCCAAGCAGGGAAAACGCGGTCGGTTGCGCAGGAGCGTCCTGTGCGTCGTCGTCCGTCGGGGAAGTTTGAGGGGTATTTTCGGTCGTCATGGCCGCTATTGTGCCCGAGGCCCACAACGTCTGCCATCGACCGCGATTCGATGGCATTTTGCCCGGATGCGGCACGAAGCCGTGCCACCCGGGCGTTTGCCGAACCTCGGACCTGTCAGGCCCGGCCGAACCTCGTCAGACCTCGCGCAACGTGCGCAGCGCCGACTGACGCAGCACCGCACGCAGGCCACTCCATCCGCCAACGAGTGCGCACAGCACGCCCGCCCCGACGCCGAGCACCGGCAACCACGGATTGAAGCTGAGCGCGAACTCGAAGACATAGCGCGCCAGAGCCCAGCCAAGCGCGCCGGCCCCCAGCGAGGCCAGCAGACCGGCCAGCGCGCCGACCGTCACCAGCTCGGCCAGATGGACGTCACGAAGTTGCCGCGACGACGCGCCCAACGCACGCAAGATACCGCTCTCGCGCATGCGCTCGTCGCGCGTGCCGGCTAGCGCCGCGTAGAGCACCAGCACGCCCGCGGCGAGCGTGAACAGGAAGAGCGCCTGCACGGCGTCGATCACCTGCGAGAGGATCTGCTGGATCTGCGCGAGCAACGCCCCCGTGTCGATCACCGTCACATTGGGGAACTGACGCACCAACGCATCCGCCACGCTCTGCTGCTTCGGCTCGAGATGGAACGACGTGATCCACGTCATCGGAAAATCGCGCAGCGCAGCGGGCGGCATCACCACGAAGAAATTCACGCGCATCGATCCCCAGTCCAGCTTGCGAAGACTCGTGATCGGCGCGTCGATGGTCTGCCCGGTGACTTCGAAGCGCAACGTGTCGCCAAGCTTCAGACCGAGCGTTTTCGCGATGCCTTCTTCCATGGAGATCTGCGGTGTCGTCGTATCGCCGTACCACTGTCCGGCCGTCACCCGATTGCCATCAGGCAGTCCCGACGTATACGACAGATTGAACTCGCGTTCAGCCAGGCGCCGCGCCCGCTCTTCCGTATAGCTTTCCCCCGTCACCGGCTTGCCGTTGATGGCGGTCAGGCGCGCGCGAATCATTGGTGAGAGCTGCACGTCGGGCAGCCCCGCCGCGCGCAATTGCGCCAGGACCGGTGCGTCCTGCCCCGGCTGAATATCGATGACGAAGCGGTTCGGGGCGTCGGGCGGGCTCGACTGACGCCAGCCTGCGACCAGATCGTTACGCGTGACGGCAAGCAGCAGCAACGCCATCAGCCCAAGGCCGAGCGCCACCACCTGCAAGGCACTGCCGAGGCCCCGGCGGCGCAGGCCGGCAACCGCATAACGCCACCCAATGCCGCCCATCCCCCCGCCAGCGGCACCGGGCCGTCTTGCCCAGGCGGCCAGCACGCGAATGGCAAGCCATGCGAGCACGCCGAACACCACGGCGCCCGCAACGAAGCCACCCGCCACCATCGCGCCAAGGCGCAGGTCGCGGGCCGCGAACAGCAGCAGTGCGCCGAACGCAAGCGCGCTCGCGCCGTAGGCGAGCCATCCTTGCCGGCGAGCGCTGCCCACCACGTCGCGACGCAGCACGTGCAGCGGTGCGACCTCCGAGAGCGGGAGCAACGGCGGCAGAGCGAAGCCCAGCAGCATGACCAGCGCACTCGTCAGACCGAAGACCGCCGGACGCCACGTCGGCGCAGGCAACCCCGCCGGAATCACGTTTCCCAACTGGGCCAGCAACACCCAATGCGCAACATAGCCAAGCGAGACACCCAACGCGCCGCCGATCAGACCCAGCCCGATGAATTCGAGGGTGACCATGGCACGCAACGCCCGGCGCGGCAGGCCCAGACAGCGCATCACGGCGCAGGCATCGAGATGGCGCTCGCTGTAACGACGCGACGCGATGCCTACCGCCACCGCCGCCAGCACGGCGGCAAGCAGGGCGACCAATGACAGGAAGCGTTCGGCGCGATCGAGCGTCTGACGCACCTGCGGCTGCCCCTCTTCCAGCGATTCGAGATGCACGCCACGCGCCTGCTCGGCGGCCGGACGCGCCCACGATGCGAACTTGCTGACCTGAGCGTCCGTGCCGGCCAGCAGCAAGCGATACGTAATGCGGCTGCCGAACTGCACGAGCCCCGTCGACGGCAGTTCGTCGAAGCGCATCATGACGCGCGGGGCCAGCGATCCGAAGCCATAACCGCGATCCATCTCACGCGTGATGACGGCCGCGATGCGCAACGTACGGTTGCCCACGCGAATGGACTCGCCGGGTTTGACGTGCAGCGCGTCGAGCAATGCGGCATCGACCCAGACCGTGCCCGGCTCGGGGATACCGGCGGCGGGGGCGTCCGGCGTGCCGGCGCCTGCGTCTGGCGCCGTGCGCACGCGCCCGCGAAGGGGATAACCGTCACTCACGGCCTTGAGCGACGACAGACGGCTCGCGCTGACCTGCCCCCCTTCCCCCAAGGCGCTGGCCATGCTCGGAAAATTGGCGACGACGGCCGTCGCCAACCCGTCGGCTTGCGCCTGACGGGTGAATTCGGATGCCAGAGGTGCATCGCTGCGAACGACGAGATCGGCGGCGAGCATCTGCCGCGCGTCGCGCTCGAGCCCGCCCTGCATCCGATCCGAGAGAAAACCTACGCTGGAGAGTGCGCCAACGGCCAGCAGCAGCGCCACGAGAAGCAAATGCAACTCGCCTGCGCGCCAGTCGCGCAGGAACATCCGCCAGGCCTGGCGGGCAACATCAGTGAACCCCATCGTTCCTTAATCCTTTAACCCGCGCCAGCAACGAGCGCCACCCGCGCCAGACGCGGGGCAGCCACCACCACGCCAGCACGACGAAGACCAGCAACATTACGAGAAATACGACGGGAAGGAAGAACGCAAGCGCCAGTCCGCCCACCGTAGAGACATCTTCGCCGGCTGAGGCCGCAACATTGGAGAAAGGTTCCGGTGACGTGTTGATCAGCGCGCGGCTGCCCGCTTTGGCCAGATGCGCCGTTCCTGCCAGCGCACCGCCCGCCAGACCGGCCAGCACCGTGACCGTCGGATCCATCTGTCCCAGCGCCGCCGCGCCCAGCACGATTCCAGCAGGAATGCGGATAAAGGTATGCACCGCATCCCAGGCACTGTCGACGAAGGGGATTTTGTCGGCGAAGAATTCGATGGCGCTCAGCACACCGGCAGCGGCAATCACCCAAGTCGACGTGAGAACCACCAGCGACGGCGGCAGATGCAACCAGCCCAGACGCGCCGCCAGTCCCGCGCAGAACACCGTCAGATATAACCGCAGACCACTGCCCCAAGACAGCCCTGCGCCCAGCGCAATTGATTCAAGCATGGTGACCTCGCTGCCGCCGGCATGACGGCGTCGCACGATCACGCGCCACCTACCGCCGACGCGATAACGGCCAACCGGCAGAACGCACTGTTTGCGCGTGATCCGGACGGAAGTCACGGGTGGAGACCGGGGAACGAACCCAAACGAACCCTCGCCGCCGGACCGTCACCTAAAGGTAATTCGACCGTTACCGCGCCATTATGCCGCGCGTTGCGGCAACGCACCACCGGTGCCGGAAATTGGGCAAACGGCCCGGTCTGCCCCGGGCCGCGGGCGCACTCAGGCCGCCGTCAGCTTCAGCCCGACCAAACCGGCCAGAATCAGCGTCACGCTGGCGATACGGGCGGCGGAGGCCGACTCCCCGAACAGCACGATACCCAGGATAAAGGCGCCGACGGCCCCGATGCCGGTCCAGATGGCGTAAGCGGTACCCAATGGCAGTGAGCGCACGGCAAGCGCCAGCAGCCAAACGCTGCCGATCATCGCCGCGATCGTGAAGACCGAGGGCACGAGACGCGAAAAACCTTGCGTGTACTTGAGGCCGACGGCCCACGCCACTTCGAGCAAACCGGCAAAAACAAGCAGAATCCAGGCCATGACTGACTCCGATGAAAAGATCGGGGTCGTCCCCGGAAGCAAGGCGAGCCGATTGCCAGGCCGTCCTGGCAATGGGTTCCATCGGAGGTCGAATGAAATGGCGGATCGCCAATGTCGCGAGCGATACCGCAGTTTGGCGTCTCACCTCTCGGGAGATCGCCGGACACGCCGGATGGAACGCCACGATTTTAGCAAAGCTCGCGCATTGCGCTCGTACGCCCCATCGGTAACAGGGTCATTGGGTGTCGTAGTGGCCTGCCGCCATACCGCAGTCAGCCAACTCGTCAGTGCGTCAGCTCGTCAGGTTGTGCCAGATCAGTTGATCGCGTCGACCTCGAGCCGGTAGCCGACGCCCGTCTCGGTCAGGATGTGCTGCGGTTGCGCCGGATCGGCTTCCAGCTTCTGGCGCAAGTGCCCCATGTAGATGCGCAGGTAGTGATTGCTCTCGACGTGCGAGGGCCCCCACACTTCCTTGAGCAATTGCCGGTGTGTCAGCACGCGCCCCGCGTGTCGCACGAGCGTGACGAGCAATCGATACTCGATCGGCGTGAGGTGCACGGGCTCACCCGCGCGCGTGACCTTGCGTCTTGCAAGATCGATGTTGATGTCGCCAAAGGAGAATGCTTCATCGAGCGTCTCCGAGTTACCACCCCGATGATGCCGCCGCAGTTGCGCCCGAATCCGCGCGAGCAGTTCCGATACCCCGAACGGTTTGGTCAGGTAGTCGTCGGCGCCGACATCGAGCGCCACCACCTTCTCGGCTTCCTCATTGCGGGCAGACAACACGATGATCGGCATGTCGGTCCAGCTTCGCACTTCCCGTATGACCTCTACGCCGTCGATATCCGGCAGTCCCAGATCGACGATGAGCAGGTCGGGCTTGCGCGTGGCCGCCTCGACCATGCCCTGCCGCCCCGCTTCCGCTTCGTGCACGACCATGCCTTCGGCTTCCAGCGAGGTGCGCAGAAACCGTCGGATCTGTCTTTCGTCTTCAATCACCACGATGGTGATGGTCGGTTCACTCATGTTGTTTTGTAGCGTTTGCGTCCAGGGAGCGCGGTGAGTGCGGCGACCGTGCGTCTTCGTCCATCGGGGCCGTCGTGGCTGACGTGTCCGTCTTGTCCGTCTTGTCTGGCACGTCCCTAATGTCAGCCATGTCCGCCATATCAGCCATGTCCGACTCGTCCTCTTCGACACCTTCGGGTCCGTCCGGCGCCTCGGGGGGTGTCTCCACCGGCAACGTGAAGACGAAGCGCGCGCCATGGCCATCGGGCACGTTGCTTGCGTGAATTTTACCGCCGTGCGCCTCGACAATGGCGCGACAAATGGCCAGCCCGAGTCCGATGCCGGGCTTGGCGGATTCCTTCTCGCCGCGCATGAACTTCTCGAAGATACGCCCCTCCATGCCCGCAGGCAGGCCGGGACCGTCGTCGCTCACACTGACTTCCACGTCATCGCCGCGTACGCGCGCGGCAATCTCGATATGCGAACCGGCGGGCGAATACTTCGCGGCATTCTCCAGCAAATTGGAGAACAGCCGCTCGAGCAGCACGGCGTCGAAGCGCAGAAGCGGCAGGTCGGCGGGCAGCCGCGTTGTAACCTCATGGCCCGCGAGCACCCGGCGGCTCGCGCGCAACGACGTACCGACCACCTCCTCGAGCATCTGCCACTGGCGATTGAGCTGCACCCCCCCGGCCTGCAACTTCGCCATGTCGAGCAGATTGGTCACGAGCCCCGTCATGCGCTGCGCTTCTTCGTGAATGGCATCGACCAGTTCAGTGCGCAGCGGCCCCGGCGTCTGGGCATTGCGGCTGAGCATGCTCGCAAAGCCCACGATCGACGTCAGCGGCGTGCGCAGATCGTGCGAGATGGCCGAGAGCAACGAATTGCGCAGCCGCTCGGACTCCATCGTCACCAGCGCATCCTGAGCGATTTCGACGTAGTGAACGCGCTCGAGCGCCAGTGCGATTTGCGCGGCGAACGTATCGAGCAGGCGCTGCTGCTCCGGCGTACCGATGGCGCCACTGCCTTCCGGCTCGGGCGCCACCACCAGCACGCCGCGCGTGCGCATAGGTGCGCGAAGCGGCAAGTAATAGGCTTCCGATCCCGGCAACGTGTTCGTGCCGCGTCCCGCCGCCTGCTGACGGTCGTAGACCCACTGTGCGACATCGGTATCGATGCGTGCCGGCATGGTCTCTGCGCGCGCGTTCTCCACGGGCTGACGCACGCTGCTCTGGCTGTCCGGCAGCAGCAGCGCCACGCGTGCCTGAAACACTTCACGCACGTGGCGAGAGCCGATTTCCACGATCTGCGGCGTAGTGAGCGCCGCCGCCAACTCGCGCGCCATGGCATACACCGCCCCCGTGCGGCGCTCACGCCACGTCGCGAGCCGTGCCTGAAATCGCAGGCTGGTCGTCAGATGGCTGATGACCAGCGCGACGGTGAGCATGACAGCGAACGTCAGCAAATACTGCGTATCGGACACCGAGAGCGACATCTTCGGCGGCACGAAGAAGAAATCGAACGCCACCACCGACAAAAACGAGGCGAGAACCCCCGGCCCGCGTCCCAACCGCATGGCGGCGATGATGACGCCGAGCAGATACAGCATCGCAATGTTGGCGAGATCGAGGAACGAGGTCAGTTCCGCCGCGGCGAGCGACACCGCGCCACAGATCCCGATCGCCCACGCATACCCGCGCCAGGGACCGCCGACCAGCCCCAACTCGGGCGCCGTTTCAAACCAGTCGCGCCAGTCCCCGCGCACCACGCGCTTGTCCGCGTCGGCATCCCCGGCGGCTGGCCCGATCAGCACGACATCGACGCCGCGCGCGAGCCGCACAAGTTGCTCATGCAGCGGGGTGCGGGCAGTCCACCACCGTCGCGCGCCGCTCGCGCCGACCACCAGCTTCGAGACGTTGCGCATCTGCGCATAAGCAAGCAGTGTGGTCGCGGCTTCCGCCCCGTCGAGGGTGAGCGTTTCCGCCCCGAGTTCCTGCGCGAGTTTGAGCGTTGCGTACGTGCCTTCGCGACGCACCGGCGATTGCCGAAGAATCGCGGGCGTCTCCACGTGAACGGCGAGCCAGTCGGCGCGCAGGCTCGCCGCAAGCCGCGCAGCAGCGCGAACGAGCGCAACACCTTCCGGCCCCGGTCCGATAGCGACGAGCAGCCGCTCGCGCGCCTGCCAGACCTGACTGATCGACTGATCGGCGCGGTACTCGCGCATCTGCGCATCCACGCGATCGGCCGTGCGACGCAGCGCCAGTTCGCGCAAGGCAATCAGGTTGCCCTTGCGAAAGAAGTTGCGCACCGCACGTTCGGCCTGCGCCGCCATGTACACCTTGCCCTCGCGCATGCGCTCGAGCAGTTCGTCGGGCGGCAGGTCGACGAGTTTCACCTCGTCGGCAAGATCGAAGACGCGATCGGGCAACGTCTCCCACACGCGTATGCCGGTGATCTGCCCGACCACGTCGTTCAGGCGCTCGAGATGCTGCACATTGAGCGTGGTGTACACGTCGATGCCGGCATCGAGCAATTCCTGCACGTCCTGCCAGCGCTTCATGTGGCGCTCGCCCGGCACGTTGGCGTGCGCCAGTTCATCGACCAGCGCTACGGCGGGTTTGCGCGCGAGCATGCCGTCCAGATCGAATTCACGCAGGACTCGTCCACGGTACTCGACCGACTTCTGCGGCAGGATTTCCAGCCCTTCGAGCATGCGCGCCGTTTCTTCGCGGCCATGCGTCTCCAGCACACCGACGACCACGTCGGTGCCCTCCTCGCTTAACTTGCGCGCGGCCTGCAACATCGCAAACGTCTTGCCGACGCCGGCAGACGCGCCGAAGAAGATCTTCAGCCTGCCGCGCCGATCACGCGCTTCATCGCGTTGCAGCTTGTCGAGCAATTCGTCGGGATCGGGGCGTTCCATGCCAGCCATCGGATCAGTCCACTATGAAGACGCGAGCCACGCCATGTGGCGCAGCAACAATCAAATCACCGCTCGCCCGGGGAAGCAAAAAAGCGGCACGCGCCGGGGCGTGCCGCCAATCTACCGCAGGCTGCCGGGCAAGACCAGCGATTCGCCGGTCGGCCCCGCGAGCGGATCCACTTTTCAGACGCCGCCGGGGGTCAGTCCGTCCAACGCCAGGTTGAGCTTCAGAACATTCACCTGGGGTTCTCCGAAAATTCCCCATTGACGGCCTTCCGTGTAGCGCGCCACGAGCGAGCGCACGGCATCGGGCGTGAGGCCACGGGCCTTGGCCACGCGAGCGACCTGATAGTCGGCGGCGGCCGGGCTGATGGCCGGGTCGAGACCGCTGGCTGACGATGTCACCAGATCGGCGGGCACCGGCAGCGTGACGCTCGGGTCTGCTGCGCGCAGGGCGGCGATGCGGCCCTTCACGGCGTCGGCGAGTGCAGGGTTGAGCGGGCCGAAGTTCGAGCCGCCCGAAGCCACGCCGTTATTGGGCATCGGCGCCGTAGCAGACAGGCGGCCCCAGAAGTACTTCGGTTCGTCGAAGTTCTGGCCGATGAGCGAGGAGCCGACGGCGTGGCCGTTCTTGTAGATCAGGCTGCCGGAGGCTTCGCGCGAGAACGCCGCCCGGCCGATGCCGGTCACGACCAGCGGATACACCAGACCCGTGATGACCGAGAGCACGACGAACAGGCTCAACATCGGGCGCAAGAGGGTTTTCATGACGTCTATTCCTTAGAGTTTCAGCAATGTGGCCCGGACGCCCGGCCACGGTGGGCCAGCGCGTCCGGTAGCCCCGCGATCAGGCCCAGCCCATCGCGGCGATGATCATGTCGATGACCTTGATACCGACGAACGGCACCAGAATCCCGCCCAGACCGTAAATCACGAGGTTGCGGCGCAGCAGCGTCGCGGCCCCGAGCGGGCGATACTTCACGCCCTTGAGCGCCAGCGGAATCAGCACCACGATAATCAGCGCGTTGAAGATCACCGCCGACAGAATCGCCGACGACGGGCTCGCAAGACGCATCACGTTGAGCGAATCGAGTTGCGGATACGTGGTGGCGAATGCCGCCGGAATGATCGCGAAGTACTTCGCCACGTCGTTCGCAATCGAGAACGTGGTGAGACTGCCGCGCGTCATCAGCATCTGCTTGCCGATCTCGACGATCTCGATCAACTTGGTCGGGTTGGAATCCAGGTCGACCATGTTGCCGGCTTCCTTCGCGGCTTGCGTGCCCGAGTTCATGGCCACGGCCACGTCGGCCTGCGCGAGCGCCGGGGCGTCGTTCGTGCCGTCGCCGGTCATCGCCACCAGCTTGCCTTCGGCCTGATACTTGCGAATCGTCGCCAGCTTGGCTTCCGGTGTCGCTTCCGCGAGAAAGTCGTCGACACCGGCTTCGGCCGCAATGGCGGCGGCCGTGAGGCGGTTGTCGCCCGTGACCATCAGCGTGGTGATCCCCATCTGGCGCAGTTCGGCGAAGCGTTCCTTGATGCCGCCCTTGACCACGTCCTTCAACTCGATCACGCCCAGCGCGCGAGTGCCTTGCGCGTCTTGCTCGGCCACCACCAGCGGCGTGCTGCCGCGGCGTGCGATCTCGTCCACCGAAGTGGCCAGCGCAACCGGCCACAGGCCACCGGCCGATTCCACATAGCGCTTGACGGCGTCGGCCGCGCCCTTGCGGATCTGCTTGTCGGCGAGATCCACGCCGCTCATGCGCGTTTGCGCGGTGAACGGGATGAAGACCGCGTGCAGACCGCTCATTTCGCGTTCGCGCAGATTGAAGCGCTGCTTGGCGAGCACGGCGATGCTGCGGCCTTCCGGCGTTTCGTCGGCCAGCGATGCGAGTTGCGCGGCGTCGGCCAACGCGCGTTCATCCACGCCCGGTGCGGGCACGAATTGCGACGCCTGACGGTTGCCGAGCGTGATCGTGCCGGTCTTGTCGAGCAGCAGCACATCGACGTCACCCGCGGCTTCCACGGCACGGCCCGACGTGGCGATCACGTTGGCTTGCATCATGCGGCTCATACCGGCCACACCGATAGCGGAGAGCAGCCCGCCGATGGTCGTCGGAATCAGGCACACCAGCAGCGCGACGAGCACCGTAATCGTGACAGGATGACCGGCTTGCGTAACGAACACGCTGTAGATCGAGTACGGCAGCAGCGTGGCGGTAGCGAGCAGCAGCACCAGCGTGAGCGCGACGAGCAGAATCGTGAGGGCGATTTCGTTCGGCGTCTTCTGACGCTTCGCGCCTTCCACCATCGCGATCATGCGGTCGAGGAATGCCTCGCCCGGATTGACCGTCACCTTCATGACGATCCAGTCCGAGAGCACGCGCGTGCCGCCGGTCACGGCCGAGAAGTCGCCGCCCGACTCGCGGATCACGGGCGCAGACTCCCCCGTGATGGCCGATTCGTCGACCGACGCCACGCCTTCCACCACATCGCCGTCGGCCGGAATCACATCGCCGGCTTCCACCAGCACGAAGTCACCGCGACGCAGACTGGCGCTATCGATCACCAGACATTCCGCGTCACGCGTGGCGGCGCGCAGTTGCTTGGCCGGCACATTTTTCTTCGCCTGGCGCAGCGATGCGGCCTGCGCCTTGCTGCGGCCTTCCGCCAGCGCTTCGGCGAAGTTCGCGAACAAGACCGTGAACCACAGCCAGAGCGTGATCGCGAGGATGAACGGCGCGCTCGCCTCGGCGTGACCTGCCACGGCCATGCCGAAGAGCACGGTCGTGAGCAGACTGCCGACGTACACCACGAACATCACCGGATTTCTGGCCTGAGTGAGCGGGTGCAGCTTGCGGAACGAGTCGACGATGGCCGGCTTCACGATCGCGGGGTCGAACATCGACTTCACAGCCGATGAGTGCCCCTCGCCGAGCGGCCGGGTGACAGTATTTCCTGAGGTTTGATTCATGAGTGCCTCGAATGCCTCATTTCAATATTCAATGCGCACCGATCATCGCCAGATGTTCGGCGACGGGACCGAGTGCAAGCGCCGGTACGTAGGTGAGCGCACCCACCAGCAACACCGTGCCGAGCAGCAGCACGACGAACAGCGGACCATGCGTGGGCAACGTGCCCGAGGTTGCGGCAATGCGCTTCTTGCGTGCGAGTGCACCGGCAATCGCCAGCACCGGCACAATCACCCAGAAGCGGCCGAACCACATCGCAATGGCCAGGGTGCTGTTATAGAACGGCGTGTTGGCTGACAGACCGGCGAATGCGCTGCCGTTGTTGTTCGCTGCCGAGCTATAGGCGTAGAGAATTTCCGAGAAGCCATGTGTGGCGGGGTTCGCGACACCTGCCTGCCCTGCCGCGACCAGCACCGCGAGCGCGGTACCGCACAACACGAGCAGCGGCGTCATGAGCACTGCCACCGCGACCATCTTCATCTCGAAAGCCTCGATCTTCTTGCCGAGATATTCCGGTGTGCGACCGATCATCAGCCCTGCCACGAACACCGCGAGCATGGCGAAGACCAGCATGCCGTAAAGCCCGGAGCCGACCCCACCGAAGATCACTTCACCCAACTGCATCAGCAACATCGGCACCATGCCGCCCAGCGGCGTGAGCGAGTCGTGCATGGCGTTGACCGCGCCGCACGACGCCGCCGTCGTCACCGTCGCAAAAATGCCCGACGCGGCGATACCGAAGCGCGTTTCCTTGCCTTCCATGTTGCCGCCGGACTGCGTGGCGCTCACCTGCTGATCGACCCCGAGCGTTGTGAGCACCGGATTACCGGCCTGCTCGGCGGACACCGTGGCGACGGCTGCGATCGAGAAAGCGATCGTCATGGCAGCGAGCACCGCCACTCCCTGACGACGGTCACCGACCATGCGTCCGAACGTGTGGCAAAGCGCTGCCGGGATCAGGAAGATCGCGAGGATCTGAAGGAAGTTCGACAGCGGCGTCGGGTTCTCGTACGGGTGAGCCGAGTTCGCGTTGAAGAAGCCGCCACCGTTCGTGCCGAGCATCTTGATCGCTTCCTGCGAGGCCACCGGGCCCATCGGCAGCGTTTGCGTCTGCGTCACGGCGGGGGTCGTCACCGGCTTGCCGGCGGCGTCGACCTTCGGCTGACCGTCCGGGCCGAGGACCGGATTGTCATAGTGCGTGGCTTGCAGCGTGGTCACGTCCTTGTAGGCGTCGAAGTTCTGGATCACGCCCTGGCTCATGAAGGCGGCGGCGAGCACCACCGACAGCGGCACCAGGATGTAGAGCGTGATACGGGTCATGTCGACCCAGAAGTTGCCGATCGTCTGCGCCGTGTGGCGCGCGAAGCCGCGAATGAGCGCAATCACCACGGCAATACCCGTGGCGGCCGACAAGAAGTTCTGTACGGCCAGACCGAGCATCTGAGTCAGATAGCTCATCGTCGATTCGCCGGAATAGCCCTGCCAGTTCGTGTTCGAGATGAAACTCACGGCCGTATTCATCGACGAGTCGGGTGTGACAGCGCCGAATGCTTGCGGGTTGAGCGGCAGCCAGACTTGCCAGCGTTGCAGGGCGTAGACCGCCAAAGCGCCGAGGGTGTTGAAGCCGATCAGCGCAACCGCGTAGGCACGCCAGTGCATTTCCTTTTCGGGATCGATGCCGCACAGGCGGTAGAGCCCACGTTCAAGAGGCGCGAACCAGCGGTTCACGCGCGATTCGCCGGCGAGCACGTCGGCCATGAAACGGCCGAGCGGGCGCGCCAGCACCAGCAGCACGACGAGGAAGACGCCGAGCTGAATCCAGGCATTGAGGGTCATGCTAGATCCTCCGGCTTGAACAGCGCGTAGACGAGATAAGCGAGCAGCGCGAGCGTGAGTCCGCCGCTCAGCCAGTACATGGCTGTCATTGCTGCCCCCCTACCGACGCGCAAAACGCGACAAAGCCGACGGTCGAGGCAAAGAACACCGCAATCACGCCGAGATATAACCAGTCCATGACAACTCCCTATCGTGTGGCGGCCGGCACGCCACGGACGCGACGCGCCCTCGCATGCGCATGCCAGCCGTGCACTGAAAGATACGGATCAGCGCGTAAAGACGGGGACAAAAGGCATAAAGGGGGTGTAAACAACGCGTAAACAAAAAAGCCCGCCGATATCGCTATCGGCGGGCTTCGGCCCCGGTCAAAGAGGCGGATGGGGCGGGCACACGGCCTGCCCGCGCCTCAGACGGGCATTACTCGGTCACTTGCGACCCTTTGTGCCAGACCTCGATCACTTCCTTGCTCGGTTCGAGGTTCAGGTTGACGTTACGCGGCGGAATCGGTTGCTGGAACCACTTGCGCTGGATGCGGCGGATCTCGCCCGAGCTGAACACGTGCGCCAGGGTCGTGTCGACGAAGCGTTTGAATTGCGGGTCGTCGCGACGCAGCATCAGCGCGTTGAGTTCCGTCTCCAGGGGCGCGCCGACAATCGCAAAGTCGCCCGGTTCACGCGCGTTTGCGCGAAGACCGGCGAGCAGCACGTCATCGAGCGCGAAGGCTTTGGCGCGCCCGGTTTCGAGCGTGATCATCGACTCGCCGTGATCGCGGGCGGGAATCACACGGAATCCGCCCTTGTCGGCCTGCATGCGGGCCAGACGCTCACCGGTAGAGCCGGCCGACGCCACCAGATTCTGTCCCTTGAGGTCATCCAGGCCCTGAATATTGTCTTTCTTGTTCACCAGAAGGCGAACTTCCGAGACGTAGTAGGGGTTGCTGAAGCCGACTTGTTCGGCGCGTTCCGGCGTAATCGTGTTGGGGGCGCAGTCCAGGTCGACCGTACCGTTCTTCACCAGCGGAATACGGTTTTGCGGCGTGATGGACATTTCACGCACGCGCAGATTCGGCATATTGAGCGCCGTTTTCACCGCGTCGACGACGGCGTAGCAAAGGTCCATCGTATAGCCGACGGGCTTGCCCTTGTCGTTGACATAAGCGAAGGGAATGGCGGCTTCGCGGTAGCCGAGGGTAATGAGTCCCGTATCGCGAATCTTCTTGAGCGTGCCGGTCAGTTCGCCTTTCACGACGGGCAACGCGACGACCGCATCGGCCTTGGGCGCAGCGACTGCCATGGAGACAGCCCCTTGTGCGGCAAAGCAGACGGCGAGACTGAGTACGACACGTTTAGCAACACGTTTGGCGATACCTTCCGAGTTGACTTCCTTGACACGATTCACAGCAAATTCCTATCGGATTAACAGCACGATAGGAATCTACAGACATGGGACGTCGAGGGCAAAGAAACCTTAGTCATTAGCTTATGCAAAGGAAGAAAAAAGGGGGCAACGAACACTGGGGGGAGAACTAAGCGAAGGGAATGGGAGAGACGGACCGGTGCCCCTTTCTGCAGCGAGTTGGGTTGATGTCTGAGAGGCGGAAAGGGGCAGCGGTCCGTCGTTGGGGCGCGACAACGTGTCGCATGGGCATGGGGGGTATTAAGTCCCGGCAGCGGGTTGGGAAGCGGTAGCGGCGTTGTGTTCCGGGGGGTTAGGGCTGCGAGCCGAAGCGGCAGCCTCCCCGGAGGCCGTTCCGTAGCGTGCACCGGCTTCCCAGACGGCGAGCACCTCGGCTGAGGGTTTGACATTCAGGCGATGCCCAAAGGGCGGCACGGCCGTCTGAAACCACGCCCGCTGAAGTGCGGCCATCTCACCGTTGCGGAACATCTCGGCGAGCGCGGCGTCCACGCGTTCCTTGAACAGGGGGTCGTCCTTGGGCAGCACCAGCGCGTAGTGCTCGGGCTGGTCGGACAGTGGCGGGCCGACGATTTGAAACGTGTCCGGCGATTGGCTCGTGGCGCGAAGCCCTTCGAGCAGGACGTAGTCGAGCGCGAGGGCCTGAGCGCGATGTTCGCGCAGCATGCGGAACGCGTCGGCGTAATCGCGAGCCATCAGCAGTTGGAAGCCCGTGCGGGCATGCTGTGCCCTGACGAGCCGCTCGGCCGTCGTGCCTTGCACAACGGCCAGCCGCAGCCCGCGCATGTCGTCGATGGCGTGGATACCGGCGCCTCGCCGGGCCATGAGGCGAACGTTGGCCGCGTAGTACGGCAGGCTGAAGGCCACTTGCCGTTCACGGGCGTGCGTGAGCGTCGACGGTGCGCAATCGATGTCGATGGCATCGCCTTTGATCAACGGTCCGCGCATCTGCTCGATCACCCGCACGGCAGTGGTGCGCAGCTCAGGCATCGCCAGTTCGCGTTGCAGGGTGGACACGATGCGCTGACACAGTGCCCACGCCAACCCCATCGGCTGGTCCTTCGCATCGACATACGAAAACGGGACGGCCGTTTGGCGATAGCCGAGGACGATGTGTCCGCGCTCACGGATGCGTGCCAGCGTGGGGGCGACGCCTGGCGTCAGCGCTTGCGTGAGGGCGCTATCCCCGGGCGCCGGCGAATCTCCCACGGCGCGTGGCAACGGCATCGTCACCGGACTCACCCGGGGCAACCCCGGCATCAGTGGCTCTCCCGCGTGTGCAATGGCCGGGGCGACTACCGCCAATGCGGCAATCGTCTTCAGAACACGATGAAGGAAAGTGGGTAGGAAGCCTGCGACACTGGCCGCGGGCGAAGACAACGGGCAAAGAAGCAGGGACATGGGCGAGATGGTCGACGTGGACACAGAGAGGAAAGTGCCCATACCTTAGCAACGCGCGTCGCCCCGTCTTTCCGCGCCATACAGCTTTTAAGACTATTCCCTGGGAACAAACGCCGACGATCAGCGCGTCTTGGCCAGCAGCGTCTGCAACAGTTGCTCGTCGTCGTCCAGCGTCGGCGCCGTGTTATCGAAACGGATCAATCCCGGGAACGCGGCGGCCGGCGGCAAGAAACGACGCACCCGGTATTCATCCCAATGCTCGAGCTTGTAAGCGTCGTTCGGATTGCCGCGGCGCTCGATACGCGCCTTCGCATAGGCCTCGTCGAGATCGACCCAGACGACATGAACGCTCACATCGTCATCCACACCCAGCCACGCGCGATCAAACAACAGCCCTTCGCGCAACTCGCGGGACAGCGGCCCGACCACCAGCACATTCACGCCGACACGCAGGTTCTCCCTTGCCGTTTCCAGCAGTCCGGCGTACTCCGGTTCACGCAGCGTCTGCAAATACAGCGGACTGTCGCGATCATTCGGATTGCCGGTCAGTGCCCCCATCACCGCCGCACTGTAGTCACCGTAGAGCGTGTCCTTGTCGAGCAGACAGAACGCCTCGCCGCTGCGCGCAATCAGCGGGCGGATCAGCCGTGTCGCGAGCGTCGTCTTGCCCGCTCCCGAGTGACCGCAGAAGAAAATGAGGCGCGTCATGATTGCGCCTTGCGCTCGAACATCACGAAATGCTTGCGCACCGGCTCCACCACTTCGAACACCCCTTCGAAGCCTGCCGGGATCACGCAGGCGTCGCCTGGCCCGAACTCCGAGGCGTTGCCGTCGAGGTCGCTGATGCGAATGCGTCCCTCGATCACCGAGAAATACTCCTGACGATGCGCACCGAAGGCGATGCGCCACGCGCCGGGTTCACAGGTCCATTCGCCGCAATCGAACTCGCCCAGCGCGTCGGTGTAGAACGGGCGCGTCACGCGTTGCGGATTGCCGCTCACGCGGCGGGCTTGCGCAGGATGGTCGAAAACCGCTTCGCCCGCCTGATCGGGGGCGAAGGTAATCAGAGAAGGAGCAGTCATCAGCGTGCCGTCAGTAGTGAGAAGAAAATGCCTCAGTTGAGTGCCGCGCTCAGCTTGCGTCGCCACTCGGCGACCGTGGCCGGATCGGTCTGCGAGAGCGCATCGAAAATGGCGAGCATCGATTTGCGGGCGACGTCGTCACCGAACGTGCGGTCGCGCTGCACGATGTCGAGCAACGTCTGCAACGCCGGTTCATAAGCGCGATCGGCCAGATGACGATTCGCGAGATCGAGTCGTGCCTGCAAATTGTCGGGCTCGGCGGCCACCCGCGCCTGCAACTCGCGCGCGGGCGGCAGATGACTCGCCTGCTCGGCCGCCGCAATACGGGTGTTCAGGGCCGCGATGCGGGCGTCGCCGCTGGCGGCCGTGTGCGGGGAGAGCAGCGTGAGCTCCGTGCGTGCGCTATCCACGTCTCCCATGCCGAGCAGCACGTCCACCAGATCGAGCCGCACTTCGTCATGCGCGGGATCGAGCGCGAGCGCGGCTTGCAGCGCGTCGCGTGCGACCTCCGGCTGCCCTTCCTGCAACGCCTGACGTGCCACGCGACGCGCCTTCTCTGCCGGATTCGGCACCACGCGGTCGATGAACGCGCGCAACTGTCCCTCGGGCAACGCGCCCACAAACTGGTCGACAGGCTCGCCATCGACGAAAGCGACCACCGTCGGCAGACTGCGCACGCCGTACTCCGCGCAAAGCTGCGCGTTCTCGTCAGCATTGATCTTCACGAGACGAATGCGTCCCTGCGCTTCGGCCTCGAGCTTTTCCAGCAGCGGGCCAAGCACGTTGCACGGACCGCACCAAGGCGCCCAAAAGTCGACCAGCACAGGCACCTGATGCGAGACGGCCAGCACGTCGGTGTCGAAACTGGCGAGATTGGTATCGATCATAGGTTCCTATCGAGCGTGGTAAATTGCGTGAACAGCGGCCGTCACTCATAGAGCACAGCCGCCAGTTTGAAGTATGGTAATCGCAAAACTGGGCAAATCGGTACGGACGCGCTTTCGCGCCCCGGGTTCCCGCCCCGGCCGCGCGCCGTCCCACGACATGCAGGGAGGCACATGCACGCAGGCCACGGCACGGCGATCTTCTTCACACAACTCCTCCTGCTGGTTCTCGTCGGCCGTCTGCTCGGCGAGTTGATGCAGCGCCTTCGCCAGCCGGCGGTCATGGGCCAACTGCTCGCCGGCGTCGTGCTCGGCCCGTCCGTATTCGGCGCGCTGCTGCCCGCCTGGCAACACGCCGTCTTTCCCGACTCGGAAGCCCAGAAAAAGATGCTCGACGCGGTCTCCGAGCTGGGTGTGCTGCTGCTTCTGCTCTCTACCGGCCTGGAAACCGATCTCGGCCTCGTTCGCCGCATGAAACGCATGGCGATCTTCGCGTCGGCGGGCGGCATGCTGATCCCGTTCGCA
>NZ_JAELTP010000902.1 GCF_016428915.1 Pandoraea sp. ASV26
CCCCCCCCCCTCCCCTCCCCCCCCCCCCTCCTCCCCCCCCCCCCCCCCCACCCACCTCTTTTTTAATGATACGGCGCCCCCCGAGATCTACACACCACACGGTTCGTCGGCAGCGTCAGATGTGTATAAGAGACAGCTCCTGCAGGTTGTTCGGGACAGCCCGTCCGGTTGAACCAAGACCGAGAGGCGTGTTGTTTGTGGCTCCCCCTCCACCATCCTTGATCGCCGACTGCACGCCAGCTTGGATTGCCCTGTCTCTGAGACACAAGACCGAGCCCACGAGACGATATTGTGTATCTCGAAAGCCGTCTTCGGAATGAAAAAAGGGTGGGGGGGGGGGGGGGGGGGGGGGGGGGGGGGGGGGTGGGGGGGGGGGGGGGGGGGGGGGGGGGG
>NZ_JAELTP010000903.1 GCF_016428915.1 Pandoraea sp. ASV26
GTTCTACGTTAATCCAGTCCAATCAGAATCAGCAATCTTTTTATTTCTTTCTTTTTAGGCATTCTTGATGATTTTATTAATTTTTGATGGATTTTAGTTTCCTTGGTTTCATTTCGCTACTCTGTTAGCAGTGAAGCCATCACCATGTCGGACATGACAACACAACACGGGAATATTACTGTCTGTGCCTGATACAACATGCACGCAGCCATGTGTCAGGGCGAATCATGACATTGCACCCCGGGGAATCGCTTGTCACCTTTTTCTTTTCTTTTTTGGTGTCCTTTGTATCTTGGTTTCTTTTTCTCTCATGGGCCATTGTTTCTTTTTTCTCTTCCTGGCCTCCCGCTTCCTTTGTTGTGGTGCGTTATACCACCTCCTCCAGTC
>NZ_JAELTP010000904.1 GCF_016428915.1 Pandoraea sp. ASV26
CTCCATATCCCCAACGGGGTTTGTAAAGCTGGTCAGCGGGTTGACTCACTTGGAAACAATTTTCTATGAGCCTTGGGAGCCGTATGACACTTGGATGCGGGAATTTCATGATCGAGGTACGCACACAATGCAACTGAATGTCCCCAGTTGGCACCTCCCATTCCAAGTCGCATTATGAATCATCGACGGCTAAGATTTAGACAGCTCTTGCAATGGAAATGCGAAATCCCTTCCCGTTGACCGTCAAGAGTTTAATACTGTTTGAAGACTCGTATAAATTCTTTGAACCATTTCCAAGGCGACCTGTCCCTGTATGGTGGGAAAACTTGGTAGACCCTAGCGAAGGGCTTGGTGCCGTCTTGGCATCTAAAAGCCTTGTCTTACAAC
>NZ_JAELTP010000905.1 GCF_016428915.1 Pandoraea sp. ASV26
GGTAAGAACTACTCGTAGGGTGTACCAGGAGATACCCAATACACACGCAAAAACAGAAGCAGGCGGACTAACCGTTCATCAGGGACAAATGGACGACTTCGATCCGGCCCCTGAGTTGTTCCACTTCTGTCTAGTGAGTGCTGATCAGTGTCATTCACTACCGCGCGCGCCATGACTCGATGTTAAAAGTGCTGCAAGTGCTGTCGTTACATAGACCTTAACAGGGAATTAGCGTAAGTTACTGATAACTGATATCCTTGACATTGTAGCTTACTGGTGAGTCTTTATAGAGTGATGGGTTGTAGAGTCAGGTCCGGGTATGTGTATTACTTCCTTGTTTGTGAGTGCGGCGAATTCCTCTCAAGGGACTGGCTTGCTGGCTACAAT
>NZ_JAELTP010000906.1 GCF_016428915.1 Pandoraea sp. ASV26
TCCTTCCTGCGATAAGGTTGTTCTCGATCACACTTGGTTGGAGATTTCAAGCAAAACTTTGGACTGTCGCTATCTCAACATGACGGTACCCACAAATAAGGCAAAGCTGACTCAGATTGGCAGAGTGGACCTTAAAAGATTCGTGGTGCAGTCAGCGTTGCTGAGCTTGATCGATCCTGTTCGACAGGAACCAACAAGAAACTCACTGGATGAGAATCCCGAGGGGAGCAACTCAGGGGGGCAGCAGCAGCTCAAGCAAAAATTCCTTGACTCATTCGCTCTCATCTGTTCAACATCAAGTTCGGGCGCGGAATCAGCGTCAGCTGTCTGCTTGGAACAGTATTCCTCGGCTGGAGCCATCCTGCGCGTGGCACGCAACCGTGGCT
>NZ_JAELTP010000907.1 GCF_016428915.1 Pandoraea sp. ASV26
GTCCCGTATTGCTTGGTGTAAGTGGCTATTGAGGATATAAGACTCGACAAAGGAACGAATAGTCGCGTTTTTATCAGAAATAGTGCCTATTTCCTTAGGCAGGTATTAAAGATAATCATCTGTAGCCCCTCAGGTGTCATAAAATGATATTTCTCACACTCTGTTGGGGTGGGCTGCACCGACCCCCGTGGTCGCGGTTTGCGCTGCACTGCTTCACGTCGCAAACACATACCCTCTGCCGATCTTCCGAGTCTTCCAACATGTCGAAACTAAATGTCAAAAAGTCCTCAATATCATCAGTTTCGTTATACTATTGCTACAGTTTCCACCGTGTGAACCTTGACTTGCCGCTCCTACCCGTGTCGGTCGGCGTAAGCTGCATGTAC
>NZ_JAELTP010000908.1 GCF_016428915.1 Pandoraea sp. ASV26
GGGAAAAGAATTCTGAATGATAAGCCCTGGTCCTAGCTATAAAAATCGATAAAAATCGATAAAAACGATCGCCGATACGAAACGATCCTATATCTCGCGGGATTTGCGATTGCTAGTGTGCCGATGACAAATGTCACTGTAGGATAACATAATATGAAGCTGCAATAGCTGGACTACATTATCATTGCAACCAAGCTGTCAACAAGACAATTGTCAGGGGAGCCTACAAAATACGCTAAGAGTGTTTGGCTCCCATGGCTGGTGGTCTCCACCTGTTCGGATATGTCCTCGTAGCTGCACCAACGAAGCAATCTCAACGCTACACTGAATACGCGTACGAGTAAGTGTCAACCTAGGATCGGGTGCAGCTCGTCGAGTCTCGACTC
>NZ_JAELTP010000909.1 GCF_016428915.1 Pandoraea sp. ASV26
CCCCCCCCCCCCCCCCCCCCCCCACCCCCCCCCCCCCCCCCCCCACCCCCCCCCCCCCCCCCATTTTCAAGCAGAAGACTGCATACGAGATACACAATATCGTCTCGTGGGCTCGGAGATGTGTATAAGAGACAGGGTATGACTTCCTCGGCAAGACGCTCTTCACGGTCGTCGATCCGGTGTCGGGACGTTCTTTCTCTTGGCTCATACGTACCTCCGCTAAGAAGGTGGGTGGGGAGAGGGAGAGAATTCTGTTTCTTATAAACATCTGACGCTGCCGACGAACCGTGTGGTGTGTAGATCTAGGTGGTCGACGACTAATTTAAAAATCAATGGGTGTGGGGGGGGGGGGGGGGGGGGGGTGGCGGGATGGGGGGTCGGTGGGG
>NZ_JAELTP010000095.1 GCF_016428915.1 Pandoraea sp. ASV26
CGCCGTGCTGATCCCGCTGCTCTTCATGGGCGGCGTGATCGGACGGCTGTTCGGCGAGTTCGCCGTAACGCTCGCCGTCACGATCGTGATCTCGGCCATCGTCTCGCTCACGGTGGTGCCCATGCTGTGCGCCCGCATTCTCCGCGCGCAGGGCGACCGGCATCCGAGCCGCTTCGAGCGGGTGAGCGAGCGGTTGTTCGACAAGACGCTCGCCGCTTACGAACGCGGGCTGAGGTGGGTGCTCGACCACCAGTTCCTGACGCTCCTCGTCGCGCTCGCGACCGTGGCGCTGACCATCGTGCTGTACATCGTGATCCCGAAGGGGCTCTTCCCGGTGCAGGACGTCGGGGTCCTGCAAGGCATTACCGTCGCCGACAATTCCGTGTCCTATGACGCGATGGTCAAGCGCCAGGCCGCACTGGCGGACGTCGTGCTGAAAGATCCGGACGTGACGTCGGTCACGTCGTACGTCGGCATCGACGGCATCAACACGACGCTCAACAACGGCCGCTTCCTCATCAACCTGAAGGCGCGCGACGACCGCTCGGAGACCGCCGCAGACATTGGCCGCCGAATCCAGCAAGCGACCGAAAAGGTGCCCGGCATCAAGCTCTACGTGCAGCCTGCACAGGATCTGACGCTCGACACCACGGTCTCGCCGAACCAGTACAAGTTCGTGTTGCGCGGGCCCGATCAGGCGACGTTGGCGCAATACGTGCCGCCGCTGATCGCGCGGATGAAACAGATTTCCTCGATCACGGACGTGGCGAGCGATCTCGATACCAGCGGCCTGTCGATTCAGGTGGAGGTCAACCGCCAGTTGGCCGCCCGCTATGGCATCACCCCGGCGACCATCGACAACGCGCTCTACGACGCGCTCGGCCAGCGCATCGTGTCGACCATCTTCGAGCAGTCGAACCAGTACCGCGTGATCCTCGTTGCCAAGCCCGGTTCGCTGGGCACTATCCAGTCGCTCGGCACGATCTACCTGCCCAGCCAGACGAGCGCCAGCGGTCAGGTGCCGCTCTCGGCCATCGCCTCGCTCAAGGTGGTGCGCACGCCGCTCGCGATCAGCCATTTGCAGCAATTTCCCGCCGTGACGGTGTCGTTCAATCTGGCCACGGGCGCCTCGCTGTCCACCGCCGTGAAAGACATTCACAACGCCGAGCAGGCCGTGCATCTGCCGCCCTCGATTGCCTCGTCGTTCCAGGGGGCCGCACAGGCGTTCGAAGACTCGCTCTCGAGCGAGGTTTACCTGCTGATCGCGGCGCTGGTGGCCGTCTACATCGTGCTGGGTGTGCTGTACGAGAGCTTCATCCACCCGGTGACGATTCTCTCGACGCTGCCGTCGGCCGGGATCGGCGCGTTGCTGGCGCTGATGCTGACCGGCAGCGATCTCGACGTCATCGGCATTATCGGGATCGTGCTGCTCATCGGGATCGTCAAGAAGAACGCCATCATGATGGTCGACTTCGCCCTCGACGCCGAGCGCGTGCAGCACAAGCCGCCGCGCGAGGCGATCTTCGAAGCGTCGCTGCTGCGCTTCCGGCCGATTCTGATGACCACGCTCGCGGCCATGCTCGGCGCGCTGCCCATGCTGCTGGGCTCGGGCACCGGCTCGGAACTGCGACGTCCGCTCGGGCTGGCCATCATCGGCGGTCTGACGCTCAGCCAGTTGCTCACCCTCTTCACCACGCCGGTCATCTATCTGTACTTCGACCGGATGGCCGCACGCGTGCGCGAGCGACGCGAGGCGCGGCGGGCGCGTCGAGCGCCAAGCGCCCAAAGCGCTCCCCCGGCACTCCCTGCCCCGGACGACAACGCGGATAAGCCGCCGGGTGGAGATACGCCGTGAACCTCTCGGCGCTCTTCATCAAGCGCCCGGTCGCCACCACGTTGCTGGCGGTGGCGGTGCTGATCTCCGGCATGCTCGCGTACATGCGCCTGCCGGTCGCGCCGTTGCCCAACGTGTCGTTCCCGGTCATTGCCGTGCAGGCCAGCATGGCCGGGGCCAGCCCGGAGATCATGGCGTCCACGGTGGCCGAGCCGCTGGAGCGCCGTCTCGGGGTGATTGCCGATGTCACCGAACTCACATCGACCAGCACCGTCGGCTCGGTGTCGATCCCGATCGTCTTCGGCCTCAAACGGGACATTGAAGGCGCGGCACGCGACGTCGAAGCGGCGATTCAGGCCGCGCGCGCCGATTTGCCGAGCACGCTGCGCAGCAATCCCAGCTATCGCAAGTTCAACCCGGCCGACACGCCGGTGATGGTGATCGCCCTGACCTCGGCCACGCTGACCACGGCGCAGCTCTACGATTCGGCCGACTCGGTCATCCTCCAGCAACTCTCTCAGGTCGATGGTGTCGGCCAGATCACGGTCGGCGGCGGCGCGCTGCCGTCGGTGCGCGTCGAGCTCGAACCCGGCAAGCTCAACAGTTACGGCATCGGACTCGAAGACGTGCGTGCCGCCATCGCCGCGGCCAATGCCAACAGCGCGAAAGGTCATCTGGATCAAGGCGATCAGCGCTTTGAGGTCACATCCAACGACCAGATCAGCAAGGCAGACGGCTACAAGGATCTGGTCGTCGCCTATCGCAACGGTGCGGCCGTCCTGCTGCACGACGTCGCCCTCGTGCGCGACAGCAACGAAAACATCCGCAATGCGGGCCTGTTCAACAACAAACCTGCCGTGCTGGTCATCGTGTACCCGTCGCCGGGCAGCAATGTGGTCAAGACGGTCACGCAGATCCGCAAGATCCTGCCGCTCGTGGAAGCCACGTTGCCCCACGACATCAAGGTCAACGTGGCGCTCGATCGCTCGGTGTCGGTAGAGGCGTCGCTTCAGGACACCGAGCGCACGCTGATTCTCGCCGTGCTGCTCGTCATCGGCGTGGTCTTCATCTTCCTGCGCTCGGGCCGCTCGACGCTCATTCCCGGCGTCGTGCTGCCGCTGTCGATCATCGGCACCTTCGGGCCGATGTATCTGCTCGGCTACAGCCTCGACAACCTTTCCCTCATGGCGCTGACCATCGGCACGGGCTTCGTGGTCGACGATGCGGTCGTCGTCATGGAGAACATCGTGCGCCATCTGGAATTGGGGGTGCCGCCCAAAGAGGCCGCCCTCATCGGCGCTGGCGAGGTCGGCTTTACCGTGCTGTCGATGAGCCTGTCGCTGATTGCCGTGTTCCTGCCGATTCTGCTCATGCCGGGGATCGTCGGGCTGCTGTTTCACGAATTCGCCGTCACCCTCTCCATCGCGATTCTGATCTCGATGGTGATTTCGCTCACTGTCACGCCCACGCTGTGCGCCTACGTCCTCACCCGCGAATCGGCGACCTCCAGCGCACCCTGGTCGCAGTGGATCGGTCGCCAGTTCGACCGCTTCCGCGACGCCTATTCGCGCTCGCTGACCTCGGTGCTCGATCACGCGGGGCTGGTCGGGCTCGTGATGCTGGCGCTCCTGGTCGGCAACGTGTTCCTGTTCCGCCTGCTGCCCGCCACCTTCTTCCCTGAGCAGGACACGGGCATTCTGATCGGGCAGATCATGGCCGACCAGAGCATCTCGTTCCCGGCGATGCGTCAGAAGCTCGAACAGTTGCAGACCATCGTGCAGACCGACCCCGCTGTGGCCTCGGTGGCCGGTTTCACCGGTGGGCGCTCGCTCAACTCGGCAACGGTTTTCGTGCAGTTAAAGCCACTGGCGCAGCGGCACCTCGCGGCCGACGCCGTCGTCAACCGGCTCAGACCCAAGCTCAACGCCGTGTCGGGTGCGCGACTCTTCCTGCAAGCGCAACAGGATCTGCGCATCGGTGGACGGCAATCGGCTGCCGAGTACCAGTACACGCTGACCAGCGACGACGCGCAGTCGCTTTACAAGTGGGTGCCCAAGCTCGTTACCGAACTGAGCAAGCACCGGCAGAGCGTGCTCGACGTCAACACCGATCTTCAGCAGAACGGCTTGCAGATGTACATCGACATGCATCGCTCGGCGGCGGCGCGTTTCAATTTGCAGCCGAACCAGATCGATAACGTGCTCTACGATGCGTTCGGCCAGCGCACGGTGTCGACGATCTACAACCCGCTCAATCAGTATTTCGTGGTGATGGAGGTCGCCCCCAAGTACTGGCAGTACCCGAACTCGCTCGATCAGATCTATCTGAGCACGGCGGCGGGCAACGCCACCGGGACAGCGCAAACGCAGATGTCAGGCAAGACGGTCAGCGGGATCAGCACGAAGACGGTGGCGTCCGGCACCAATCCGCTGAACGCGAACCCGGTCGCCAATCAGCAGAACAACGCGATCTCCAACAGCCGGGGCGGCAATTCCAGTGGCAGCGCCGATAGCACGGCCGCCGAAACGATGGTGCCGCTCACCGCGCTCGCCAGCTTCTCCGCGCGGCATACCGCCACGCAGGTCAACCATCAGGGCGGCATGGTCGCGGCCACCATCTCGTTCAATCTGCCGGCCGGCGGTTCGCTCAGCCAGGCACAGATCGCCATCGACGAAGCGTCGCAGGCCATCGGCATGCCCGCATCGATTCACGGCGCCTTCGCGGGCGCGGCGCAAGCCTTTTCGCAATCGATGGGCACCGTGCCGTTGCTGATCCTGGCCGCGCTGGGCGTGGTGTACATCGTGCTCGGCGTGCTCTACGAGAACACGATTCACCCGCTCACGATCCTCTCCACGCTGCCGTCGGCAGGCATTGGCGCCACGCTCGCCCTGCTCATCTTCGGCACCCCGTTCTCCGTCATCGCCATGATCGGGATCATTCTGCTCATCGGGATCGTCAAGAAAAACGGGATCATGATGGTGGATGTGGCGATTCAGTTGCAGCGCCATGAGGGCCTGCCGGCCAAGCAGGCGATTCATCAGGCGGCTGTCGTCCGGTTGCGCCCGATCATGATGACGACGTTTGCCGCCGTCCTCGGCGCCGTGCCGCTCGCCATCGCGATTGGACAAGGGGCGTCGCTGCGTCAGCCGCTGGGGGTCACGGTCATGGGCGGCTTGCTGCTCAGCCAGGTCTTCACGCTCTATACGACCCCGGTAATTTATCTGTACCTTGACCGGCTGCGCGCACGCGTCGCGCGCTGGTCCGAACGTCTGCCCTGGAACCGCAAAGCGGGCACGGAGGTTTGACCATGAAGCCGCCCAGAATGTCATTCCGAACTCACCTGTCGTGCGTCACGCCGTTGCTACGCTCACTTCACTCACGTCGCTCATGTCGTTCATGTCGCTCAGGTCATGCACGCCTGACTCGCCTGACGCTGGTCTGCGCCGCCAGTCTGGTGCTGCTCGGCGCGTGTGCCGTCGGCCCCGACTACCAGCGCCCGCCCGTCGACATGCCCACGCACTTCACCGAGCTCGAGGGCTGGACACAGGCCAGACCCGACGCCGAAGGCCCCAAGGGCGAATGGTGGAAGACGTTCCACGACCCGTTGCTCGACGAGCTGGAACCACAGGTGCAGGTCTCGAATCAGACGGTTCGGCAGAACTACGCCAACTATCAGCAGGCGTTGGCTGAGGTGCGTCAGGCGCGTGCAGGCCTGTTCCCCACCCTCGGCATCGACGGCTCGGCCAACCGCTCGCGCGGCAGCAGCGGCGGCGCGAGCACGAGCGCGGCGCTGGCGTCGCGCAGTGGGGCGAACGTCGTCAACTCGGCCTCGGCGGAAGGTACGGCCAGTTGGGCGCCCGACATCTGGGGTGAGGTGCGGCGCTCCATCGAGCAAAGCAGTGCCACGGCACAGGCCAGTGAGGCGACACTTGCCAACGCGACGCTCTCCGAGCAGATCGCGCTCGCCAATGCGGTCATCGACCTGCGCATCACGGATGCCAACATCGACCTGCTGACCCAGACGGTCAGCGCCTATACCGAATATCTGCGTGTGATCGCCGATCAGGATCGCGCGGGAACGGTGCCGCCATCGAATCTGATTACCGCACGCACGCAGTTGGAGAATGCCAAGGCGAGTCTCATCGCGCTGGGGGTGTCGCGCGCCCAGTACGCCCATGCGATTGCCGTGCTGGTCGGTCGCAATCCCGAATCGCTCACCATCGCGCACAGCACCTCGTTGCCGGTGCAGCCCGACGTGCCCATCGGTCTGCCCTCGACGCTGCTGCAACGCCGGCCGGACATCGCAGTGGCCGAGCGCCAGATGGCGGCGCAGAACGCGGCCATTGGCGTAGCGGTCGCGGCGTACTACCCGAACATCACGCTGTCGCTCTCGGATGGCTTCTCGGCCGCACCGGTGGCGGGCCTGTTCAAGATTGCCAACTACGTGTGGGCGCTCGGCGCGAGTGCCAGCGAGACGATCTTCGACGGTGGCCTGCGCAGCGCCAAGGTCGACGCCGCCCGCGCCGCCTACGACGGTGCCGTCGCCAATTACCGGGGCACGGTGCTGGGCGCGTTGCAGGGCGTGGAGAACGATCTGGCGTCGCTGCGCATTCTCGAACAGCAGGCGCAGGCGCTCGAAGCCGCCGTGCGCGACGCCACCGACGGCGCGCGCATCGCGATGAACGAGTATCAGGCGGGAATCGTGGACTACACCACCGTGGTCACGGCGCAGGCGACGCAACTGACCACGCAGCAGACCGCCCTGAACGTGCAGGAATCACGACTGCTCGCGGCAACATCGCTCATTGCGGATCTCGGCGGCGGCTGGTCCGATACCCAACTCTCGCAAGCCACCCCGGCCGCACCGGACACGCCTTCCGGCAAGTGATGGCGCGGCAAGCCTGCCCGCCGCCTGAGGACGTGCCGCGACCGTGACGGCACGTCCTCACCTCTCGCCGGACGACCCGGATAGCCCGCATAGCGGGCCTCCTTTCGTCTCGCCCTCATTCCTCGGACGCCTAAGACGCTGTTGCGAAATTAACTCTTGGGGCTGTTAACTTTTCCTGCTTGGTGTTAACTTTCTGTCTTGTTTTGCCTGACAGGAAGCGATGCCAAAAGAACTGATAGTCGACGAACTGTGGTCACTTACCGAACCCCTGCTGCCAGCGCGGGCACCGCGCAATCGCCATTACGCGGGCCGCAAGCCGACGCCGGACAGCGCCGTGCTGACTGGCATCGTGTTCGTGTTGCGCTCAGGCATTGCCTGAAACCTTCTGCCGCAAGAAATGGGATGTGGTTCAGGCACAGCTTGCTGGCGACGGCTCGTCGCGTGGCAAGAAGCAGGTGTCTGGCAACACATCCACGAGATGTTGCTTGCCGAACTGCGTCGCCCTTGCTATCGGACTTTCAGCGATGTTCGACGACTCTTGGCTAAGCGAACAACAAACGGCCCCTGAGTTCGCTGGGTCACCTGACATCCAGGCATGACTTTATGCCCATACTACGGTACTCTTTTAACTCCGATATATTGAGTCGTCAGTCGTCATGTCGTTCATCAGCGCAGGTGTCGAATACGGATTGCATTGCCTGCTGTATCTAGCGGGAACAACGGCTGGTGCAAGCGTGCGCGATCTGAGTGAAATGCAGGGTGTCCCGGTCGACTACGCGGCCAAGCTCTTCACACGCCTTGCAAAGGCCGGCATCGTCGAGTCCAAGGAGGGTGTTCGCGGTGGCTTCGTGCTGGCACGACCGGCCGCAGAGATCACGGTTCAGGATGTCGTCGACGCCATCGACGGCGCCAAGCGCGTCTTCGACTGTCGCGAGGTGCGTGCCCAGTGTGCATTGTTCGACGGCGAACCGCCCGCATGGGCCACGCGTGGCACCTGTTCGATTCATGCCGTGATGGAAGCGGCGGAGCGCGCCATGCGCGCGGAGCTTCAGAAGCATTCGCTTGCCGATCTCGCTGCCCGTGTGTTTTCGAAGGCCCCCGCCAGCTACAAGCACCAGGTTATCAACTGGTTCACCGATCGCGCCACTAATCGCCGCAGCGACCGTCTGTGATGATGACCCGGCGGTGCTCATCGTCGTGCCGCCTTGTCTATGACGCAAAAATGCGGGAAGTCGTGACGGTTCCCGCGTGCAGGCATGTCCGAGACGAAATGCTTAGGCAACGACTATCCGGAGCGGATCTGCAGCCGCTAAGGCCTCCGAGCGATCAGCGCGGGGAGGATAGATCCACTCGGAATTGATCTGATGCTTCAGTTGTTTCGCCTCCTTGCCCTTCAGCTTCACCTCGCGTTCCCAACCTTCGGTGTAGACAGCGCCCCACGGGCCGAGGTCCAGACACGTCACGTACTTCGGTTGACTGTATGGGATCTGCTTGAGCCCAAGCAGGTCGGCAGCAACGTTATGGCCGGCTGAGCGGCCAAGGTTCATCGCGTGCTGACATGACATCATCGTGTGGTTGCCTTCGTCGTCCGTAACGGCGTAGGCAACGTCACCTGTCGCATAAACACCCGTCACCCCAACCACAGCGAGGTTCCGATCGACATGGAGGCGCCCGGTCACGTCCCGACGACCAGGAATTTGCTCGGTGAGCGGGCTCGCGCGCAGACCGGCCGTCCAGATCACCGTGCTTGATTCGATGCGCTGACCATCCGCCAGCGTGACGCCGCGGGCGTCGACCGACGTTACGCCTGCGCCCAGTCTCCACGTCACCCCGAGATCGCGCAGCGCCGCTTCGATGACCGGACGCGGGCCCGCCCCCAAGTCGGGGCCGAGTGCCTCACTGCGCTCGACGATGATGACCTTGACGTCCGTCTGTTCGCCAAGCGCAGCGCGCAGGCGTGATGGCATCTCCGCCGCCGTCTCGATACCCGTGAAGCCACCGCCTGCCACCACGACTGTATTGCGAGCGGGCGTATCCGGCCGCAATGCCAAGTCGCGGATATGCGTCTCGAGCTCGACTGCCTCGTCGGTCTGATCGACGCTAAAGGTGTGCTCGGCCAGACCGGGGATGGCCGGACGGTATAGGCGGCTGCCGGCCGCCAGCACGAGGCGGTCGTATGCAAGCGTCAAGGGCTGCTGCTCGGCGCTGAGCACATCGACCGCACGACGCTCGATGTGAATGCGCTCCACTGTCCCTTGCACGAAGTTCACACCCACGGCGTCGAAGAGTTGGTTAAGCGGAGCCCTGAAGTTCGCAGGCCCTTCCTCGTAGAGGCGCGGGCGCACATGCAGATGCGGATCCGGCGCAACTAGCGTGATTTCCACGTCATTTCTGCCATGCTCATCGAGCAGTCTAGCCGCGCTTAGCGCACTCCACATACCGGCAAAGCCGGCCCCGACAATAACAATACGCTTCGACATGTTCATCTCCGGTGGTTGATGGTTCGCCGAAATACGAACCTTCGGTTACTTGTGCCCACACTGCTCAACTACAGCAGTCAGCAGCCTAAACAATAACTACGATTCTACAAGTCGTAGTTTGGAGGTGCAAGTAGTTCGTCGGGATATCGCTTGAAGAAGTCGGGGCTATCGGTGTTCGAAAATTTCGATTGTCTTTAAGGACGCGTGATACGGGTCAAGAACAGCCGTCGGCCGGCGCTTCAATCTGGACTCAAGCGTCTCGTCAACTTCCGAACCGGTCGTTGAAGTGGCTTGAGCATGGATGACGGTTGTAGGTCGCTCTCCGCAACAGTCTGAGGTCGATAGTTGCGCTGTCGCCAACAAGTCTTTGCGCGGATAGGTCAAGGGCAGGGACCGAACGACGAGGTATGCGAACGTATCCTTCGCTCAACGGTTTTCGAAATCCCTCGGCTTTGGGGTGTCGCTTTACCCCTCGGACGTGACGCTGGACGTCCGGCGCGGATCATCCCCCCACACGTCTATGACCTAAAGGCCGTCGAGGAGCTTTAGAAACTGTTGCGAAATTAACTTAAGGAGCTGTTAACTTTTCTGGCTTGGTGTTAACTTCCTGTCTTGTTTTGCCTGACAGGAAGCGATGCCCAAAGAACTGATAGTCGACGCACTGTGGTCACTTATCGAACCCCTGCTGCCAGCGCGGGCACCGCGCAATCGCCAGTACGCGGGCCGCAAGCCGACGCCGGACAAAGCCGTGCTGACTGGCATCGTGTTCGTGCTGCGCTCGGGCATTGCGTGGAACCTGCTTCCGCAGGAAATGGGGTGCGGCTCAGGCACAGCCTGCTGACGACGGCTTGTTGCATGGCAGAAGGCCGGTGTCTGGCAACGTATCCACGAGACGCTGCTGGCCGAACTGCGCTGCCGTGGCGAAATCGATTTCACGCGTGCCATCGTCGACCGCTCATTTTGGCTTGTGCCTTGATTTGCCGGACGCGTCTCGCGCCAATGCTTTACTAATTTCGCAATAGCTTCTAAACCTGCGCTATGCTGCCCGGGCCGGGACGTGCGCCCCGCGCAAGCCTGTCAGCAGTGCCGAAGCGCATCTGCTGGTATGCTCTCGCGCTGAACTTGAACAATGGGTCGTACACCGCAACGGCGGTACGGGGCGGCTGACAATCATGGTGCAACTGCAATCTCATGCCAGCGACGCGCTCGCCGGCCCTCACATCGCGTGGTACCTCTATGTGCTGCGTTCGTTTCTCGCCCTCGTCGTGCTCGGTGCATGCGCCTGGGGCGCCATGGCCCTTGCCTATCGCTGCCCCGGCCCGTCGCTCGTGCGGTATCTCATCATCGCCCTGTGGATCGTGCTCGGCGTCGCGGCGATCGTCGCCTTGTTTCGCGTGCAAGCCGGCGCCCCGCTCAGGGGTTGGCCGCTCGGTTTCCTGATCGCGATGATCCTGCTGCTTGGCTGGTGGCACACGCTCAAGCCCTCCAACGACCGTCACTGGGCCGCCGACGTCGCGCAACGGCTCGACGCGCAACAGGACGGCTCGCACATCACGCTGCACAACGTGCGCAACTTCGAATGGCGCACCGAGACGGACTTCACGCCCCGCTGGGAGACGCGCGAATACGATCTCGACAAGCTCGTGAGCGCCGATCTCGTGCTGTCCTACTGGATGGGACCCGCCATCGCGCACACGCTGGTGTCGTTCGGCTTCTCCGACGGCAAGCGCGTCGTGTTCTCCATCGAGATTCGCAAGCAGCAGGGCCAGAAGTTCTCGGCGGTCGGCGGTTTCTTCAAGGACTTCGAAGCGACACTGGTCGCCGCTGACGAGCGCGACATTCTGCGGGTGCGCAGCAACGTGCGCGGTGAGACCGTCTATCTGTATCGCCTGAACATTGCGCCCAGGCAGTTGCGCGACGTGTTCCTCGGCTATCTGGAACGGGCGCGCGAACTTAACCGCGAGCCCGCCTGGTACAACACGCTCACGAGCAATTGCACGACCATCGTGTTCGAGATCGCGCGCATCATCGCGCCGGGACTGCCGCTGGACTACCGTCTGCTGCTGTCCGGCTATTTCGCCGAGTACGCCTACGATCAGGGCGGCCTCACGCCGGGTTTCACCTACGCGCAGTTGTATGAGCGCGGCAATTTCGTTGCGCGCGCACTGGCCGCCGGCGACTCGCCCGACTTCTCGACGCTGATCCGCCAGGGCGTGCCCGGCGACGATCCGAAGGTGACGCCATGACGTCCACGGCGATCGGGCAGGCCATGGCATCCCAATGGCCATGCCGGCGCCACCGGGCGGCGGTGGTCGCTGCCGCCGTGTGGCTGACGGGCCTGTCGGGCTGTGCCATGGTCGAAGTCCGCTCGCTCGGCCCGGAGCAGTACATCGCCATGAAGCGCGGCGACATCCTGTCCACGGGAAAGCTCAGCGTGTCGAGCGCAGACGCGATTCGCGTTGCAGGGCTCGACGAAACGATCTGCGCCAAGCCGTCGCTCGACTGTATCGACGCGCTGGGCCGCGCCAAGGAAATCGACATCGACCGGCGTCTGGCGGCGATGGCCGAGATGTCGATGCAACTCGCCATCGCGCAAACGCCCACCGGCGAAAAGCAGTGGAACGACGCACAGTTCGATCTCTGGCTGCGCTCGGCGCGTTACGCCTATGCCTACCTCTTCTATGGAGACCGTCCGTCGAGCGAGCGCGCCTTCGAAGACCGTCAAACGCAGGTGCGCGACTACTACAACTACGCGGTGCAGACGTTATCCGTCGCCCTCTTCCGTCGCGTTCAGCAAACGGGCAAGGACCAGATCGCCGGGTGGACGCTGCCGGTCGACGCCAGCAGCGTGCGCTTTGCCAACGATCGAATCCGGCCGCGCGAGGTGCTGCCCGCCTCCACGCTGTCGTTCGCGGGCCTGCGCAGTCCGTATCGGCGGGACGGCTTCGGTGCCGAACTGGTCGCCGTGCTCGACGACAAGTCTGCCGCCGACGCCCTGGCGGCCGTGCGCCGCACCCCGGCACCGCGCGGCGATGCCTCGACCGGTCCTGACAACGACAACGTCTACTCCACACCCGACGAGGACAGCAGCGGCGCCCGCAATCGCCGCGACAGCCGTGCGTCGCGTGACTTCCGGCGCGCCACCGACCCCAATGCAGGCCCGGTGTTCAGCGAAATGCCGTCGCCTTCGCTCACGCTGCTGCTGCGCTTCGACGGCACCACGCTCGAAGACGTGCTCACGACCCACGTCGCGACGCTCGTCGTCTACGACCCCTACCGTCAGTCGTCGGTCGAGCTGAACCGCCAGACGGTGCCGCTCGCGGGCAACTTCACCGCCGGCTATGGCCTGTGGCTGGCGCGCTCCGGCTTTGCCGAGCAATCGTTGCGAACCTTGTTCGGCCGCGATCGGGGCATCGTGCGTCCGCACATCTACCTGATGCAGCCGTTCGATCCGGGACGCCGTGTCATTCTCATGCTGCACGGGCTGGCGAGCAGTCCTGAGGCCTGGGTGAATCTGGCGAATGAAATTCAGGGCGACGCCACGCTGCGCGAGCATTTTCAGGTCTGGCAGGTGTATTACCCGACGAACTCGCCGATTCTCCTGAATGCCATGGCGATCCGTAGTGCATTTGACGCTACGCTGAAGCATTTCGATCCGGACGGCCTGTCCGCGGCGTCGCACGACGCGGTAGTGATCGGCCACAGTATGGGCGGCGTGATCGCGCGGCTAATGGTCTCGAGCGCCGACGACGAGCTCTGGTCCGCGTTCCAGCGCGACTATCAGCTCGACGACGCTCAGGTCGAGCGCGCTCGCGACCGGCTCGATCCGCTGTTCCACTTCAAGCCGGTGCCGCAATTCGAGCGCGCCATTTTCATTGCCGCGCCGCATCGCGGCACGCCCTTCGCGCGCAACCGGCTGGGACGCTGGGTCTCCAACCTCATCAAGCTGCCCGTCACGCTGCTCTCGGGCATCGACGACGTGCTGCACTTCGCCACCGGTGCCGAGGACAACCCCTCGGAAGGCAATACGCGCTACGTGCCGAACAGCGTCGATCAGTTGCGGGACAACGATCCGTATGTGGTTGCCGCCGCCGGGCTGAAGATCTCGCCCGCCGTGCAATATCACTCGATCATCGCGCGACGTAACCCCACAGGGCCGTTGGAAGCATCGAGCGACGGCGTGGTGCCCTACACGAGCGCCCATCTTGCCGGTGCGGAGTCGGAACGCGTGATCGTCTCGGGCCACAGCGTGCAGGAGACGCCGCAAGCCATTCTCGAAATCCGCCGCATCCTGCATGAGGACGTCGACGAACTCGATCCGATCAAACCGCCCGGCCGACCGGGACCGTTTCAGGTCATCGACCCGCCGCCCCTCGCGATCCCGGCCAAGCCGGCCCCAGCACAGAAGCCCGCCGCAGCACGCCCGACGTCGCGCTAAGTGTCCGTCGGCTCACGAAACAGCGTTGACCTGAATGTGATAGATGCCCCACGGGCAAAGGGCAAACCGCTCCCTGAGCGGCTTGTCTGCCATCAACGGGATCTGCGCCGGGTCATAGACCGCCCACAGCGGTCCAAGGCCGCCGAGCGGAAGCGGCTTGTCGCCAAGATGCGTCGCGAGCAGGAACCCATACTCGCGAATCTGCCCAAGCGTGGTGGAGACGATATACCCGTCGATGGCGCGCAGCAGCACCTGCGTGAGCGGATTGCCGGGCACGCCCGCCTGAGTGAGCACATCGATCAGGCGCGGGCCGCGCAGCGTGTGCGGCCGGGCGTCGTATTCCAGTGTGGGGCGGATCGTCTGCGCCGGCAGGCGCGTCAGCATGCCGAAGTCGAACGCATAAGCGGCATCGAACCGAACGAGTTGCTTATAAAAAAGCTGATCGAGCGCCGGGTCGACAGGCCCGCGATTGCGCTGCCGGATGGCGCCGCTGATCGTGACGAGCGTCGTCGTGGCGGATGCGGCCGTTGCACTTTCCGTTTTGGCCAGCACCGGCACCGACGCACCAAGCGCGACCGCACCCGCGAGGAATTCTCTTTTCTTCATGGATATTGACCAAGGCAGTGGGACCTGAGCACATGGGCGCCGAAGCGTTTTCAAAGCGTATCACGAAGGTTACGTCGCTTAACACCCGCCCACGGGTCAGGCGCCTTCATGAATAAAATTAACGCTAATCACAAATAAGGCCATTTTCATTCATAGACCGAACGCTCTATGATCGCTGTCACGGTCTCATTCATCTGGCGGCAAGCGCCATTAGAGAACATGGCAAAGACACATAACCTGGGTTTCCCCCGCGTCGGCGCGAAGCGTGAACTGAAGTTCGGTCTGGAAGCGTACTGGAAGGGCCAATCGTCGCGCGACGAGTTGAAGGCGCTCGGTGCCTCGCTGCGTCTGCGTCACTGGCAGGATCAGACGGCACTGGATCTGGCCCCGGTCGGCGATTTCGCGTTCTACGATCAAGTCCTCGACATGAGCTTCACGCTGGGTAATCTGCCCGAGCGCGTGCAAGGCTTTCATGGCGACGCGCTGGACAACGCCTTCCGCGTGGCCCGGGGGCGCTCGGCGCAAAGCGCTGAAGCACACGCCGGTTGCTGCGGCGGTGTGGCGGCCGGTGAAATGACCAAGTGGTTCGACACGAACTACCACTACATCGTCCCGGAATTCTCGGCGGCAACGACCTTTGACCTCGACGCCTCGCGTCTGGTCGAGCAACTCGCCGAAGCCCGCGCCGCCGGTGTGAAGGCCAAGCCGGTCATCATCGGTCCGCTCACGTACCTGTGGCTCGGCAAGGCCAAGGACGACAGCGACAAGCTGGCGCTCCTGCCGCGCCTGCTGCCGGTCTACGTGAGGCTGCTCGAGACGCTCGCCGCGCAAGGGGTCGAATGGGTGCAGATCGACGAGCCGATTCTCGTCACCGAACTGAGCGCCGAATGGCGCAAGGCCTTCGAGACGGCTTACGCTGCCCTCGCCGCCGTGCCGGTCAAGCGTCTGCTCACCACGTACTTCGGCGAACTGCAAGACAACCTGCCGCTGGCCTGCCGTCTGCCGGTCGACGGCCTGCATCTGGATGCCGTGAACGCCCGGAGCGAAGTCGCGAAGGTCATCGCCGCACTGCCGGCCGACACGGTCGTGTCGCTGGGTGTGGTCAACGGACGCAACATCTGGAAGGCCGATCTGAGCGCTGTGCTCGACTGGCTCGAACCCATCGCCAAGACGCTGGGCGATCGCCTGTGGGTCGCGCCGTCGTGCTCGCTGCTGCACGTGCCGGTCGATCTGGACAGCGAGCAGAAGCTCGATGCCGAGATCAAGTCGTGGCTCGCCTTCGCCAAGCAAAAGCTCGCGGAAGTGAACGTGTTGGCGCGTGCCATCAACGAAGGCCGTGAAGCTGTCGGCGCCGAGTTGGCTGCCAACGCCGCGGCCATCGCGAGCCGCCGGGCGTCGCCGCGTGTGCACAACCCGGCCGTCAAGGCAGCCGTGGCGAAGATCGACGCGTCGCTGGGCCGTCGCCGGAGCCCTTACGCGGCGCGTGCCGAAAAGCAAGCCGCCGCACTGAACCTGCCGCGCTACCCGACCACGACGATCGGCTCGTTCCCGCAAACGTCCGAGATCCGCGCCGCCCGCAGCCAGTTCAAGGCCGGCGAACTGGATCAGGCAGGTTATGTCGCCGCCATGCGGGCCGAGATCGCCCGCTGCGTGCGCGAACAGGAAGCCCTGGGGCTGGACGTGCTCGTGCACGGCGAAGCCGAGCGCAACGACATGGTCGAGTACTTCGGCGAGCAGCTCGAAGGCTACGCCTTCAGCCAGTTCGGCTGGGTGCAGTCGTACGGTTCGCGTTGCGTGAAGCCGCCGATCATGTTCGGCGACATCAGCCGCCCGAAGGCCATGACCGTCGAGTGGATCCAGTACGCGCAGTCGCTGACCCGCAAGCCGATGAAGGGCATGCTGACCGGGCCGGTCACGATCCTGAACTGGTCGTTCGTGCGTGACGATCAACCCCGCTCGGTGTCGTGCTTCCAGTTGGCGCTGGCGATTCGTGAGGAAGTGCTGGATCTGGAACGTGCCGGGGTGCGCGTCATTCAGATCGACGAGGCCGCCCTGCGTGAAGGTCTGCCGCTGCGTCGCGCTCAATGGCAGACGTACCTCGACTGGGCAGTCGAGTCGTTCCGCATCACCGCGAACGGCGTGCAGGACGACACGCAAATCCACACGCACATGTGCTACTCGGAGTTCAACGACATCATCGCGGCCATCGCCGACATGGATGCCGACGTGATCACGATCGAGACCTCGCGATCGGATATGGAACTGCTCGACGCGTTCGACTCGTTCCAGTACCCGAACGAGATCGGGCCGGGCGTGTACGACATTCACTCGCCGAACATCCCGACGCAAGAACATATCGTGTCGCTCATGCGCAAAGCCGCCGAACGTATTCCTGCCAAGCGTCTGTGGGTCAACCCGGACTGCGGCCTGAAGACGCGTCAGTGGGCCGAAGTCATCCCGGCGCTGCAAAACATGGTGGCCGCCGCGAAGACGCTGCGCGCACAGTAAGCGTCTGCCCGGTGCGCGGCTTCGACAGGTCTGCCACCGTGTGTCATCGCGCCAAGCCGACGCGCCGGCCATCGCTGGCCCGCCGGCTTGGTGTCGCATCACGCCTGCCTCGTTCCTGCCTCAGCCCTGCCCCATGCACGCCTGCGGGCTGCCTGCACCTCATCCCCCGCGTCAAATCCAACGCGAAGGCACCGCCACCTGACATCCGCTTTCTCCCAATCGACGTCTGGCATCGCAAGCCTTTGGCAGCATCACATGAAAAAAGCTTGCTAACTCGTTGATTCACAGTGGCTTTACATGGCATAGTCGCGCGAGCACGCGTCGCCGCACACTAAGTTTCTCCTAAGTTTCGCGCGCTATCGTGCGCCCGTGCCATCCTCGGTGACTGGCAGGGTATTGGGTGTGCGCCTTCGCAACGGCGCCGGAAAGTGTTCGGAAAACCATGCGGATATTGCTCGTAGAAGACGACACCATGATCGGTGAGGCCATGATGCAGGCGCTCAAGGACGCCTCGTATGCGGCCGACTGGTGCCGCGACGGCGACGCCGCGCTCGCAGCGCTGGCCGCCCACGCCTACGACCTCATGCTGCTCGACCTCGGCTTGCCCGGGCGCGACGGCTGGGAGGTGCTGCGCGCCCATCGCGGTGCGGGGGGACGCACGCCGATCATCGTCGTGACGGCCCGCGATGGCGCAGAAGACATCATTCAGGGCCTCGATCTCGGGGCCGACGACTTCGTCGTGAAGCCGTTCGAAGTCGGTGAACTGCTCGCGCGCATGCGCGCCGTGATCCGACGTCAGGCGGGCGTTGCAGTGCCGGTGTTGACCAACGGCGCGCTCGTGCTCGACCCTGCGACCCATCAGGCGAGCTACGGTGAGAACAGTTGCGTGCTCTCGGCACGTGAATACGCGCTGCTGCACGCCCTGATGCTGCGCCCGGGCACGATCCTCTCGCGCGACGCGCTGGAACATCGCCTGTACGGATGGGGCGAAGAGATCGAGAGCAACATGATCGACTTTCTGATCCATTCGATCCGCAAGAAGCTCGGCGCCGACGTGATCCGTAATATCCGTGGCGCAGGCTGGCTGGTGCCCAAGGCATGATGCGCTCGCTTCAGTCCCGACTGGTGGTCACGCTCTCGGCCTGCGCGCTGGGACTGGCCATTGTCGCGGGCTTCGTGTCCTACTGGGCGGCCTTTCGCGAGGCGTACCGCTTTCAGGACGACCAACTTCTGCAACTGGCGGCGCTCGTCGATACGCGCAATCTCGCCGCTGCCGACAGCGCCATGCACGGCCTGCCGATCCAGGATCACGACTACCGCCTCACGGTTCAGCGGCTCGGCGGCACGTTCCCGGTCACGCTGGCCGATGGTTTTCACACGGTCAACACCGGCGACCACACATGGCGCGCGTTCGTGCGCACCATCGGCCCGGAATTGCGCATCGTGGTCGCTCAGCCAACGGAAGGCCGCAACGAGATCGCCCGTAACAGCGGTCTGCGCACCGCACTGCCGTTCGTCGTGCTCGTACCGCTGCTGATCTGCGCCATCGTGTGGACGGTTCGGCGCGCGTGGCGACCGGTGCAGCGTTTGGCCGACGAAGTCGATACCCGGCGCGATACCGATCTGCACGCCCTCGAAACGCGGGACGCCCCTACGGAAATCGAGCCGTTCATCGTATCGATCAATCGCTTGCTCGCCCGGCTGGCCAAGGCGCTCGACGAGCAACACCGGTTCGTCGCCGATGCGGCCCACGAATTGCGCTCGCCGGTGACGGCGCTGGTGATCCAGTCCGAGAATCTCGAGCGGGCGCTTGCCCCGGCAGCGCTCGACCCCGAGACGCGCAACCGTCTCACCAAGCTCAAGAGCGGGTTGCAACGCACGCGCACGCTGCTCGAACAATTGCTCACGCTCGCCAGAGCCCAGAGCGCACCGACGGTCGCGGCGACGCCGCTCATGCTGTTGCCCGCCGTGCATGAAGCGCTGGAAGACGTATTCGTGCTGGCAGACCGCAAGCAGATCGTGCTCGATCTGGTCGATGCGTCCTCGAACGTGCCCGGACGCTCCAGCCTGCGGGTGACGGGGTCGAAACGCGATATCGTCACGCTGCTGAGTAATCTTGTCGGCAACGCCGTGCGTTATACCCCTGCGGGAGGCACCGTCTCGGTACGACTGTCAGCCACGGGTGCCGACGTGGCCATTGACGTGATCGACTCGGGCCCCGGGATCGACGCCGACAAGCGCGAGCGCGTGTTCGATGCGTTCTACCGCGCGAGCGAGCAACGTGAATCGCGCGAGCATGGCGGCGAAGGCACCGGACTGGGCCTGGCCATTGTTCGCGCGATCGTCGACCGCCTGGGCGGCCGGGTGAATCTGAAAGATGCAAGCCTGACACCGCCGCGCGGTCTTCACGTGCGTGTCACACTGCCCAACCCGGACGTCGCACCCGGCACACACCCCTGATCGTCGTTCTCAGGATTCACCACATTTACCTCATTCATCAAGACCGGAAGCCTCGCATTCATGTCCACACGTCCTCAACGTGACGCAGGGTTGGAACCCTGGCCGATCTCTCCCGCCGCCCTGCTCTGGCTGCTCGCCGTATTCGCACTGGTCTGGTTTGGCGTATTGAACCTTCGCCATCTGATTCCGAGCGACGAAGGCCGCTACGCCGAGATGGCGCGCGAAATGCTGGCCACGGGCGACTGGGTCACGCCGCGCTATAACGGCTACCTCTACTTCGAGAAGCCGCCCCTCCAGACCTGGATGAACGCGCTGACGTTCATGATCTTCGGTCTCGGCGACTGGCAGGCCCGCCTGTGGACCGCGCTGACCGGTTTCGGCGGCGTGCTGCTCGTGGGCTACACCGGCCGTCGCCTGTTCGGCGCGCGCGCAGGCTTCTTCGCCGCACTGACGCTGGCGAGCGCCCCGCTGTGGAACCTGCTCGGTCACTTCAACGTGCTCGACATGGGCCTGTCGTTCATGATGGCCGTGGTGCTGTGCTCGCTGCTGCTCGCGCAACGCCCCGGCCTGAGCGACACGCAAACGCGTCACTGGATGTGGCTGTGCTGGGCGGCGATGGGGCTGTCGATCCTGAGCAAGGGGCTGATCGGCGTGGTGCTGCCGGGTGCCGTGCTGGTGATCTACACGCTGATTTCGCGCGACTGGGCCCTGTGGAAGCGTCTGCACATCGTGAGCGGGCTGATCGTGCTGCTCGCCGTGACCGTGCCGTGGTTCGCCGCCGTGATGGCGCGCAACCCGTCGTTCTTCGACTTCTTCTTCATCAACGAGCACTTCAACCGCTTCCTGAAGCCGGATCACCATCGCCCCGGCGCACTCTGGTATTTCGTGCCGGTGCTCGTTGTCGGCTTCCTGCCGTGGCTGTCGATGATTCCGCGCGTCTTTTCGGCGTCGCGTGCCGTGCCCCGTCAGGCCAACGGCTTCCGCCCGGTGCTGATGATCGTGGTCTGGACCGTTTTCATCTTCTGCTTCTTCTCGGCGTCGCACTCGAAGCTGATTTCGTACGTGCTGCCGGTCGCGCCGGCCATCGCACTGCTCATCGGACTGGGTATCGCGGGAATTTCGCGCGAGTCGCTGCGCAAGCATCTCGTCGTGTCGGCCGTGCTGTTCGTCGCCACGATCGTGACGTGTCTGGTCTTCCTCTCGCATCACTCGGATAGCCGCAATCCGGTGGAAGCCTATCGCGCCTTCTCTTACTACCTGTACGCGGCAAGCATTGTGGGGTTGATCGGCATCGGCATTACCCGCTGGCTGAGCAAGCGCAGCACCAAGCAGGCGCTCATCGCGTTTGCCGGCACGTGGCTGGCCTTCACGATGATCGGCGGCACGGGGCATGAAGCCTTCGGACGCGCGAGTTCGGGGATCGATCTGGTGCCTGCGGTGCGTGCGGAAATGGATCGCCTCGGACCGGACACGCCGTTCTACTCGGTCGGCACGCTCGACCACACGATGCCGTACTACCTGCGTCAGCCCATGACGATGGTCGCCGTGCAGGACGAACTGGAGTTCGGCATCTCGCAAGCGCCCGATAGCTGGATTCCG
>NZ_JAELTP010000910.1 GCF_016428915.1 Pandoraea sp. ASV26
GTGCAGTTGAGACGCGACGGCGAGCCGAGGAATGTTGAATTGTTTGCTGTCACGAGATCGGATTTGACTGTATTACTAGGGATTGGGCTTGCTATTTTTATTCTCGTATTTGAGAGTATATTTTGCCCTGGTATTTTCTTCTTCTTTTTTTTTTTGCCATAATTATCTCTCCTGTCGTCTACGACGTACGACTACTCGCTACTGTCCTCGTAATGCGATTTCTCCAATGATTTCTCCATAATCCGTACCTCCCGTAGAGCAGAAGCTTTTTGCTCGTCGCGACCAATGTGCCGAATGCGGCAGAGTGGTGCACATGGTGGAGACGGGAGCTCTCTCTTCTGGGCAATCGATGATGAGTGCCGGAGTGGGTGGGATGGATGGATGGG
>NZ_JAELTP010000911.1 GCF_016428915.1 Pandoraea sp. ASV26
CCCCCCCCCCCCCCCCCCCCCCCCCCCCCCCCCCCCCCCCCCCCCCCCCCCCCCCCCTTTCTCATTCCTCCCCCCCCCACCTATATATACACACCACACGGTTCGTCGGCAGCGTCAGATGTGTATAAGAGACAGACACAGGGGGGAAAAAGGGTGCTGTTGCGGCGCTGTGTAACATTATTCATGAAGACGAGGCAAAGTAGCTAGCGTATGTACGTACGACAAGGAGAAGAGAAAGAAAAAATTGAGGAGGGGGGCGTGGGCACATCTCCGAGCCCACGAGACGATATTGTGTATCTCGTATGCCGTCTGCTGCTGGAAAAAAGTGGGGGGGGGGGGGGGGGGGGGGGGGGGGGGGGGGGGGGGGGGGGGGGGGGGGGGGGGGG
>NZ_JAELTP010000912.1 GCF_016428915.1 Pandoraea sp. ASV26
TAACATGGCCAATGAGACTGCCTCTCGGCTGAACTATTGTCAATAAACCCTTTCCATGCATCGCACGTATTCACTACTCCGCCATCATCAGAAAAACATGGAATCTAAAAGCGCAAGTCTGTTGTTATTTATGAAATGACGGAAGTTGATGATTCCCTTTTATAAAACTATAGTGCTTATTCTCATATGCGCTTACACTGGCCGCGCTCTGATAGAAAGCCTACGGGCACCGCAGATAAAGATGACTGCGCTGACAGTAGCACTTTACCCCAAAGATGGGGAGAAGCTGCACGAGATCATATTTGCATCGCAGCTTGATTAGGTTGTATCACCATGTAAACTTGGATAATCTCAGTGTATTATCTCACGTCAGAACTTCTTGGTAT
>NZ_JAELTP010000913.1 GCF_016428915.1 Pandoraea sp. ASV26
GGTGAAACACGGAGAAGGAGGTTACATATTAGGCATGATGAGGTTGAAGGGCAGACAAAAGGTTTTAGACTACACGGTGGTCGCCATCTCGGGGACCGCATGCGGGGAGTGATGTTGTTGTTAGCAAAAGAAGGCGTGCTTCAATACTGTAGCGAATCTAGCCCGATTCAGTATCGATAACAATACGTCACATAGCGACTTTTCCCAAGTCACATACGCCCAATTCCAGGCAACTGCGTTATTTTGCATAATGACTTGTCAGGTTTGGCGGTTAGAGCTCCAACGACGGTGGCGTGGGGAACCACTCCAAGGGATGAATGGCTACTCCATCTTTGATCAAGATATTAATACGTTAAGCCCATCTGCATTCAGACATTGACACAGTC
>NZ_JAELTP010000914.1 GCF_016428915.1 Pandoraea sp. ASV26
ATGTTGTAGACTATGCTGGCGCTCACTCGACAACACTCCCTAAGCACATCACCGACTACCACGCTTGGATTGTTGCCAACCATCCTCGCAGCCACTACATCATATCCAATAATCAGGCGCAGTTCAACATCTTCATGGCCCGCATTGTTGGTGCCAAGCGCATACTGGAGATTGGAACTTTTATTGGGTATTCGTCCCTTGCCTGGGCACATGCCGTGGGGAAAGACGGACATGTTGTGACGCTCGAGTTTTCGGAAGAATATGCGAGTGCTGCAAGAGAACTTTTCAAGAAGAACGACATTGAGAATGTGGAGGTAATCCAGGGCGATGCCCTCGAAACGTAAGCCAAAGCAAGCTAGTGATGAAGCGAGAGCATTGACATATCT
>NZ_JAELTP010000915.1 GCF_016428915.1 Pandoraea sp. ASV26
GTCCAGGCGGACGCTGCGGGACATTCTGCCATTGCCGATAGGAGCGCCGTTCTTGGCGTTGAACACAGCCTTGGCGTCGTCAATGGAGTTGAATGTAACATAACCGAAGCCCTTGAGGTTACCAGATTCACTATCATACTGTTAGAACGCATGCGTAGGCACAAGTTATGGCACGTAGAACTTACGGATCAGTTGGCAGACGAACGCTGGCAACTTCGCTAACCTCGGAGAAGAACTCGTGGACGGCGTCCTGGTCGCTGTCGAAGGGCAAGGTACCAACAAAAAGAGTCTCGCTCTCAGGGCTGACAGTGTCACCGTGTTTCTGGGCGCGGTCGGCGGCCCGGTTCTGAGGGTTAGCCTCAGCAGGACGAGCGTTGGCGTAGTCG
>NZ_JAELTP010000916.1 GCF_016428915.1 Pandoraea sp. ASV26
GGTGGTGACTCGTCGTCGTTTCCACCGCTATTCTGCTTATCTGCAATCTTGGCCTGTCGCTTCAGCAGCGCGGTAAGAGTCGTCTCGTCGCGGCCCGTGTCGTCTTCGTCTTCGTCTTCGTCGGAAGAGTCGGAGCCGGAGAGCGACTCGTCCAAGTTCTCTACCAGCTTCTCAAACTCTTCCTCGGATAAGGGTGCTTTACCGCGTACTTTCTGCTTGAGGTTGTAGTTGTGTAGGTCGGATTTCAGATGGCCACGCTGATCGAGGACGTTTGTAAAGGTGAGGTTGCAAAGCGAGCAGGCCTGCGCGCCGCCGAGGTTGTCGCTGCCCTTCTCGCTCGGTGGGCTGGGCTTCTCCTGTTCCGGTGTCTGAGTAATGTCGAGATC
>NZ_JAELTP010000917.1 GCF_016428915.1 Pandoraea sp. ASV26
GTTCTCGGCGTACCTCGGAAATGCACCCATCCTGAATGTGCCAGGCAGAACTTACCCAGTGGAAGTCCGCTATCTCGAAGACGCCATCGAGCTCACTGACTACAATGCGCCTAATTCTGCAGGTGATAAAATGGTGGACCTAGATGACCTGGTTGGGGAACCAGATTCGGAGGGACCAAAAAGTGATGTTTCGCAAAGTCTTGTTAACTATTCTGCAAAAACTCGGGCTACTCTCTCGCAGATCGATGAGTACCGCATCGAGTTTGACTTGATTGTACAACTCATCGCCCATATTGCTACGGACGATAACCTCAATTGCTACGGCAACGCTATACTTGTATTCTTGCCTGGTATAGCAGAGATTCGGACATTGAACGACATGCTAC
>NZ_JAELTP010000918.1 GCF_016428915.1 Pandoraea sp. ASV26
CTCAAAGACTTGGAAGAAACAAGGGGTTCTTTTTCCCGCTCTGTTTTGGGTTCGGTGTGTTTCCGATTGTTGCAAATTGTCTTTCTTCGGGAGGGTTCGTCAGGGGCGGGCGGGCGGCGCGTGCGGGATCGAAGCAAAACGCCGGTCGAGGGAATGAAACGGGTACAAGAAAAAACACACAAAGACACGGGGGAAAGGGCGGGCGAGAATGTAAAGGATAGTACTGCCGCGGGCTAAAGTCTTGAATAAAGGCGAAATTGGTTGACTTGACGTACAAGATGCCAAGTTCCTTTTCTTGGGGACTGCCGAAGGGTGCAAGAGAGCGAGGAAGCCCGCGGAAAAAATAAAAATGCCGAGAGGGTCGCGGACAAGGTTGAGTGCAGTGG
>NZ_JAELTP010000919.1 GCF_016428915.1 Pandoraea sp. ASV26
GTCGTGGACCGCCCGCCGCAGAGACAACGTACGTTGCGCCATGTCAAGAAGCAACGAGTACTACGTGGTCCTAGTGACGAAGGAGAGCCAAAGTCTTCAGAGAGCGACTCCTTAGAAGGTCATAAGCGCTTACCCCAACCCACGATTGTACCCAAGACGACCCCGAAAGTTGGTGAGCAGCAGCGCCAAAATGATAGGCCCAAATCAAACGAATTTCCTTCTCCGTTAATTACCGGCAAAGCGAGGCGCGAGGTATGGAATCAGGGCGGGATTCCCGTCGTTGTCGTCCCGGACCGTCAATCCTCCCACCGCGGGAGATCCAAAGAACCATCGCTACGCTCAACGTCTAGCAGGCGGTCGAAGCGAACAGACAGCATCGTCTCCTC
>NZ_JAELTP010000096.1 GCF_016428915.1 Pandoraea sp. ASV26
GCAAGCGTGCCGTCTTCACGCACTGATCGTGGTACGGATCGCCCAGATCGAGCGTGCGGCGCGGCACGCCGTGAAAGCTCAGCAACAGCCGTTCGCCGGCCGCGAAATCCGGCCTGCCGTGCTGCTGCCAATAGCCCTCGACCTGCTGACGCAGCGCCTCGATATACGCGGGATGATCGTGATAGTCGCGCACCGTGCGCACATCGGGCTGATTGCGCAGTCGGCCAAGCACCCGGAATACGGCGTCGCTGGCCGTGGCCGTCGTGCTGCTCGAATACTGCGGATAAAGCGGCAGGACGAGGATGCGTTCCACGCCGTTTTGCCGCAGCGCGCGAATGCGCTCGGGAATCGACGGGTTGCCGTAGCGCATGGCGTAGTCGACGACCACGTCGTAGTCGTTGGCATGCAGCAAGGCGCGCAAGGCGTTCGTCTGATGCTCGGTGTTCACTTTGAGCGGGGAGCCCTCACGGGTCCAGACCGTCGCATATTTTTGCGCGGACTGACGTGAGCGGAACGGCAGAATCACCAGCCGCAGCAACGGCTGCCACACCAGCGGGGGAATCTCCACGACGCGAGGGTCCGACAGGAACTCGCGCAGATAGCGACGCACGGCCGCGGGACGCGGCTCGTCAGGCGTGCCAAGGTTGATCAGCAGAACGGCAGTCTTGCCGGACTGGCCATGCGAAATAGGTTCAGGATCGAAGCGCATGAACCGTACTTTACCGCAAACGCGGCGCAAATCCGGCGTGCGCCGCGTGCGTCCCCTGCTCTGCCCGGCCCTGCGTCAACCTCGGCTGACGACGTGACGACGTGACGACGTGACGACGTCACGAAATGACGAAGGGCCGGGCAATCCGCTCGACGATCAGCCGTGCGGATGATCGTCGTCTTTGGCCGGATGATGCGCGGCGCTCGGGTGCTCCGCCTCGTGCGACGGAGCACGCGCGCCTTCCGGCTTGTTCTCACGCGGTGCAGGTTGCGGATGCGGATGCTCCTGCGGTTGCGGATGAGGCGCGGCCTGCTGACGCTCTGGCTGCGGCTGCGGTCTCGGGGCCGCTTGCGGCCGCTCGACCTGCGGCTCCGGACGCGGCTGCGCACGTTCCTGAGGCTGCGGGCGCGGTTGCGGCGCTTGCTGCTGAGGTTGCTGCTGCGGCTGCGACTGCCCATGCGACTGCCATTGCTGCGCTCGGCGCGCCGGCTCGGACGCTTCAGGTTGCGCGCGTTGCGGCGCCGGCTCGTTTCGCGTTTCCGGCGAAGCCGCCGGGCCTTGCGGCGAGGGGCGACGCACCTGCATATCGCGTTGTGCCGCGTCGTGTCCCGGCTGCGGCACCACCGCCTGCGCAGCTTCGCCGCGCCCGGCGGGCTGGCCCGACGCATTCATGCCCGGGGGATGTGGCACCCCAGACGGCGCGACCTGCCCACCGCGCACGGCCTCGTGGGCCTGCGGCGCGGGTTGCCCCGGACGATTCTGATAAACGCCACGTCCCGGCTCTCCCGGAACCCCGGGCACTCCTGGCACTCCTGGCACTCCTGCTTCCCCCGGCACGCCCGGACGCCCCGCGACACCCGGCACCCCAGGCTGACCCGGCACCCCCGGCGCGCCATGCATCGGCGCAACGGCGCCGGTCGACGGCAACGCGCCGTGCACCGCTGTGGCACCCAAGGTCCCCGTGGCGCCGAGCGCCGGCTGGGCGGGTGCCGCCCCATGCCCGCCGATCGGCGCACCGACCGGCCCATGCGTGCCGACGACCGTCACGCGCGGTTGTACGCGTGCTTGCGGGTTCGGGGCACCGGGCCTCGCGTTCTGAACTGGTTGTGCGTTCTGTCCGAAAACCAGCGGCGCGCCGCCAGCATTCGGCACCGGGTGCAGCGTGCTCGTCAGTTCACGCGACGGCATCGCGCGGGCCGCCGGCGCACGCGTGGCGAGCACCTGCCGGTTGAACACGCCCGCAGGCGGCGCACCCGCCGCGGGGCGGCTGTTGCCGAACACGCTCTGCTGCACCGGTGCGACGCCCGGCGTATTGGCCACGCGCCACGTCTGTCCGGCGCGCGGCGCGGCCAACGCGACCGGGGCGCCCACGCTGCGGCCCTGCACGAAGGCTTGTGCAGGCATCGTCGACACCGCGCCGCGCACGTTACGGTTCACGTACACGTTGTTGACGTTGATGTTCGTGATGTTGGTCGTCTGGATCACCGTCGACCGATTGATGTTGGTGATGTAAGACGAACTCGCGCGGTACGCCGGACGGTACGGATCATGCGGGCCGAGCGCGAACCAGGCGAGTCCCACACCGCCCGCCGCCAACGAGATGCCCCACTGATTCCCGCCGCTGTTGCCGCTCACCCAGCCGACCAGCGCCGGGGCGTAGACGGGACGCACGGCGGCCGGCCCCGGCACCCAGCACCAGCGCGCGTCGACATAGGCCCAGCGACCGTAGTGATAAGGCGCGAAGCCCCACGGCGCGTCATCGACCCACGTCCAGCCCCACGGGTCGACCCAGACCCAGTGGCCGGTGCGATACGGCGCCCAGCCCGAGGGCATGTTCGACGGCACCCACACCGCGCCGTAGCTCGGCGTTTCCTGCCACGAACCGTAGTCGTCCAGGCTCTCGAAGCCGGTCATGTCGCGCGGCACATAGCGTGCGGAGACGGAGGCGTCTTCGCGCGCGTCGCGCTGGCGCACCCATTGGTCGAACGCATCGGCCACGAGCGGGCCGGCAGGCTGCTGTGTCAGGTTCTGACCGACGAACGCCACGCGTTGCCCCTGTTGCAGCGGCACCGAGGCGCCCTGCCCGTAGACCGTGGCGGCACCGTGCCAGACGCTCACCGTCGTCACGCCGTTCGGATCGACGTCGACACGATACTCACCCGCCTGTTGCGGGACGAACGCCAGATTGGGCGTGTCGATTTCGTAAGGCTGGTTCGGATCGAAGGTGCGCAGGCGCAGACCGACCGTGCCCTGCGTTACGTTCAGTTGCACATTCTGGTCGGTGACCGCGGACAGCGCGACGCTCGTGGACGCGCCCAGGCGGATCGCCGTGCCGCCCACGTGCATCTCGGCGCGGCTGTTGCGATCGACCCAGACGGCGTCGCCGGTGGTCAGCGGCCGGTTGCGGTCGGCGTAGCGCCAGTCGCTCGTGCCGGCCGGGGCGTAGGTGACGGTGCCGTCGAATTCGTTCAGACGGGCCACGCGGCCCGGGGGATCGGCGCTCTGCGCCTGCGCCAGCGCGGGAACACTCGCCACGCCCAAGGCCCCGAGCGCAAGCCCGACGCCGAGATGGCGGACCATCGTCCGCCAGGAAATGAGGGATTTCATAAACACTCCGGGCCCATCCGGTTCACGCGCCATCGGTTTCGCGGGTCGCGTCACCTCGTTGTTCTGTCCGAATCCTTTGGCGAGCGTCGTGAAGCGCGACGTCGCCACAAGTGACGCTTCGAGCGTAATCCCACTTCGCACCGGCCGTGTGTGACAGCGTGTAAAGGAATGCTACGGGGATGTAACCGGAAGCGGCGGCAACGATGGCGCGCCGCTCAATGCTGGCTGAGCGCGTTGGAGAGCAGCTTGGCCGTGATATCGACGATCGGAATCACGCGCTCGTAGGCCATGCGCGTCGGACCGATCACCCCCAGCGTGCCGACGACTTCGCCGTCGACTTCGTACGGCGCCGTGACGACGGTCATCTCTTCGATCGGCACAAGGCTCGACTCGCCGCCGATGAAGATCTGCACGCCCTGTGCGCGGCTCGACACGTCGAGCAGTTGCAGCAGGCCGGTCTTGGATTCGAACACGTCGAACAGCCGGCGCAGCCGCTCCATGTTCGATGACAGATCTTCCACGCCCATCAGATTGCGCTCGCCCGAAATCAGCACGCTCTCGCGCGTGTTGTCGGCCATGGCGTCGCTGCCCGCCTGAACGGCGGCCTGCATCAGAGCGCTCATATCGGAGCGCAGGGCGTCGAGCTCACCGCGCAAGTAAGCGCGCACATCGTCGAAACTCTGGCCGCCGAAGTGGGCGTTCAGATAATTCGCCGCCTCGACCAGTTGCGCCGGCGAATAGTCCTTTTCCGTCAGGATGATGCGGTTTTGCACATCGCCGTCGGGGGTGACGATGATGAGCAGCACGCGCTTGTCGGACAGCCGCAGGAATTCGATTTGCCGGAAGATCTGGCTGCGACGCGGCGTGAGCACCACGCCTGCGAACTGCGAGAGGTTCGAGAGCACCTGCGCCGCCGAGGCGACCAGTTGCTGCGGTCCTGCGGGCTGCAACCGGGCCTGCACGTGAGACGCGAGTTGGTTGGCGGCCTCTTCAAGGGGACGCACCGACAACATCGTGTCGACGAACAGACGGTAGGCTCGCGGCGTGGGCACTCTCCCGGCAGACGTGTGCGGGCTGGACACGAAACCGAGCGCCTCCAGATCCGCCATCACGTTGCGGATCGTCGCCGATGACAGGTCGAGCCCCGAGTAACGGGAAAGCGTGCGCGAACCGACCGGCTGGCCATCTTCGATGTACCGTTCGATCAGGGTTTTGAGGAGAGTTTGCGCACGTTGATCTAGCATGGCAAAAATTGTAACGCGAAATGTACGTACGCGGCGTGCGGCGAACCCCAAGGCGAGTACCGCACCACACGGTGCATGCCGATGGTTGCTGTCATCGACTTATGGTGTAATGGCGGCATGAAAACAGGGAGCCCTTTCAAGACCGTGGCGCTCGTCGGGAAATACCATGCCGACGGCGTTGCCGAACCATTGCTCACGCTGGCGGCATGCATTGCCCAGCGAGGGCATCACGTCGTCTTCGAGCGCGATACGGCGCTCAACATCGGTGCCGCCGCCGATCCGTACCGCCCTCTCGATATCCAGGAAATCGCCACGCAGGTCGATGTGGCCGTGGTCGTCGGCGGCGACGGCACGATGCTTGGCGTGGGCCGTCAGCTTGCGGCGTCGAAGGTACCGCTCATTGGCGTGAACCACGGACGCGTCGGTTTCATCACCGATATTCCGCTCGACGAGATGCGGCAGGTCGTGCCGGCCATGCTCGAAGGGCATTTCGAAGCCGAGCAGCGCACGCTGCTGGCGGCGCGCATCGAGCGCGACGGCCAGACGCTCTTCGAGACGCTCGCGTTCAACGACGTGGTCGTGAACCGCTCGGGCATCTCGGGCATGGTCGAGCTGCGCGTGGACGTCGACGGCCGCTTCATGTACAAGCAGCGCTCGGACGGCCTGATCGTCGCCACACCCACCGGTTCGACCGCGTATGCGCTCTCGGCCACCGGCCCGATCCTGCATCCGCGCCTTGGCGGCCTGGTGCTCGTGCCGATCGCCCCGCACGCGCTCTCGAACCGCCCGATCGTGCTGCCGGACTCGAGCGACATCGTCATTACGATCACCCGCGGGCGAGAAGTCGGCGCCAACTTCGACATGCAATCGTTTGCCGAACTGCGTCAGGGCGACCAGATTCTGGTGAACCGCTCGGAGCATCAGGTGACGTTCCTGCATCCGGTCGGCTACAACTACTACGCCACGCTGCGCCGCAAGTTGCACTGGAACGAGCATATCTCCGACGAAGATACGCCGCAGAACTGACCTCACGCCTGCCCCGACATCCCATGCTACGCAGTCTCTCGATTCGCGATTTCGTGATCGTCGATCGTCTCGACCTCGAATTCTCCGCCGGTTTCACCGTCTTCTCGGGCGAGACCGGCGCGGGCAAATCGATTCTGATCGACGCGCTGGCGCTGGCAATGGGCGAGCGCGGCGACCCCAGCATGGTGCGCAACGGCCAGACGCGCGCCGACATCACCGCTGAGTTCGCCGCCGACGCCGAAGCCCGTCCTGACCTCGAAGCCTGGTTGCAGGCGCAGGCGCTCACGCTCGAAGAGCACGGCGGCGTGCTGCTGCGCCGCGTGCTCGACTCGGGCGGACGCTCGCGCGCCTTCATCAACGGCACGCCCGCCACACTCACCCAGTTGCGCGAACTCGGCGAGATGCTCGTCGACATTCACGGGCAGCATGCGCATCAGCAACTGCTGCGTCCCGACGCGCAGCGCCGTTTGCTCGACTCGCATGCCGGCGCCACGCAGCTCGCGGCGGATACGGCAGCGGCGCACAAGGAGTGGCGCCGTCTCGTCAAACGGTGTGAGGAAGCGCACGGGCGCGATCGCGAGTTGCAACTGGAGCGCGAACGCCTCGAATGGCAGACGTCGGAACTCGACAAGCTCAATCCGCAGGAAGGGGAATGGGATGACGTAAGCGCCGAGCATCGCCGGCTCTCGCACGCCGCCAGCCTCATCAATGGCGTGCAGGGCGCGCTCGACACGCTCGCGGAAGCCGACGGCGCCATCGTCCCGTCGCTGGGCCACGTGGTGCATCAGATTCGTGAACTGGCCGAGATCGATGCGGGCCTTGCCGACACGCTGGCCGCACTGGAGCCGGCCGAGATTCAACTGCGCGAAGCCGTTCACTCGCTCACGCACTACGCGCAGCGCGTCGATCTCGATCCGGAACGTCTCGCCGTGGTGGAACAACGGCTCGACGCGCTGCATTCGGCGGCACGCAAATTCCGCGTCCCGCCCGAGCAACTGCCTGCCGAGCATGCCGCACGACGCGCTCAGCTCGAAGAACTGACGGCCTCGCAAGACACGGCCGCCATGCAAGCGGCTGCCGAGGCCGCCCACGCGGCCTATCTCGCGTTGGCCAAGGCGTTGTCGAAGGCACGCGCCAAGGCCGCGGCGTCGCTCTCACGCGAAGTCACGCGCGCCATGCAAGACCTCTCGATGCCGGGCGGACGCTTCGACGTCACCCTGAGCCCGACGCCCGAGCCGCAGTCGTTCGGCCTGGAGACGGTGGAATTTCTCGTCGCCGGCCATCCGGGGGTGCCGACGCGGCCGCTCGCCAAGGTGGCGTCGGGCGGCGAACTGGCGCGCATCAGCCTCGCCTTGCAGGTGATCGCGAGCAGCGCGAGCCTCACGCCGACGCTGATTTTCGACGAAGTGGATTCCGGCATTGGCGGCGCCGTCGCGGAAGTCGTCGGCCGTCTGCTGCGCGAACTGGGTCAGGGACGGCAAGTGCTGTGCGTGACCCACTTGCCGCAGGTCGCAGCCCTCGGCCATCAGCATCTGCGCGTGAAGAAGCGCAGCGATGGCGATACGACGATGAGTGAAATCGAACCGCTCGGCCGCACGGAGCGCGTCGAGGAGATTGCGCGGATGCTCGGCGGCGTAGAGATTACCGCGACGACGCGCAAGCACGCGCGAGAAATGCTCGCGCTTTAAGCGTCTTCTTGCCCCCTTATGGACGCTTATGGGCTCACGTGGACCCATAAGGTAAGGCGCGTTGCCTGCGCCGCAAACGCGACGTCACGGGCGGCGGATCATCGACCGCCCGTATCCCGCGCCGAACGGGTCTCCAACGCGTCAGACCGTTCCTGCGTCTGAAAACACCGAATACCACAGCGCCATGACGGCTTCGCGTTCGGCCTCGACATCCGCTGCCGGCACGCGCGCCGCCTCCACGCCATCGAGCCGCAACTTGTGCTGACGCTTGCGATACGTCCGATAAGCGGCTGCGGCATCGTCGGCAAGCTTCGCATCGATCAGACCGAGTTGCGCCGACTCGCGCAGTAGCGCGATGTTGCCCGCATTGCGCAGCAGCGACGGATGCGCTCCCGAATGCAGCAACACGAGGTACTGCACCGTGAACTCGATGTCGACCATGCCACCGCGGTCGTGCTTCAGATCGAAGAGCTTGCCCGGGTTCGGATGCCCGTCGAGCACCTTGCGTCGCATCGCCACGATTTCCTGCGCGAGCGGCAACGCCTCGCGCGGCGCGGCGAGCACCTGCGCCCGGATGTTCTCGAACGCGGCACCGATCGTCTCGTCACCGGCGCAAAAGCGCGCCCGCGTGAGCGCCTGATGCTCCCAGACCCAGGCAGTATTGGCGTTGCCTTCGCGGAACTGATACTGGCGAAAGCTCTCGATGTTCGTCACCAGCAGGCCCGACAAGCCGTTGGGGCGCAGCCGCAGATCGACGTCGAACAGCATGCCCGCGCCCGTGTGCGTGGTGAGCCACGTCACGAAGCGGCGAGCCAGCGCGGCATAGGCGTCCGGCGCGCGCTCGTCGTCATCGTCGTAGAGGAAGATCAGGTCGAGGTCGGACGCATAGCCCAGTTCCTTGCCGCCCAGCTTGCCGTAGGCGATGACCGAGAAACGCGGCACCTCGCGGTGGCGCGTCGCCACGTGCGGCCAGACGGTCGAGATCGTTACGTCGACGATGATGTCCGCCAGTTCCGAGAGACGGTCGCCGATCGCCTCGACCGACAGCGTGCCCTGCAAATCGAGCAGCAGAATGCGAAACACCTCGGCGTGATGCGCGCGCCGCAGAATGTCCATTTGCACTTCAACGTTGCCCACCGCCCCGGCCGAATTCAGACTCAGCAGCAATTGCGTCTTGAAGGACGGCCAGTCGAACGGCGCCGCGAGGGCTTCATCGTCGAGCAATTCGTCGAGCAATTGCGGGTGACTGATCAGGTAGCCCGCCGCCCAGCGCGATCCGGCCAGCACTTTGACCACACGCTCCAGCGCGCGCGGATACTCGGTCAGGAGCGCGAGATACGAACTGCGCCGGCTGATCGTCGAGAGCAGATCGAGCATGCGCCCCAGCACGGCGTCGGCATCGGCTTCGCCCGTGCCCACCGCCCCTTCCACGGCGCGCTGCACGAGTTGATCGAAGCGCCGCCGGCTGACCTCGCCCAGCGCCTTGTAGCGCGACGACGTCCACACCGCACGCAGGCGATCGAGCGCCCCTTCGGGGTCCTGGAAACCGAGGCGCGAGAGTTGATTGCCGAGATCGCCCGTCTGCGCCTCATCGGCCAGACATTCACTCCACAGCTCCGGCGGGCACTCGCAGTCGCCCGCGCCGGACGACGCCGTCTTCCCCCCCTTCTGTCCGTTACCGCCCGCCTTGTCCGCGAAAATCTCGTCGAACTGCGCGGCAACAAATTCGCGATGCTCATCGAGCACCGTCATGAAACTGGCGTCGTCGGGGAAACCCATCGCGCGGGCGATCGCGAGACGATCGTCGCCGGGACCGGGAAGGATGTGGGTCTGCGCGTCGTCGAGATACTGAATGCGGTGTTCGAGCTTGCGCAGGAAGACATAGGCGTTGGCCAACGCCTCGGCGACACTCTGGGCGAGCCAGTTGCGTCGTGCCGCCACGCCCAGCACGGCAAGCGTTGGCCGCACACGCAGTTCCGGCTCCTGCCCACCCCGAATGAGTTGAAACACCTGCGCCGAAAATTCGATTTCCCGAATGCCGCCGCGTCCGAGCTTGATGTCGTTGATGCGCGCCGGTTTGGCGCGCGCCCGGCGCTCCGCCTCATGACGGATCTGTTCGTGCAACGCCCGAATCGCGCCGATCACGCCGTAGTCCAGATAGCGACGAAATACGAACGGCTGCACGAGCGCGATCAGCAGGCGTTCGATGCGCTTGCCGGGCTCGCTTGCCACGTCGGAGACGAGGCGTCCCTTGATCCACGCATAGCGCTCCCACTCGCGGCCCTGCACGTAGAAATACTCTTCGAGCATCGGCAGACTGCACACGAGCGGCCCGGAATCGCCATTGGGACGCAGGCGCATGTCCACGCGGAACACATAGCCGTCGGGCGTGAGTTCGGAGATCAGGCCGATCAGCTTGCGGCCGAGCTTGGAGAAAAACTCGTGGTTCGACAGCAAGCGCAGGCGGGTCGCTGCGCCGGGCTCGGCATCGTCAGGCGCCGACGTGTCGCCGTCGTCTTCATACAGGAAGATCAGGTCGATGTCGGACGAGACGTTCAGTTCGCGCCCGCCGAGCTTGCCCATGCCGACGACGCCAAGCGTCTGGCGCTCGCCTTCGGCATTGCGCGGCACGCCGTGAATGGCTTCCAGTTCGCGCGACAGCACCGTGATGCCTGCCTGCACGGCGAATTCGGCAAGGGCCGTCATGGCTTCGGTGACTTCGGACAATTCGGCGCGACCGTCCAGATCACGCTGCATGACCGCGCACAGGGCCTCGATGCGCAAGACGCGCAATGCCCGCGCGAGGCCGGCCTCGTCGACGCCCGACACCCCTGAGGGCTGGTCGGGCGGCGAGAGCACGGTGCCGGTGATGGCCTCGAAGCGACGGGCGAGCCAGCGCGCGTCTACAGGATGCTCCGCCAGCGCGGGCAAGGCGTCGGCGAGCTCAGGACGGCTCGCCAGCATGCGCGCCGCATAGCGCGAGTACGAAGAGATTTCGATCGGGTTTTCGGATGAACTCACTGGCGCGGTTCCGGTCAGCAATGAGAATGAAGAGACTTTCGCATGCTTACTCAAGCGCAATGAAACGCCGGATCACATGTCTGTTTCTCCTACGGCCGGGCCTTCGGAGGGCCTTGGGCTTGTGTTACAGTCTTTGCCACAGAAACTACCACATTCCCTCGTAGACGAGCAGCATGACCGACCGTAAGCCGCCTGCCTCGCCGACTGCGACCCGGTCCTGGTTCTCGTCACTGCCGCGTGGCCTGCGCCTGGGCCTGGAATGGCTGCTGGCGCTCATCGTCATCGGCTATTTCGGACTGGGCGCCGTTGTCCTCGCGACCCGGTACGTCATTCTCCCGCGTGTTTCGGATTACCGCTCGCAAATCGAAGCGGCGGCCACACGCGCCATCGGGGTGCCCGTCACCATCGGCCACATCGACGCCGTCTGGCGCGGCTGGCATCCCTATCTGACGCTCGAAGACGTGCGCATCACGCCCACCACGTCCAGCGCTGCGCCCAAGGCCGCGACGGTTGCCCGGGTCGTCGCACCGCTCACTTCGCCCTCGTCGGTCTCGTCGCCCTCGTCGGCCACTTCGGCCTCGTCCGCGCATTCGGCGGGGGAATCTGGCGCGTCCGGCGCATCCAGCGCCTCGGCGCCTGCCGCCGCCGACAATCCGTCCGCCGTGAGTTATGCGCCGTCCGGGGCGACGCCGGCCGTCGAGTCCAGCCTGACGCTGCACCGCCTCGACGCCGTGCTCTCCTGGACCAGCCTGATCCACTTCGATCTGCGCCTGTCGAGCCTCACGCTGTACGAACCGGACCTCACCGTCGAGAGGCTCGTCGACGGCACGATTCTCGTCGCGGGCATGCCGGTCGCCGGAAATCACGGCGCGACCGACACGACAGGCGCCGACTGGCTCATGCGTCAGGCGCGCATCGTCGTTCGCAACGGCACCGTGCGCTGGCGCGACGCGTCACGCGATGTGCCCGAAGTCGTCATCTCGCACGTCAACGCCATGCTGCGCAATCGCGGCTTCGAGCATCGCTTCGGCATGCAGGCGACGCCACCGCCGGGCATCGTCGCGCCGCTCGATATTCGTGCGCGTTTCACCAATCCGCTGTTCGCGCGCCCCGGTGAAGCCAGGCGCTGGCGCGGGCAGATCTATGGCGACGTCGGCACGCTCGATCTGACCGAGTTGGCCCGCTACGTCGATATACCTGGCAACGCCTCTCGCGGCCGCGTGGCCGCACGGGCATGGGTCGACTTCGATAGCGGTGCGATCACCGGGGCAACACTGCGCGCCGCCGGGGAAAACACCTCGGTACAGTTGGCCGATAACCTGCCGCCGCTCACTTTCGATGCCACACAGGGCCGGATCGACATCACGCGGGCAGGCCCGCAAGCGAACGCCGGCTGGAACCTGCGCGCCCGCGATCTGATATTGCAGGCGGCGGGGCGTCCGACGCTCGACGTCCCGGACCTGCGCGGCACGTACATCCCCGGCACCCAGGAACGCGGCCTGCACGTGGCGCTGGCCGGTCCGCGCTTCGACATCGGCGCCACGATGGCGCTCGTGCCGTCCCTGCCCATCGACACGCAGACGCGCGACACGCTCGCAAGCTTCCGTCCGCGTGGCCGCCTGACGAATTTCGACATCAACTATCAGGCCCCCAAGCCCCACGGCGCGGGCAACTGGCGCGACCTGCCGGGCATCAAGCAACTGCCGCCCGAGCGCGAGCGCTATCGCGTGGTGGCCGACTTCGAAGACCTGGGGATCGATAGCGCGGCGAGCGAGCATCCGCCGGCGCATCCGGGCGCGCCCAACGCGGGACGCCCCGGCTTCGACAATCTGAGCGGACACGTCGACGCCGATCAGTCGCGCGGCAGCCTGACGCTGAACGCGAAGAACGCCACGCTCGACTTCCCCGGCCGCTTCGACCAGCCGCGCATCGACCTCGACGCCCTCAGCGCGCGCACGTCGTGGCGCATCGCGCACTCCGCCACCAAGCGCGACGCCCCCGCCAACGTGCAGGTGCGCGTCGAAGCCTTGCATCTGCAAAACGCCGAACTGACGGGGGACGTGAACGGCACATGGCATAGCGGCGGCAAGGGCAACGGCATCGTCGATCTGAAGGGCAGCATCGTGCGCGCGAACGCCAATGCGGTGCCGCGCTATCTGCCAACGGACATCGGGGCGAGCGTGCGTGACTATCTGCAACGCGCCCTGCTCGCGGGCACCGTGCAGAACGCGCCGTTCGTCGTGCAAGGCGATCTCGAAGACTTCCCGTACCCCAAGGGCGGCGGCAAGTTCCGCCTCGACATTCCGCTGGTTGACGTCACCTTCAATCCCTCGCCGCTGCGCCCCGGTCACACCGAAGTCTGGCCCGCCTTCGAGAAAGTGCGCGGCAATCTGCGCTTTGACGCCGACAAGCTGCACATCGCCATCGACACCGGCTCGGTCTTCGGCGTGACGCTCACCCAGGTGATGGGCGACATCAACGACATCGGGCAGGACAGCTCCATGCTCACGCTCAAGGGCGAGGCACGCGGGCCCGCCGCAGACTTCGTGAAGTACCTGAACGGCAGCCCGATAGGCCACTGGATAGGCGACTTCACCGACGAAACACGCGCGAACGGCACCACACAACTCGCGTTGCAGTTGTCGATGCCTCTGGAACACACCGACCGCTCGAAGGTCATGGGCCGCGCGCGATTCCTGCGCAACGACGTCACGCTCATCAACGGCCTGCCGACCTTCGGCTCGGTGGACGGTGAACTGGCGTTCACCGAGCGCGGCATCTCGCTCGACAATCTGCGCGGCACGTTCCTCGGCGGCGACGTTCGTGCGTCAGGCGGCAGTCGCGACGACGGCACCATCGCGCTGAACATCACCGGCACGATGAGCGCGCAAGGGCTGCGCGAGAACCGCGAGAACGCCACGCTGGCGCAGTTGGCCAAACGCATGACGGGCAGCACGCCCTACTCGGCCACGGTAACGGTGCGTCAGGGCATGACGGACCTGGCGGTGCAATCCACGCTCGCCGGTCTGGCCGTGAACCTGCCGGCACCGCTGGGCAAGAGCGCCGAGACGGCGCTGCCCGCGCGCTTCACGCTGCGCCCGCAAGCGAACCCGGGCGGGCGCCGCATCGATACGCTCGACTTCGCGATTGGCAGCGTGCAGGGCAACTATGTTCAGCAACATAGTGGCGGTAATGGGGGAAGTGGCGGACACGTCGAGGTGCTGCGCGGCGGCATCGGTATCAACCAGCCCGTGCCGTCACCGCGCGAAGGCGTGCAGGCCGCCGCCCAGTTCGACACGCTCGACGTGGACGCCTGGCGCAGCGTGATCGCGTCGATGAGCGGCGGTGCCGCCACGCCGGGCACGCAAGGCACACCGCCCGCCCCCGCCGCGACGGCCGCCGCGGCACGCGACGAGTTCGGCGCCCTCACGCCGTATCTGCCCACGCGCATCGCCTTGCACGCCAGACAGGTGCGTCTGATGTCGCGTCAGTGGCCGGAACTGGTCTTGGGCGCGCAACGCAACGATCGCGACTGGCAGGTGAGTCTGGCTTCCGATCTCGTCTCCGGGTTCGCCGAATGGCATGCGCCGGACGCGAAGACCCCGTCGGGCGCCATCCGCGCACGGCTGGCAAAACTGGTGATCCCGCGCGAAGACCACGGCAACGATGTGCTCACCCAGGTGCTGGACGAGCCGAGCGACGAATTCCCGGCCATCGATGTCGTCGCCAACGATTTCGTCCTGCGCGACAAGCCGCTCGGGCGCTTGCAGTTGAACGCGCACAACGACCTCGAGGACGGTGTCCCCGTCTGGCAACTCACCAAGCTGGAGCTGAGCAACAGCGCCGCCACGCTCGACATCAAGGGCAACTGGCGCACGTCACGCCGCCGGGCGGCCAGCGCGGCCGCCTCGGGTGCCGCGGGCAGCGACGACATACCGCGCCGCACCGTGCTCGACTTCAATCTCGACGTGAAGGATGCGGGCGCTCTGCTCGATCGGCTGGGCCTGCCCAAGACCCTCAAGGACGGCGCGGGCGCGGTCTCGGGGCGCTTTGGCTGGCGCGGCGGCCCCGACGCCATCGATTACCCGACGCTCGGTGGCAAGGTCGCCATCGACCTCAAGCGCGGACAGATTCTGAAGGCCGACCCGGGACTTGCCAAGCTGCTGGGCATTCTGTCGGTACAGACACTCGCCAAGATTCTGACGTTCGACTTCAACAGCGTGATCGGCAGCGGTCTGCCGTTCGACAGCATTGAAGGCAACGCCACCATGCAGGCCGGTGTGGCCAACACCAGCGATCTGACGATCAATTCCAGCTCGGCCACGATCAAGATCGACGGGCATACGGATCTTGCCCGCGAGACGCAGGATCTCAACGTGCTGGTGCTGCCGAAGATCAATGCGGCGTCGGCGTCGCTCGCGTGGGCCATCATCAACCCGGCACTGGGCATCGGTTCGTTCTTCGCGCAACTGGCGCTGGGCGATCAGCTCTCGCGCACGCTCTCGACGACGTACCACGTGACCGGCTCCTGGGACAATCCCGTCATCGGACAGGCCAGCGGCAATAAGAGTAAGATCGACGCATTGCCGGTCGCTCGGCCTGAGGCGCAGAACAACGTCCCGCCGGACGGCATGCGCGGCAACTGAGCACGCGCGCCGGTACGTTTTACGACACGTTTGAGACGTTTGAAAAGCTTGACACGCCCGACACGGTTATTCGCTCCGAATCCAGCCATTACATGACGAGTCCCGACACAAAGTCAGCCGCCGCAGCCGCCACCGGTGGCGCATGCGCGCCAACCGACGCGCCCACCGGCGCTCCCGTGCGCGTCGCGGCCGCGCAAATGGTGAGTGCTCCCGACGTCGAACGAAACCTGCGCGAGGCCGCCCGCCTGGTCGCCGAGGCAGCCGACGCCGGCGCACAACTGGTCTTGCTGCCCGAGTACTTCTGCTACATGGGCCAGCGCGACACCGACAAGCTCGCCCTGCGCGAGACGCCGGGCCACGGGCCGATTCAGGACTTTCTCGCCGAGACTGCCCGCCGTCACGGCGTGTGGCTGATCGGCGGCACGCTGCCGCTGGCGGCGCCCGAACCCGAGCGCGTGCTCAACACCACACTGGTCTTCAGCCCCGACGGCGCCCCGGCCGCGCGCTACGACAAGATTCACCTGTTCAACTTCGTCAAAGGCGAAGAAGCCTACGACGAAGCCCGGACCATTCGCCCGGGCGATGTCGTACGCACGTTTGAAGCGCCCTTTGGCCGCGTGGGCCTGTCGGTCTGCTACGACCTGCGTTTTCCCGAGTTGTACCGCGCCATGGGCGACTGTACGCTCATGGTCGTACCCGCGGCCTTTACCTACACCACGGGCCGCGCGCACTGGGAACTGCTGCTGCGCGCGCGGGCCGTCGAGAACCAGTGTTACGTGCTGGCGTCCGCCCAGGGCGGACATCACGAAAACGGGCGGCGCACCTGGGGGCATTCCATGCTGATCGACCCATGGGGCGAGATCGTCGCCCAGCGAGAAGCGGAAGGTGCGGGCGTCGTCATTGGCGACATCGACCCGACCCGCCTGGCCGGCGTGCGCCAGAGCCTGCCCGCGTGGCGGCATCGCGTGCTGCAAGGTTGATTTCCCCGCCTCCGCCCTCATTTACCGAATACATTTCCTTGGCCTGACACCGCATGAAAATCATCGACACCGGCATCCAGAACCTGGCCACGGCCCGCGAGCTGCTGCTCACGCCGTACGGCCTCGACGAAAGCCACCTCCAACGCGCGCTCGGCGACATCTTCACGCATCGCGTGGATTACGCCGACCTGTACTTCCAGTACACACGCAGCGAAGCGTGGAGCCTCGAGGAAGGTATCGTCAAATCGGGGTCGTTCTCGATCGATCAGGGCGTGGGCGTGCGCGCGATCGTGGGGGATCGCACCGCGTTCGCTTACTCCGACGACATCTCCGACGTCGCACTGAAGGACGCGGCGGCCGCCACGCGCAGCATCGCCACGGCCGGACGCGGACGCGTGAAAGTCGGCACCAAGCTCTCGACGGCCACCGGTCACGGGCTTTATCTGCCGTCCGATCCGCTGGCCTCGCTCGACGCCAACGGCAAGGTCGCGCTGCTCGAGCGCATCGAAAAGCTCGCACGGGCGCGCGATCCGCGTGTGCAACAAGTCATGGCCGGTCTGGCCGGTGAATACGATGTCGTGCTGGTGGCCCGCAGCGACGGCGTGATCGCCGCCGACGTGCGTCCGCTCGTGCGTGTGTCGGTCACCGTCATCGTCGAATCCAACGGCCGCCGCGAAGTCGGCAACAGCGGCGGCGGTGCACGCCTCGACTACGCTTACTTCACCGACGACCTGCTCGAAAAGTACGTCAAGGAAGCGGTCGACGGCGCCATCGTCAAGCTCGACGCCCGGCCGGCCCCGGCCGGTGCGATGACCGTCGTGCTTGGCCCGGGCTGGCCCGGCGTGCTGCTGCACGAGGCCATCGGCCACGGACTGGAAGGCGACTTCAACCGCAAGGGTTCCTCGGCCTTCTCCGGACGCCTCGGTGAGCGCGTGGCGGCCAAGGGCGTCACCGTGGTCGACGACGGCACGCTGTCCAATCGCCGCGGCTCGCTCAACATCGACGACGAAGGCAATGCAACGCAGTGCACCACGCTCATCGAAGACGGGATTCTGCGCGGCTACATGCAGGACAGCCTGAACGCGCGTCTGATGAAGATGCCGGTCACGGGTAACGGCCGTCGCGAGTCGTATGCCGCGCTGCCGATGCCGCGCATGACCAACACGTACATGCTGGGCGGCGACAAGGAGCCCGAGGAAATCATCGCGTCGGTCAAGCATGGTCTGTACGCCGTGAACTTCGGCGGCGGTCAGGTCGACATCACCAACGGCAAGTTCGTGTTCTCGATGTCCGAGGCTTACATGATCGAGGACGGCAAGATCACGTACCCGGTCAAGGGTGCCACGCTGATCGGCAACGGCCCGGAATCGCTCAAGGACGTGACGATGATCGGCAACGACATGTCGCTGGATTCGGGCGTGGGCGTGTGCGGCAAGGAAGGCCAGAGCGTGCCGGTGGGCGTCGGCCAGCCGACGCTGCGCATGGAAAACATGACGGTCGGCGGCACGGCATAACTGGGTGGGCTGGCCGGCGGGGTTCGGCGTCACTCGCCGGATGGCGCACCGCAAAAAATGCGTAAAGCTTAGCAAAGTGCCCGGGTCAAACCGGGCATTTTCGCGTGATTTTTAAATAACACGATTATTTGACGCAAATACCACCGCAAAAACGCGGCGTTTTCGCGCGTTTTCCGGTCGTTTAGCGGCCTCACGCGGTTGCAGCGTCATTCGATTCAGCGTATAAAGTTGTTTCTGTGCACGGCGAACGCCTGCCAACGCAACGTGAACGACATCCTTCATGACCGCCAATAAGTTTTACTTTTACTTTTTTGCGAATCTCACACCGCTGGCGGAAGGAGAGGGGCAGTTGCAGCAGTAAGCACCGAAACGAATCCTGAAAAACCGCCAGCGAGTCTGGCGGTTTTTTTTTGACCCGCATCCCTAGCATCGAACCGCAGTCCGAACTGCCCAGGAGAAAAACCATGCCTCCCCACAACACTGATGACGTCCGTATTCGTGAACTCAAGGAATTGACGCCGCCGGCGCATCTGATTCGCGAATCGCCCTGCTCCGAGCGCAGCGCGGACCTCATCCATCGCACGCGCGGCGCCATTCACCGCGTGCTGCACGGCATGGAAGACCGTCTCGTCGTCATCATCGGGCCGTGCTCGATCCACGATACGAAAGCGGCACTGGAATACGCCGGGCGGCTGGTCGAGCAACGCGAGCGCCTGAAGGGCGAGCTCGAGATCGTGATGCGCGTGTACTTCGAGAAGCCGCGCACGACGGTGGGCTGGAAGGGTCTGATCAACGACCCGCACATGGACAACAGCTTCAAGATCAACGACGGCCTGCGTCTGGCCCGCGAGTTGCTCGCCCAGATCAACGAAATGGGGCTGCCCGCCGGTACGGAGTACCTCGACATGATCAGCCCGCAGTACATTGCCGATCTCGTGTCGTGGGGCGCCATCGGCGCTCGCACCACCGAATCGCAAGTGCACCGCGAACTGGCGTCGGGCCTGTCGTGCCCGGTCGGCTTCAAGAACGGCACCGATGGCAACGTGAAGATCGCCGTCGACGCCATCAAGGCCGCGTCGCAGCCGCACCATTTCCTGTCGGTGACCAAGGGCGGCCACTCGGCCATTGTGTCGACGTCGGGCAACGAGGACTGCCACCTGATCCTGCGCGGCGGCAAGACGCCGAACTACGACGCCGCCAGCGTGCAGACCGCCTGCGACGACATCGCCAAGTCGGGACTGGCCGCGCGCGTGATGATCGACGCGTCGCACGCCAACAGCCAGAAGAACCACGAGAACCAGATCCCGGTGTGCGAGGACATCGCGCGTCAGATCGCCGGGGGCGACGACCGCATCATCGGCGTGATGGTCGAGTCGCACCTCGTGGCCGGGCGTCAGGATCACGTGCCGGGCAAGCCGCTGACCTACGGCCAGAGCATCACCGACGCGTGCATCAACTGGGAAGACAGCCTGAAGGTGCTCGACACGCTGGCTGAGGCCGTGCGTGCACGCCGTCTGGCGCGCGGCGCCGGCAACTGATGATGTCCGGGGCGGCCCCCCGGGGCCGCCCGTCCTGCCTGCGCGGCGCGGGCCGCAGCGACGGCGTTACTGTGCCCCGCCCTTGGCCCGCTCGCGCTGCCAGAGCACGTCGGTGCCGCCGCCAGCGCGGTTCAGCACGCGGGCGAGCACGAACATCAGATCGGACAGGCGGTTGATGTACTGACGCGGCGCGGGCGCCACCGTTTCTTCGGCGCCAAGTGCCACCATGGCACGCTCCGCCCGGCGCGAGACGGTTCGCACCACATGCGCCAGCGCCGCCGCGCGGCTGCCGCCCGGCAGAATGAATTCCTTAAGAGGCGGCAGTTCCGCGTTGTAATGCGCCAGCCAGTCGTCGAGCTTGGCCACCTGAGCGTCGCCAAGCAACGTGTGGCGCGGCATGCTCAGTTCCCCGCCGAGATCGAACAGATCGTGCTGAATGTCGAGCAGCAAGGCGCGCACCTCCGCCGGCAGGTCTTCACACAGCAACACGCCGATGTGTGAATTGGTCTCGTCGATCTCGCCGATGGCGACGATGCGCAGGCTGAATTTATCCACACGTGCGCCATCTCCGAGGCCGGTCTTGCCTCCATCGCCCGTGCGCGTGACGATCTTGCTCAAACGATTACCCATCTTCTGACACCTACCCCTTGCGGCATATCTTGCCCGCCAGCGCCCAAGTCGGGCCGCCGGACGACTTGCCTTCTCTGATTGAAATTGACCGCCCCCGCCCTCGTTGCCCAATTTTCAGGCAATTCCGATGGCGCTCCTTGGCGGCAAGTCCGTATGATATGACGCAAAGGGTGGGGAAAAACGCCGCCACGGCGTAAAATCCCCGCTCATGAGGTGTCAGGGTGCGTGCGCGCCGGACGGTTGAGCGTGCGGATGTTGTCGACACGACCCCAAGACCCCACACCCGATATGGAGCCTGTCATCGCCTGCCGGCGCTGGCCGCCCGGAGACCCGAAGGAGAAAGCCGTGAATCACCCCCACCTGCCGTTCGCCGCCAAGCGTCCGTTTCCGGACGCCCTGCTCACCGAGTTGCAAGCCCTGCTGGGCGAACGCGTGAGCACCAAGGAGGCGCTGCGCGAGCATCACGGCCGAGACGAGTCTCCGTTCGACCCCATGCTGCCCGACGCCGTCGCTTTCGCCCATAGCACCGACGAGGTCTCGCAGATCGTCAAACTCTGCGCGAAGTACGACGTGCCCATCATTCCGTACGGCGCGGGTTCGTCGCTCGAAGGTCACCTGCTGGCGGTCGAGGGCGGTCTGTCGCTGGACCTCTCGGAGATGAATCAGGTCGTCTCGATCAACGCGGAAGACCTCACCGTCACCACGCAACCGGGTATCTCCCGCAAGACGCTCAACGAAGCCCTGCGCGACACGGGCCTGTTCTTCCCGATCGATCCGGGTGCCGACGCCAGCATCGGCGGCATGTGCGCCACGCGCGCGTCCGGCACGAACGCCGTGCGCTACGGCACGATGCGTGAGAACGTGCTCGCACTGACTGCTGTCTCTTATACACATCTGACGCTGCCGACGAACCGTGTGGTGTGTAGTTGTCGGGGGGGGGGGGGGGGGAGAGGGGGGGGGGGGGGGGGGGGGGGGGGGGGGGGGGGGGGGGGGGGGGGGGGGGGGGGGGGGGGGGGGGGGGGGGGGGGGGGGGGGGGGGGGGGGGGGGGGGGGGGGGGGGGGGGGGGGG
>NZ_JAELTP010000920.1 GCF_016428915.1 Pandoraea sp. ASV26
GGTATACGCTCCAGCCATCCTATCCACGTCCCTGTCCGTGACGCTCTTGATGTCAACCAGATTTTTGACGCCATTAGCTACCTCAAGGGCTGCTCGTCTATTCGCATGCTTGCCAACCACCTTGGTGTCAAGACATTCCTCAAGGGCGTTTCCAACTACCTCAAGGCACACGCCTACGGCAATGCCAAGACCAAGGCTCTATGGGACGCGTTGAGCGAGGCTTCCGGCCAAAACGTCAATGAAATTATGGGCCCTTGGATCACCAAGATTGGTCATCCTGTTGTGACTGTTGCTGAGGAACCCGACCAGATTAGCCTCAAGCAGACCCGTTTCCTGTCGACTGGTGATGTCAAGCCTGAAGAGGACACCACTACTTGGTGGTTGCC
>NZ_JAELTP010000921.1 GCF_016428915.1 Pandoraea sp. ASV26
AGCAGACACCGCCGTGGTGCTTGGCAAAGCCAAAGTTGACAGCAATGGCCTTTGCGTGACCAATGTGAAGATAACCGTTCGGCTCGGGCGGGAAACGAGTAACCACGTCCTTGACAGGGCGTTCCTTGTACACATCCTCGAGGAAGCCCTGCTTGAACATGGCCAGCGGGTCAATGACTACCTCTTCCGGGTTGGGTGCTGGCGGCGTCTTCTCGGTAGGACCAGCGGCGGCCTTTTCCTGACGAGCCTTTTCCTGGGCAGCCTTCTTTGCGCGTTTCTGCTGGCGCTTCTTCAGCTCTGCCTTGGAGACCATTTCGCCGGTCTCCTCGTCAAGCTGAAGCTTGTCCATTGGCTTGTTCAGTTCTTCCGCCATGGCTGTGGAATCT
>NZ_JAELTP010000922.1 GCF_016428915.1 Pandoraea sp. ASV26
GGCCAGGCTCTGACCCGTTGCCCCTGCTGCTTCGGAGCGCTTGACACATCGGTATGCGATGTCCATGGATCATAAGCGCCAGGACCATGATGCGGTCCGTGGCCCGTATAATCCCTGTGTCGCTTCACCGGGTTCCCTGGCGGCTTGGCTTCTGACATTGACGTGGCAGAGGTCGATGAAAATTTCTCACTGCACACTTTTTCGTCTCATGTGTTGTGATACAGAACAATTTTATGTACACTGGAAGCATCCAAGCTCGACCCCGAAGCCTAGGTTACTCAACGCATGTCACTACAAGGCATCTGAAAGGAGTCGATGCGACCGAAATCATGCGTGTTACGTTGCGAACACACGGTCATTGATACGGACACGGCCCCTTTAGCTG
>NZ_JAELTP010000923.1 GCF_016428915.1 Pandoraea sp. ASV26
GCCTCAGAGAATGAGAATGAAGATTTTGTCACACTCAAGCAACAGCGAGATTTGGTAGCCAAAGAGCTTGGCGTGCCAGAGGAGAGCTTGGAGTTGAGCATGGGCATGAGTGAGGACTTTGAAGGCGCCATTGCGCTGGGAAGCGGCGAAGTTAGAGTTGGAAGCACAATTTTCGGTCAAAGACATGATAAGGCAGATGCCAAGATTAAAGTATAAGATATAGACAGTATAAGTAAATTACATGAAAGAAGCCAGGGATAATTTACATTCAAGCACCATTTTAATACTGTCAAGCTCTGTATTGCGCCTCTGCCTGCTCGATGAGTGACAAATACGCGCCTGTTTCACCGTTAGCCGACTGACCAATGGCAGCAAATCAGTGAAC
>NZ_JAELTP010000924.1 GCF_016428915.1 Pandoraea sp. ASV26
CCCCCCCCCCATACCCACCCACCCCACGGTTCGTCGGCACGTCAGATGTGTATAAGAGACAGGAGCAAAGGCATCAAGTGGTGACAGCTCGGGGGGCGCCTCGCCAGCAATGTGCATGCGAGGCGATCGCAGGGGTCTGGAGGAGGAGGACGTAAAGGTAGAAACGTGCGAGTCGGCGCGTAGGTCCAACAGGTTTGGGCGTTTGGCCATGATGCCGGTCGTTTGCGCTAGAACGCTGACTGGGTGTGGCCAGAAGACGGAATGATTATGAAGAGCCGCAGGCGACTGAAGCGTGGTGGTGTAATTTCAGCCGTGCAAGAGCTGTCTCTTATACACATCTGACGCTGCCGACGAACCGTGTGGTGTGTAGATATCGGTGGGCGCG
>NZ_JAELTP010000925.1 GCF_016428915.1 Pandoraea sp. ASV26
GCCACCAGCAGAGTCATACCGTCTCAGCTTCGACCGAAGCTTGCCTAGGCGCCGCAACAAACCAAAACTATTAGAGGCGCTTAGCTGCGCACCCGTGTGTTTAGGAGACGCTGGGCAGGTCGAGTCTGCATAGAAGCTTGCTCATCCGTGCGAATCCTAACCATCCTATTGGCACGGGACAGTAGTAACGCCTACTGCTCCCTGCACTGCTTCAAGCTGTTTGGATGCCCAGTAAGTCCGCGTCGCAACGTCGCAACGTCTTTCTCTTGCATCACACTCGCTTAAACATGGTCTCAGGCTCAAAGAAAGACAAGAAGAATGCCAAAGCCACAGGCGGCATCGCGGCCGCGGTGACAAAGCAAAACGCAGGCCAACTCTCGTGAGT
>NZ_JAELTP010000926.1 GCF_016428915.1 Pandoraea sp. ASV26
GCCTACTAGCGGACCCAGGGCACAGGTTAGCAGCAAGAAGGCGCGCAAGCTGGAGAAGAAGCTGGGATATGCGCTGCAGAGGAAGATGGAGGCCGAGGCTGAGGGCGAGGGCGAGGAGACGATGGAAGGTATGTTTTTTTTTGGCGAAGAAGCGGAATGCAGCCCGTGAATTGGGTTGCTAACGTTTTAGTAGATGCGGCTGAGGCTGAAGAGGGTGAGAATGTGAAGAAGAATGGGCCTGTTGAGGTTGAGATGGAGGGAATTCAGTAATTGTTGTTGCTTTTCGAACGAAACGAACGATTGATTGTGCGAGTCGAGATCGACACAGATACGATGATATATGCGACTTTTTTTGGGAACATATGGGATGGCGTTACGGCGATAT
>NZ_JAELTP010000927.1 GCF_016428915.1 Pandoraea sp. ASV26
TCTGTATCCCATGAAGGCATATTATACGAATGGAACAACCATTGTAGCTGATGGCGGAAGACTGGTCGGGAAAAGTCAGGAGGTGTCTGAGTTTAACTAGACCGCTGTAGAGCTCCTTTTTTAATAGAACGTTTCCGTTTCATAGGTTGAGTTTCAATCCCGAATTATGATTGCTTCGCCGTCGTCTGCGTCCATCCAAGACTCACAGGTCGTAAGCAACCCTCCGGCACCGAGAGCTTTGGCGCGCATGATAACCGTCTCATCCTGGCGCATATAAAATTTGACCCCATTGTAGTACTTTCTTCCAATTTGTTGCCGTGATTCTTTCAGCCTCTCAAATACATTCACCAGAACTTCTAAGTCAGCCCTTGTCGCAGCGTCACGT
>NZ_JAELTP010000928.1 GCF_016428915.1 Pandoraea sp. ASV26
GGTCTAGACTTATTAGAAGCATACTAATAAGTTATAGCTTCTTCACCGCATTCGACCCAACCACCCTGCTGCAATAAAGTTCCCGTCATCCGCGCAACGCAGACAACGCCCTCTTCGAGTCGGCTCGAGTTTTGTTGCATTCGTGGCGTCAGACTCTAATCTTGTTACAGACCAGATGTTGCTTGGAGCGATATTCACAACGGGGGTGCTTCTGCTGTTTGCCCTGCCAGCAGAAGTTAATTCCCAACCAGGTGAGTAATCTGTCCTTCTCAGGCCGCAAAGCATGCGCAAGTCTTTTAACACACCATTATGCGCAGTCGCATTAGAAAGGGAATCAGAGCTATCGGGTTTGAATAAAGTAAAAGCATATAAAGAAGAGATTGAG
>NZ_JAELTP010000097.1 GCF_016428915.1 Pandoraea sp. ASV26
CGCCATCGGACAGGCTACGGCGCTGTTGCGCAACCGCCGCCAGTTGGCCGGCCCAGTCGAACTTCGCGTCGAATGGATACAGCACGTCAAGCGGGGGTCCCGAGCGCTGCGGAAGCTCTCCATAGCCGGTCATACTGTACTGACTGCGGAACGTGCCGCGTTGCCACTGCACGAAACTCGCGGGCACCGTGAACGCAAATCGTTTGATGCCAGCGCTCACGCACGGTCCTCCGACTCCAACGGCCTGCGATCCGTCTACAGAAAACTCAAAGCCATCTGCCGTTCCGGTGAAGCCTGTTGCCGTCAAGTTGCCTTGGGCATTGGTATCGGCGGGCGCCGATGCTGCGGAATCCTTCATTACGCAAGCTCGTATGAATGCCGTGCGGTCTTTGCCTTGGCGCGACCCGGCCATGTCAGCACATTGCGCCATGCGTAGTTGATTCGCGGTTGTCGCCTGAGCAGCCGCGTCGGCCGCGACGAGCATGGTGCCCCATGCCAGCATGATGTAGATCAGTGAGTGGCGTCGCATCATCTTCCCCCTCGGATTTGGCTGGTGTGTATCTGAGATGCGTGCATGCTGACATTTTGAAAATCTCAGCGCATCCTCAATTTGAAGGATGTTATTTGCGTTTTCTGCTGAATATGATTCCTCGGTACAGGCCAAGCATGCTGGCGCTCGCGCTGGCTTTTCCTGGTGCCCGGCACTCTGGGTGTGGTGCCGGTACGAGCGTCAGAACGATAGAAAAATCACTCCGAAGTAGAAGGAAGCCATGAAAACCGCGCTGCGTCTCACGAAGTTCGTTCTGCTAGCCAGTCTGACCACGCTCGCTGCCTGCGGATCGGCACCGCCCCGTGCGGCTGCGCCCAAGCTTCCGGCGACCTGGGCTACGACCAAAGAAGGCTGCAAGGTCTGGGACCAGACGCCGATCGAAGGGGACTCGGCGACCTGGGACGGCGCATGCGCGGGCGGTTATGCCAGCGGCCCGGGCAACCTGACCTGGTACGTGAACGGCAGTTATTCACAGCGCTTCGTCGGCACCATGCGTGAGGGAAAACGCAGCGGCACAGGCGATCACTACTGGGTCAAGGGCGATCACTATCAAGGGCAGTTCGTGGAAGACTACCGTACCGGGAAGGGTACTTATTCGTGGCCCAACGGCGACACCTTCACCGGCGATTTCGTCAACGGCGAGCGAAACGGGGCCGGCGTCTATACGTTTGCCAATGGCGATCGCTTCGAAGGCACCCAAACACAGAGCGCGTTCATCGACGGCATGCTCACCGATTCCGGCGGCGAACCGATCGCGAAGTTCGTCGACCGCAAACGCATTGCCCTGCGCTATGAGCCAACGCAAGCATCGGGCAGTTCGAGTGGCAGCGGCGGGGCAGGCTTCGGCGCCATACTTGGCGCCATCGTCCAAGGGTTGGCGATGGCCGGCGGCAAGAACGCAGCGCAATACCAGGCCGTGGCCACCGCGATGAACAGCACCGGCAACAGCAGCAGTGGCGGCGCTGGCGTTGGCTCGGCCTACAGCGCGCCCAATGCCGCCACCGGCGTCAATGCGAGCAGCACCAACACCCAACCGACGGTCAACCACTGCCTCAGCTTCACGCGCAGTGCCAAATACACCGCGAAGATCAGCAATAGCTGCGCCTTCGAAGTGTCGATGATCTATTGCTACACCAACATCAGCAATGCCGCACCGATTGGTTACGACGTGAGCGCCAACGCGTGCTCCAACTACCGTCGAACTAGTTCGGCAAACGTGATTGTCGGTGCGTCGTCGTTTATCGAGGTCAGCGCGCCCAACAACAACAGCCCGGTCGAATACATCGCCTGCAAGTCGGCCAACAACGGTTATCCGGAAAAGCTGGTCTACGACGGCAGCAAGCTCAACGGACAATGCCATTACATGGCCTCGTCGGGCAGCGCCGGCTCGCGCAGTTTCGGCGCGGTCAAGTAGCCGGATACGTGACCCGAGGCGGCGTCGCGATCATTGCGATGCCTCAAAAAATGCATCGATAACCGAAAATTCATATTCTCGTCATTAGCACGCCGAATACTTGTCGACTTCGAACAAGTTCCAAAGAGGACATCGGAGTCTATGAAACCACTTGCCATTCTGGCAGGCGTTATCGCGCTTTTCGCCGAACAACACGCCTTCGCCGCCAGCTTCATCATCACCAACGGCCTGACAAGTACCGCGGGGCAAACCTTGTCCAGCGGCCAGTCCGGCACGATCCAGAGCGGCGGTCTGCTCTCGGTCGCGGGCAGCACCATCGGTGTCTCCATCACGGGCAACGCCACGCTCGTCAACAACGGCACGATCAACATGACGGGCACCGGCCGCGCCATTCGCGACAACACCGGTGGCCTCACGCTGACCGTCACCAACGGCGTTGGCGCAAGCATCACCACGTTCGATGCCGACGTGATCCAGATGAACAAGGCGAACAGCAACGTCGTGTTCAACAACTACGGCACGCTGACCTCAACGAACAACTCCGCTCAGGGTAATCAGGCGATCGACTTCAATGCGATCACGACCGGCAGCAACGTCCTGAACAACTTCGCGGGCGCCGTCATTCAGGCGAACGAAGCCGACGCAGTACGCCCCGGCGTCAACGGTGTGGTCAACAACGCGGGCATCATTCGCTCGACGAACAATCCCGGCAGCACCAGCAGCAGCGACGGTGTCGATGCACAGTCGAACTCGGGCGTCGTCATCGTGAACGCGGGTACCGGTCTGATTCAGGGCGCGCGCCACGGTATTACGGGCGGACCCGACACCTCGACCGACGGAACATTCCAGCTCTCCGTCACGAACAACGCCGGAGGCACGATCCAGGGCATGAATGGCTCGGGGATCAACATCGACGGTTTCAACGCCAAGGAAGTCGTCACGATCAACAACGCGGGCGTAATCATCGGCAACGGTGTCACGGGCGATGGCGACGGCGTGGATGTCGACGGCCTCGTCAACATCACCAACTCGGGCACGATTCGCGGCGCACAGGCGTACAACGACGTGAGCGAAGGCGTGACCGCCGGCGGCGGCACGATCGTCAACAGTGGCACCATCGTCGGCGAGAACACCGCCGGCGGTGTCGGTCGCGGGATTACGCTCGCGGGTGTCGATAAGGATCCCATCACCAAGCTACCCATCGCGGTGCAAGGGATCTACGCGAATTCGACGATCGTCAACAGCGGTCTGATTCGCGGACAGAGCGACTCCGCCATCGCCGTGACCGGTGCACGCAATGCATTCACCGTCACCGTCATCAACCAGGCGAGCGGCGTGCTCGAAGGCGGCGGCGCGACGGCGGCGGTGGTCAATACCGGCGCCAACGACGCGACCGTCATCAACTACGGGACGATCACCGCCGACCAGAGCGGCAAAGCCGTCGATCTTGGCAGCGGTAACAGCACGTTGCAGATTCTCGGCGGCTCGGCCGTGGTGAACGGCGACGTCTCGGGCGGCACCGGCAACAGCACGTTGACCATCACACCGGGCATCGGCAACGCCTTCAACTACAACGGCGCGATCTCCAATTTCTCGGCGGTGAATCTTGGCGCGGGCACCATCGTTCTCAATGGCGCGAGCACCTACACGGGGGCGACGGCGATTGGGAGTGGGGCCACGGTGATCGTGGGCGACGCCTCTCACCGAAGCGCAACCCTGGGATCCGGCATGACGACGGTGGCCGCCGGCGCGACGCTGGCCGGCTATGGCGGCACGCTCGGCAGCCTGACGAACGCGGGCATGCTCGCCGTCGGGAGTGCATCGCCGGGCGCAGCGGCTGGTAATGTCGGCACGTTCACGATTGCCGGCGACTACATCGGCAACAACGCAACGGCGTTGCTCAACGCATCCATTGCCAGCGACGGTTCGTCCGTGACATCGGACAAGCTCGTGATCAACGGCAACGCCAGCGGCACCACCACGCTCAAGGTCAATATCACGGGCGCAGGCACGGCAACGTCGGGCAGCGGCATCCAGCTCGTGCAGGTCAATGGCACCTCCGCGGCGAGCGCATTCCAGCTTGCCGCGCCGGTGCAAGCGGGCGCTTATCAATACCTCCTGCGCGAGAGCGCTGCGGCGGGCACCGCGAACTGGTATCTGTCGACGTCGTACAGTTCCGGCGCAACGGCGTACCGGGCGGCGACGGTCGCCTACGCCATGACGCCGCAACTCAACGCGGACTTTGGTTTCACGACACTCGGCCGTTTCCAGGAACGCATGGGTAGCCTGCGCGGCGACGCAGGCGCGGGTGGCACCGGCACCGACAGCGGCGGCAGTGGTGTGTGGGGCAGAGTGTTCGGCAAGACGATGGACGCCGATATGTCGAACCGCTTCAACGCCGACGAGCGCATGTTCGCGGCGCAGTTCGGGCGCGACTGGCGGCTGGCCACGGATGCCTCGGGCTTGGGCGGTAGCGCTCACGCGGGGGTGAGCGCGACCTTCGGTACGGCGTCGGCCTCGTTCTCCGACAGCGCCCGCGCGCTCGACCCGACGCTCTCCGCAGCGACCGGCTCGGTCACGATGCAGGCACAGTCGGTGGGCGCCTACTGGACGCGTATCCTGCCGCAAGGGGCCTACCTCGACATCACGACGCAGCTCTCGCACTACCAGAACAAGTACAACGATGCGGGCGGTATCGGGGCGACGCAAAACGGTTTCGGCGCAGCGCTCTCGGGCGAGATCGGCCATCCGTTTGCGATCCTGGGCTCAGGCGTCACCCTCGAGCCGCAGGCGCAACTGGCCTATCAGTACTTGCACCTGAACGGCTTCAGTGACAGCGTGTCCAGCGTGTCGGGCAACACGACGAGTGCGTTGCGCGGCCGTGTCGGATTCAAGCTGGGGGCGCCGGAACTCGTGAATGTGACGGGCATGGGCTCGGCATCCCCCTATCTGACGTTCGACGTTGTGCACGATTTCCTGTCGCCGGGTCAGACGAGCGTTGCGGGCGCAACTTTCGACAGCAGTCTCGCGAAGACGTGGTACGAACTTGGGGCCGGCGTGGCCGCGACCCTGGGCCGGACATCGTCGCTGTATGCCAGCGTGAAGTACGCCCGCAACCTGGGTGGCGACTATCGTCGCAACGTGTACGGCCAGGTGGGGTATCGCTACCGTTGGTAAAAAGCAAAGGCGGACGAGGACAAAAGCCCTCGCCCGCCTGATGATGGCCGCCTGGGCGAGGGCGCACAAGCGTCGCGGTGCGCTCATCTCCCACGCGCTGGGTATGACACCGGTTCAGCCGTCGTTCGACTTCCATGCCAGGCCCATCTGAATTTCCAGTGCAGTAACGAGCCGCAGATAGCGCCAGTTCGTAGTGCGTGCAGTGAGCACGTCGGCGAGTCAGGTCACCGCTTGGTCTCGACAAGAAATGCGCGCGCCGCATCGGTGGCGCGATCGAGGGATTCGGCAACAGGACCAATATCGCGCTCGCGAAACTGGCTAAGGAACAGATCCGAGACCGTGGACTGATACACCTTCCACATCTGTTTGCGCAGCGCACGTCCTTTGTCCGTGATGGTGGCATAGGCCGCCCGTCCGTCGTCGGGATCGCGCATGCGAGTCACGAGCCCCTCCTGCTCCAGCCGGTCGATCAGCCGCGTGAGGTTGTAACGCTCGATGGCCAGAACGTCCGCCAACTCATGCATGCGTCGCGTGCCTTGCGGACCACTCTCCAGCCCCCACAACGCGTCGTACCACGCATAAGCGGGCAGCCCGGCCTGCGCCAGGCGACGCTCGATCTCGCGAATCATCGTGCGATGCGCGCGCACGAAAGAGAACCAAAGATCGGGTTCAGTCGTACTCATGGATGTCCTCGTCAAATTCACATGTGAGTTGCAGTTGCAATTCTACATGGATAGAATGGCCGTCAATACGATTGCAATTGCAATTGATTCGTTGCCATCTCTCAAGGAGACATGTCATGACTCAACCTCCCGTGGTGGCGTCCGCCGCCATGACCCCGACCGCCGTCGCGACCGACACCGACATTCAGGAAACCCGCGAGTGGCTCGACGCGCTCGAAGGCGTGACCGCCGTGGAGGGCCGCTCGCGTGCGCACTTCCTGATCGACCGTCTTGCCGCCTGGGACTTCGCGCAGCACGGCGACTTTCATGGGCGGGTGACGACCGATTACGTCAACACGATTCCGACGTCGCGTCAGCCCGCCTACCCGGGGGATCTCGCCATTGAACGGCGACTCAACGCCTACCTCCGCTGGAACGCGATGGTGATGGTGTTGCGTGCAGGCAAGCACTCGAACGTGGGCGGTCACATCGCGACGTATCAGTCGGCAGCCGTGCTCTACGACGTCGGCTTCGATCACTTCTTCCGTGGCCGCACCGACACGTTCGACGGCGACATGATCTACATTCAGGGTCACTCCGCACCGGGCATCTATGCCCGCGCCTACGTGGAAGGCCGCATCACGCAGGCGCAACTCGACAACTTCCGCCGGGAAGCCGGACGTCAGGGCATCTCGTCGTATCCGCACCCGCGCCTGATGCCGGATTTCTGGCAATTCCCCACGGTATCGATGGGACTCGGTCCGCTGACCGCTGCGTATCAGGCGCGCTTCATGCGCTATCTCGAATATCGTCATCTCAAGCCGCATCAGGGCCGCAAGGTCTGGGCATTCCTGGGCGACGGCGAGATGGACCAGCCCGAATCGCTCGCCGCGATTTCGCTGGGCGGACGCGAGCGGCTCGACAACCTGATCTTCGTCGTCAACTGCAATCTGCAACGTCTGGATGGCCCCGTGCGCGGTAACGGCAAGATCATTCAGGAGCTGGAGGGCACCTTCCGCGCAGCCGGCTGGAACGTCATCAAGGTGATCTGGGGCAGTGGCTGGGACGCCTTGCTAGAGCGCGACACGCACGGCTTGCTGCGTGAGCGAATGATGGCTTGCGTCGATGGCGACTATCAGACGTTCAAGTCGCAAAGCGGTGCGTATGTCCGCGAGCATTTCTTCGGCACGTCGCCCGAACTGCTGGCGATGGTCGCGCACCTGAGCGACGACGACATCTGGCAACTCGCGCGCGGCGGCCACGACGCCGTGAAGGTGTACGCCGCCTATGCGCAGGCGATGCAAACGCAAGGACGGCCCACGGTGATTCTCGCGAAGACGGTCAAGGGCTTCGGCATGGGCGAGGCGGGAGAGGGGCAGAACGTCAATCACCAACTGAAGAAGATGAGTGCCGATGCCGTGCGCGCATTCCGCGACCGCTTCGATCTGCCCGTGAGCGACGATCAGTTGGCGGAAATGCCGTACCTGCGCCCGGCCCCCGACAGTCCCGAGGGCCGTTACTTCGCTGCCCGACGTGCCGCCATGGGCGGTCATCAGCCGGCGCGCTTCGGCTTGCGCGCACCGCTTGCTATCCCGCCGCTCAGCACGTTTGCCGCACAACTCAAGGACTCCGGCGAGCGCGAGATGTCGACGACCATGGCGTTCGTGCGGATTCTCACGGCCTTGCTGAAAGACCCGGAGATCGGCAAGCGTGTGGTTCCCATCGTGCCCGATGAATCGCGCACGTTCGGCATGGAACCGCTGTTCCGCCAGATCGGCATTCACTCCTACATGGGCCAGCGCTACACCCCGCAGGACGCCGGGCAACTCAGCTACTACAAAGAAGCGCTGGACGGTCAGATCTTGCAGGAGGGCATCAACGAATCGGGCGCGATGGCGTCGTGGATTGCCGCAGGCACGTCATACAGCACGCACGACTTCGCCACGATCCCGTTCTACATCTTCTATTCGATGTTCGGCTTGCAGCGCGTTGGCGATCTCGCCTGGGCAGCCGGCGACGCCCGCACGCGCGGCTTCATGCTCGGTGCGACATCCGGGCGCACGACCCTCATGGGCGAAGGACTGCAACACGACGACGGCCATAGTCACGTGCTGGCGTCTGTGATTCCGAATTGCGTGGCGTTCGATCCCACGTTCCAGTACGAGTTGGCCGTCATCGTGCAAGACGGCATGCGACGCATGTATGTCGATAACGAGGACGTGTACTACTACATCACGCTGCTCAACGAGAACTACGCGCATCCCGCAATGCCGGAAGGTGCCGAGGCCGGCATTCTCAAGGGGCTATATCTGTTGCGCGAAGGCGAAGGTGCTCAGACGACGACCGATGCGCCGAGGGTTCAGTTGATGGGTAGTGGCGCGATCTTGCGCGAGGTCATGGCGGCCGCCGATCTGCTGCGCGACGACTTCGGCGTGCAGAGCGACATCTGGAGCGCGACGAGTCTGACCGAAGTGCGTCGCGAGGGGCTGGCGGTCGAACGGTGGAACCTGCTGCATCCGGATCAGACGCCGCGTGTGCCTTACGTCCAGCAGTGTCTTGCCGGTCACGCGGGGCCTGTCGTGGTGGCGACCGACTACATGAAGATCGTCGGCGATCAGATCCGGCCGTTCGTGCGCGATCGCCGCTTCGTCACGCTGGGCACCGACGGTTTCGGTTGCTCTGATACGCGTGAATCGCTGCGCACGTACTTCGAGGTGGATCGTCACTTCATCGTGCTGGCCGCGTTGGGGGCGCTGGCTGATGTGGGCGACGTGCCGCGCGAGCGCGTGGCCGAGGCGATTCGCAAGTACGGTATCGATCCCGAGAAGCCGGACCCGGCGACGGTTTGAGGGGGCGTGACTGAGGGAAGGCGGCGAGGCTGGCTCGCCGCTTTCCCTTCGGTCATCGATGGCCGCTTTGCCGAAAGCGGGCGAGGTCGATGTCAACCGATATGCACGGCGTACCCCGTCTGGCCGGGGGCGATATCGTCTTTGAGCGTGAGCGCCGGTATGTCGTACTCCCCGTGGTTCTGCCGACGATAGGGAATCGGCGGCGTTGTGCCCAACGCGTCGAGACGCTCGCCAAGTTCGCGCTGGATCTGCGCAAACCGCTCGGCGTCGACCTTGCCGGTACGGAAGACGACGTATGGCGGCAGCACGTCGAATCCCGGGTAGAACAGCATGCCGTGCTGAATCGGGAACAGCACGTCGTCGATCGGTCCGTTGATGCCGCGCGGGCTGTAATGCGATTCCCAGCCGCCGGTCGTCACGATCAGCATCGCGCGCTTGCCCGCCATCGACCCTTCGCCATAGCGGTCGCCCCAATGCGTGTCCGAATGCTCGCCCACGCCGTACGCGAAGCCATAGGCGTACACGCGGTCGACCCATCCCTTCATGATCGCGGGCATCGAGAACCACCACAGCGGGAATTGCAGGATGACCGTATCCGCCCAGCGCAGCTTCTCCTGCTCACGCGCGATATCCGCGCGCTGCGTGCCGTTCTCGAAGGCGCGCTTCGAATCGAGCGACGCGTGAAACGGCTCGCGCGGGTCGCGCTCGGGCGCGTCGTGTTCGTCGATGGTGGTCTTCCATTGCATTGCGTAAAGATCTGAGACCTGCACGTGATGCCCTGCGGCTTGCAGACGCTGCACGGCAAAGTCACGGATCGCCCCGTTGAGCGATTGCGGTTGCGGATGGGCGTAGACGATCAGAACATTCATTTTCATACTCCGTTGCCATTCGGCACATGCGTTTCAGGGAACGAATGCAGCGTAGGCGCGCGGCAGGTATATTGGAAATGAATTCCTGATATGCCAGGTATAACCATGGTTAATTTGCGTCGCATCGATCTGAATCTGCTTGTCACGCTCGACGTCCTGCTAGTCGAGCAGAACGTCACGCGAGCGGCCGAGCGTTTGTTCATGTCTCAGCCCGCCGTGAGCGTGCATCTGGCGAAGTTGCGTGACCTGCTGGACGATCCGCTGTTACTGCCGGGGCCGCGCGGCATGCGTCCGACGGCGCGCGCCGAGGCGCTGCGAGCGCCCTTGCGCGAAGCCCTCGAATCACTCTCGCGCGCGGTGGCGCCCGCCGCGCCATTCGATTCGGCGAACGCGGACCTGACCTGGCGCATCGCTGCGACCGATTACACCGAGTCGACGATCGTGCTGCCGCTGTTGCAACGCTTGCGGGCGGATGCGCCACACACGAGGGTCGCGGCATTCGATCTGGTGCCGTCGCGTCTCTCACGGCAAGCGGAGCAGGGGGTTATCGACATTGCCTTCCATACGACGGAAAACGCGCCGGAAGGCTTGCACCGCAACGCGCTGTTTACCGAGCGCTATGTGCTGGTGGGACGTCGCGGCCATCCGAAACTCAGGCGGCGGCCAACGATCAAGCAGTTATGTGCACTGGAGCACGCCATTGTTTCGCAGGACGGCGGAGGCTTTCACGCGAGCACCGACGACGCGCTGGCGCTGTTGGGCATGTCGAGACGCGTCGTGCTGTCGGTACCCCATTTTCTGTTTCTGCGCGCCGCACTCGCCAGCACGGATCTGGTGGCGATGGCCCCCGAACGTCTCGTTCGTGACGACCCCGCGTTGCAGATGATGTCGCCGCCCGTCGATGTTCCGGGTTTTGAAATCTCGATGTACTGGCATGAGCGCGTGCATCGCGATCCGGCACATCGCTGGCTGCGGGAATGCATCGCGAGCGTCGTTTGATGCCTTCGGTCCGCGTATCTACGTGATGTACCTAAGCGACGTATCCAAGCGACCTATCGAAGCAATCTTCATCGGGGAAGCATGAGCGTGCGACGCTCGTAATCGAGCGATCCCATCTCCGCCAGACGGCTGATCGTGCGTGACAGATCGCGCCATTCGCTCAGGGCGTCGAGCGCGGGAATGAGCGGCGCGTCCGAGGCGATCAGCAACGTGCGCTGACGGTCGTAGGCGATGTCGATCAGCCACAGGAAGCGTTGCAGCGTGTCGGGGCGTTGTAAGCGTTCGATGTGCAGGTCGTCGACGATCAGCGATTGCCAGTGCTCGGCCAGCGCCAGGTAGTCCAGATGCGAGCGATGCGCGACGCACAGGTCGTCGAAGCTGGCCCACAGCACGCGGTCTCCCGCACTTCGCACGGGCAGCGCACGACCCGCGACCGTCACCTCCGATGGCGCCGACGCGGGCATCCCCTCCAGTGCTGCGTAATGTAATGGCAGGACGTCGCGGGCGCGTTCCAGCGGCGCGATCCAGCGCGGCAGCCGTGCGGCTTCGCCGCCCATGCGGTAATCGGTGGCGCCGTCGAAATGAATGATGCTGAAGCGTTGCAGGATCACCGCGATGGTCGGCTCGAAACGCTCGTGAAACTCGGGGTCGGGCAGCAACTGCTGCGGCGCGTAGTTCGACGTCAGCACCAACCGGACACCGCGTGCCAGCGCGATGTCCAGAAAGCGCCCGATCAGGAAGGCGTCGGCAATGTCGTGGACGTGAAACTCGTCGAAGCAGAGCAGTTCAACGCCATCGAGCCAGCGATTGGCGACAGCCGCGAGACGGTCGTCGCACTTCGGCTCGCGCACCAGTTGGCGGTGAATGTCGCGCAGGAATTCATGGAAGTGCACGCGCCGCTTCTCGCCTACGGCGACACCGAAAGCGGCGTCGACGACGAGGCTCTTGCCGCGTCCGGGCAGGCCGTAGCAATACACGCCGTCAAAGGTGGCGTGGCTGGCGTCTCCCAGCAGCGCGAGTGCTTCGATGGCGTCGCGTTGACGAGGGTCGGGAAAGAGGTGGCGCTCGGCCAGCGCTTGTGTGATGCGCGCGGCGTCGATCATGAAAGCAAGACTCCGGATAGCAGGGGCCGACGCAGGGTCAGCCAACGAGCGCCACTATACCGGCGCGCCGCCACGCCGGCCAATATGGAATTCGGCGCGGGGTCATCGCATTTCGGCATCGCACCAGCGCCCTCTGAGGTACGCAGAATGCTGCTAGAATCGTCGCAAGGCCGATGCTGCCTGCCGCTCGCACCCGTATCACGGGTACGGTGAAAGCATCGCAGAAGTCGCATGTCCGTCCCGTTCATCAGGCGACGCGCATCAGCAACGCGAGCACTGATCGAATTCGTCGCCACCGAACGCTATCGAGGATGGCAAACATGCGAACTTATCTCGACGCCAAGATCATGGCCAAGTCCCTGCGCGAGCGTCTCGCGCGCGAGGGCATCGACATCTCTCACGCCCAGGCGCTGGAATCCGTTGCCGCACAGTTCGGCTTCGCTGACTGGAACGTGCTTGCCGCAAAGCTCGCGTCTGCGGCAAGCGACGGCATCGTCTTCGACACCGTCGCGCCGATTCATCGCATCTTCGACGAAGCCAAGGCGCGCGAATTCTATGTGGACTTTCTGGGCTTCCGGCTCGATTGGGAGCATCGCTTCGCCGACGGCATGCCGCTCTACTGTCAGGTCTCCCGCGCCGGGATGACGCTGCACTTGTCCGGCCATTTCGGCGATGCCAGTCCCGGGGCGACGACGTTCGTGTTCATGCGCGGTGTCGACGCGTATCAGCGCGATCTCTCCGGCAAGCGTTATCCCAATATGAACCCCGGCATCGAGGTGCTCGACTGGGGCAAGCAGATGACGGTGACTGACCCGTTCAACAACCGCATCCGCTTCTGCGAATCCAGCGACTGAGCACGCCGCAGGCTTCGAGCGGTCATCGCCGCGTGTCGCGATGACCGTCGTGACTCAGCGATTCACGCGCTTTTATTCCCGGTAGCTGATTCCCCGTAGCGTGGTCCGTCCCAACCGTCGAGGGATTTGGGCCGGTCGTCCTGCACGTCCACTACGCGATGACGATAGAACAGGTGCATCGTGGGTTGCAGGCTCGCCGGTGAGCGACATCGAGACGCCGCCGCCTTGGCAGGTCACAGTGATCGTCGCGTTCGTCGGGGTGTCGTGACAGTCATGACAATGTTTCGAGTGCGCACGTGGCGCGACGGCGTAAGCATACGAGTACGCGACCGGGCGTTTCTGCCTACCGAAACTCGCAGGGTGTGCACCTCTGCGCAATGACCTCGTTATTACCTTAGGATCACCCCGGGATCACCGGGATATTGCGCACGGACGTAGCGAATGCGCTAACGTATGTGCTCTGCGTATGTCCGCATCCCAATAGAGGAAGTCAGGCATGTCTCATCCCTTCGATCCAGAGCGCTATTTCCGTCGCATCGGCTATACCGGCCCGCGAGAAGCTACGCTCGACGTCCTGCGTGCCGTGCACTCGCTGCATCCGCTGGCGATCCCGTTCGAAAATCTTGATCCGATTCTCGGCCGGCCGGTTGAGGTCGATCTGCCGTCGGTCGTCGCCAAACTGCTCGACGGCGGGCGCGGCGGCTATTGCTTCGAGCAGAACGCGCTCTTCGCCAACGCACTGACGCACCTCGGCTTCGCCGTCACCCCGCTGATCGGACGCGTCGCGTGGGGGCGTTCGTTCGATGTGGAAGCACCGCTCACGCACATGTTGTTGCGTGTCGATCTGGGCGGCGAGGCGTGGCTGGCCGACGTCGGCTTTGGCTCCGTCACACTCACGGCGCCGCTGCGTCTGCAATCGACACAGCCGCAATCGACCTTGCTCGAAACGTTCCAACTGGAGACGGTCGGTGCAGTCGATGGTGCGCCGCCGAGCGAATATCGGTTGAGCGTGCGCTCGGCACAGCGGTGGTTGCCCGTGTATCGCTTTACGCCGAAACCCGCCGAGTGGATCGACTACAAACTGGGCAATTGGTACACGTCGAGTGCGCCGGACTCCATCTTTCTGAATCAACTCATCGCATGCCGCGTGCTGCCGCAGGGACGTATTGCGTTGCTCAACACAACGCTCACGGAACGCTCCGCGCAAGGTGAACTCGTGGCGGAGACGGACATCGCATCGGCTGCACAACTCGCGCAGATTCTGCGGGAGCGTTTCGGTTTGACGTTGGACGGTATTGATACCGATGCGCTCTACGAGCGTGCGAAAGCCTGCGCCGCGAAGGCGGCTGACTGAGCGTTGCCGGTGACGCCTCCAACGAAAAGGCCGCTTCCTCGGAAGCGGCCTTTGTCATTGGGCTTTACTACGACGGCGAGCGCCTTGGTGTGCCCTAGCCAACCTTAGTGTGCCGAGGTCGTACCGGGCCACATCCGCACGGCGAGGGCGCTAAGCGCAGCAAGCGTGGCAAGCGCTGAGACACCCGTCCAGCCCCAGTGCGCCAGTGCCTGTGCTCCGAGGGCCGCGCCAATCGACATGCCGATGAACACGCCGACGAAGAGCACCGCATTCAGACGGCTGCGAGCGGGAGGTTCGATGCCGTACACGATGGACTGGTGCGATACCAGCGCCACCTGCACACCCAGATCGAAGCCGATGGCGCCCAGACCGATCAACCACAACTGGGCGTGCGCGCCGAGCATGGGGGCGAACAGCATCGCCGCAAACGAGACGGCGACCAGTCCCGCGCCGAGACGCGTCACGATCTGCGGCCCCTTGCGATCTGCAATCCGACCCGCCAGCGGTGCGCCAAGGGCACCGGCAGCGCCCGCCAGACCGAAGGCACCGGCGGCTGCCGCACCCAGATGGAACGGGGCTTCGTGAAGCATCACCGCCAGCGTCGACCAGAAGGCGCTGAAGCCCACCGACAGCAAGCCTTGCGCCACTGCCGCACGACGCAACGCCGGGTGACGGCGCCACAGGTCAGCCACCGACCCGATCAACTGGCGATAGCTCAACTGCGTCGTCGGATGGAACGACGGCAGGCTGCGCCATGCCACCACGCCGAAACTCGCTACGCTGACGGCGGCAACGACATACATCGTGCGCCAGCCGAAGTTCTGCGCGACGAAACCCGAGATGACCCGGGAGAGCAGAATGCCCAGCAACAGCCCGGTCATCACCGTGCCGACGACCCGGCCACGAATCGACTCCGGGGCGAGCGTGGCGGCAGCGGGCACGATGTCCTGCGCCATCGTCGCGCTCAGACCGATAGCCAGACTTGCGACGAGCAGGGTACTGATGCCCGGCGCGAAGGCGGCCAGCAGCAGTGCGAGCGTGAGAATCGCCCCCTTGAGCAGAACGATGCGACGCCGGTCGATGATGTCGCCAAGCGGCACCAGCAACAGAATGCCCAGCGCGTAGCCGAGCTGCGTGAGCGTGGGCACCCAGCCGACGGTCGTGTTGGCCGCATGGATGTCGTCGGTCATGATGCCGAGCATCGGCTGGGCGTAGTACAGCGAGGCGACGGTCAGGCCGGCGCCCGTCGCGAGCAGCAGGATCAGCTTTGCGGACAACTCGGGCTGAGGCCGGGCAGCGGCCTGTGTCGTGCGGTTGGCGGCGGTATCGCAAGTCTGTGCGGAATTCATAGGGAGAGGACTCCAGGGGTCAGCGGTATGGAGCGCAGTGTCTCCCTTGGTGCGGTGCAGCGGTAGACCTATAATCCGTACAACCTTTATACGTGATGCGTATGACCGAACCTCTCCAACCCCCGCCATCCACCATCGACGCGTCCGCCGCCCGGGGCGGGGGCGCCGACCGCGTCGAACTGATGCAGACGTTCGTGCGCATCGTCGAGGCTGGCAGTCTCTCGGCTGCGGCCGTCCTGCTCGGCACCACGCAGCCGACCGTCAGCCGGCGCTTGCAGATGCTCGAACGCTCGCTCGGGCTGCGCTTACTCCAGCGCTCGACGCACCGCATGAAGCTCACCGAAGACGGCGAGCGCTGCTTCGCGCGCGCGAAGGAACTGGTGACCAGTTGGGAGGCGTTCGAAGCCGATCTGCGCGGCACGGGCGATGACCCGGAGGGCACCTTGCGTGTACTCGTGCCTCACGCGTTCGGTCAGGAAATGCTGGTCAGCCCGCTGGCGGACTTTCTCGAGCGCCATGCCGGGGTCAGGGTGCACTGGTTCCTGCGAGACGACGAGCCCGATTTCATTGCGGAAGGGCTCGATTGCGCGATCCACGTCGGGGAACTGCGAGATCCGTCGAATGTGGCGATCACGTTGACCGACGTGCCACGCATCGTCGTGGCGTCGCCCGAGTTGCTCGCGGGGCGCCCGCTTCCCGCGCATCCGTCGGAGCTGGCGTCGTTGCCGTGGCTGTCGCTCTCGACGTTCTATCGCAACGAGATCACGCTCACGCATGAGACAACCCGCGAAGCGGCCCGCATCACATTCGATCCGCGCATGACGACGGACAATCTTTATGCGTTGCGCAGTGCCGCAATGCGCGGGCTCGGCGTGGGCGTCTGCTCCGCATGGGTGCTGGCCGAGGATGTGGCCCAGGGGCGCTTGATACAGCTCGTGCCGCAATGGCGCTCGAGGGCGCTGCCGATGTACATCATCTATCCGTATGCGAAGTACTACCCGGCACGTCTGCGCCGTTTCATCGAAGCGATGCGCAGTGCCATTCCCCCGGTGATCGACGCCGAACTGCGCAAGATTCGCTGATCAGATCAACTGAAGCTGACCGGCGGTGCCTTGCAGCAAGGCGTCGTTGCGCTGTGCGGCGTCGCGCAGGTAGTCCCACAGCACCGTAATGCGCTTGAGCTTGCGCAACTCTTCGTGGCAGTAGATCCAGAAGCTGCGCGTGACGACCACGTCGTTGACGAGCAACGGCACCAGCCGGGCGTCCTGCGCGGCCATGAAGCATGGCAGGATCGCCAGCGCCTCGCCCTGCAACGCCGCCTGATATTGCGCGATGACGCTCGTGCTGCGCAGCACGACGTCGCACCCGGGCACGATGTCTTCCAGATAGCGCAGCTCGTTGCTGAAGCTCAGTTCGTCGACATAGCTGATGAACCGGCGTCCGCCCAGATCCGCAAACGTGGTGACGTCGCCGTATTGCGCGAGATAACCGGGCGTCGCGTACAACTGCAATCGGTAATCGCACAGCTTGCTGCACACATACGGCCCGCGCTGCGGCCGCTCGATGGTGATGGCCAGATCGGCTTCGCGCTTTGAGAGGCTCACGAAGCGCGGTACCGGCAACACGTCGAAATCGATGGCGGGGTATTCGCGTTGAAAGCGCGAGAGAACGGGCGTGACGAAATACGTGCCGAACGCTTCCGTCGAGCCGATGCGCACGTGGCCCGAGAGCGTCTGCCCCAGCCCCGCGACCTGCTCGCAGGCCGATTGCAGCGCCGTCTCCATCTGCTCGGCGTGCACGAGCAGTTGCTGACCCTCGGGCGTGAGCGCGAAGCCCGCGTTGCGCGACTTGTCGAACAGCAACGTGCCGAGCGACTGCTCCAGCGCTCGCACGCGTCGCGAGACCGTGGTGTGATCGACCCCCAGACGCTGCGCCGCAGCACTCACGCGCTGCGTGCGCGCGACCTCCAGAAAGTACCGAAGATCGTCCCAGTCGGGACGCGGTTCGGTGCCCGACGCGCTGACGATGCCTGACGGTCGTGTTGCTGCGGTACGTGCCATCGCCCGGTCTCCTATGTGCATTTATGCACAAAGTAGATGCAGATATTCACTATGTAAAGCAAATTCGCACAAATACAATTTATGAGCGCCGCGCATAGACGATGGCGACGAAAGCATAAGAGACCTGAAAGGACCTGAAGGAGACAAAGCGATGAAGATGAAGCCGTGGCTGCTCGCGCTGGGACTCGGCGCGGGCTTGGGGTTGACGTCGGTATCGGGCATGGCCGAGTTGCCGAACCGTGCGGTGAAGGTGGGCGTGCTCACCGACATGTCGGGCACGTATTCCGCGATGGGCGGCGCCGGGTCGGTCGTGGCGGCGCAAATGGCCATCGACGATTGTCTGGCGGCCGAATGCAAGGGCATGAAGATCGATCTCGTCTCGGCCGACAATCAGAACAAAGCTGACGTTGCCGCCAACAAGGCGCGCGAATGGTTCGATCGTGACAACGTCGACGCCATTGCCGACCTGACCAACTCGGCTGCCGCGCTCGCGGTGCAAAAGCTCGCGATGGACAAGCAGCGTGTCGTGCTGTTCTCGGGCCCGGCGACCACACGGCTGACGAACGAAGACTGCTCGCCCACGGGCTTTCACTGGATGTTCGACACCTATTCGCAGTCGGCGGCGACCGCGCGCGCCGTGGTCGGCGACGGTGGCAAGTCGTGGTACTTCATCACCGTCGATTATGCGTTCGGGCACTCGCTGGAGAAGGACGCCGCCGATATCGTGAAGGCGCAAGGCGGCACGGTGCTGGGCCAGTCGCGGCATCCGCTCAATGCTTCCGATTACGCGTCGTTCCTGTTGCAGGCGCAAAGCTCGAAGGCGCAGGTCGTGGCGCTTGCCAACGGCGGGCAGGACACCGTCAATGCGCTCAAGCAGGCGCGTGAATTCGGCATCGTGCAACGCGGACAAAAGCTCGCGGCGCTGCTGGTGTTCCTCTCGGACGTTCATGCGCTCGGTCTGAACACGGCGCAAGGTCTGATGTTTACCGACGGCTTCTACTGGGACTTCGACGACGCCTCGCGCGCCTGGTCGGCCCGCTTCCAGAAAAAGTACAAGGATCTGAAGCCGACGATGGTGCAGGCGGGCGTGTATTCGAGCGTGCTGCATTACCTGCGCGCCGTCGCGGCCACGAAGAGCGTGGATGCGAAGGTGGTGGCGCAGAAGATGCGGGAAATGCCGATTCGCGATCCGATCATGCACAACGCGTCGATTCGTCCGGACGGCCGCGTGATCCACGACATGTACCTGTTCCGCGTGAAGTCGCCCGCCGAGTCGAAAGGCCCGTGGGACTACTACAACAAGGTTGCCACGGTGCCCGCAACGGAAGCCTTTCAGCCGTTGTCGAAATCGACCTGCTCGCTCGTGAAGACGAGCACGGCCGCGAAGTGAGCGATCGCCCGATCGCCATGGCGCAGGCATTGCCTCGATTGCCTATCTTGTAATTGCCGGCGGCGCTGCATGCCCACTCGTCTTGTGGCCGCAGCCCGTCACCCATCGAACCCTGAAGTGGCGCAAGCCCTGAAACCTTGCATCCATCCTCGCATTCGTTTCGATCTGGAGAGCCTGTCATGTCCCTACCTACCCTTGCACTGCTCATCGACGGCAAGCGTGTCGAGTCGAAGACCTCGCAGTGGCGCGACGTTGTCAACCCGGCCACTCAGGAAGTCGTCGCCCGCGTGCCGTTTTGCACGACCGAAGAACTCGAAGCCGCCGTGGCGTCGGCCAAAGCGGCTTACAAGAGCTGGCGCAATACGTCGCAAGCGAACCGCATGCGCGTGATGCTGCGCTTCCAGCAACTGCTGCGCGATCACACGGGCGAACTCGCCGAACTGATTACGCGCGAGCACGGCAAGACGCTACCCGACGCCGAAGGCGAAGTCGGACGCGGCCTCGAAGTCGTGGAACATGCCTGCTCGATCGCCTCGCTGCAATTGGGCGAGTACGCACAGAATGCCGCCGGTGGCGTGGACGTCTACACGCTGATCGAGCCGCTGGGCGTGTGCGCCGGTATCACCGCGTTCAACTTCCCGGTGATGCTGCCGTGCTTCATGTTCCCGCTGGCCGTGGCGACGGGCAACACGTTCGTGCTCAAGCCGTCGGAGCAGGACCCGAGCGCGTCGCTGCGTCTGGCCGAACTCGCGCTGGAAGCCGGTCTGCCGCCGGGGGTGCTTAACGTCGTGCATGGCGGTCCGGATATTGCCAACGCCATTTGCGATCACCCCGACATCAAGGCCGTGTCGTTCATCGGCTCGACGCATGTCGGCACGCATATCTACCGTCGCGCCTCGGACGCCGGCAAGCGTTGCCAGGCGATGATGGGCGCGAAGAACCACTGCGTGATCCTGCCGGATGCCGATCGTGAGCAGGCCATCAACCATTTGCTGGGCGCGGCGTTCGGCGCGGCGGGACAGCGTTGCATGGCGACGTCCGTGGCCGTGCTCGTGGGGGAAGCGCGCGAGTGGGTGCCCGAACTGGTGGAACGTGCGCGTGCGCTCAAGGTTGGCCCGGGCACCGATCGCAAGGCGGATCTCGGCCCGGTGGTCTCGAAGCAGGCGCGTGCGCGCATCGAGAAACTCATCGGCGCCGGCGTGGAAGAGGGCGCGAAACTGCTGCTCGACGGACGCGGTCATGCGGTCAAAGAAGCTCCCGAAGGCAACTTCGTCGGCCCGACCATTTTCGATGGCGTGACGGCCGACATGTCGATCTACCGCGAAGAGATTTTCGGACCGGTGCTGTGCATGACGGGTGTCGATACGCTCGACGAAGCGATTGCCTTCGTCAACGCCAACCCGAACGGTAACGGCGTGGCATTGTTCACGCAGGACGGCGGGGCGGCGCGTCAGTTCCAGAACGAGATCGACGTCGGTCAGGTCGGCATCAACCTGCCGATTCCGGTGCCGGTCGCTTGGTTCAGCTTCACCGGCTCGCGCGGCTCGAAGCTCGGCGATCTGGGGCCGAACGGCAAGCAGGCCGTTCTGTTCTGGACGCAGACGAAGACCGTGACGGCGCGCTGGCAGGCACGCGGTACAGGCCCGTCGGGCGTGAACACCACCATCACGCTGAAGTAACGCGCCCCTTCCTACGGATTTCGGAGACAGACGATGGCTACGGAGACTCAACAAGGGACATGGCGTGTCGGGTTCATCGGGC
>NZ_JAELTP010000929.1 GCF_016428915.1 Pandoraea sp. ASV26
GCCCAGCGCATCCATCATGCCCAGCCTCTGCGGAAACGACGCCGGTTTGGGCGCCTTGTCCGCATTATTGACCGCCAGCAGAAGCACCAGTCTCGTCTGCTCCGTAGTAGCAGTAGTAGCAGTAGCAGAAATTGCTTCCAGAATTGCAGAATGCGCCATTTGCGCGTGTGCCCTTGTAGGCGGGTTGAAGCTCGAGTCTAGCACCACCAGCCGTGACGTTGCCCCTCTTGGCTTCCTGGCGCACGGCGTCTCGCGCTGGTGGGGGAGTGTGCAGAGCACTCGAAAGCCATCGTCTGACGCTTGGAAAAAGGTTAAACTGCGTGAGAAGTAGTCTATTAGCGTTTTGGAACTGAGCCGCATTGCGTCTTTCGCGACTGCGTTGTCT
>NZ_JAELTP010000930.1 GCF_016428915.1 Pandoraea sp. ASV26
CTACAAAAGAACACCAAACACAATGGCCAGCCAGCAAAACGATGCAGCTGGCGGGCAGATCAGCTCCGAAGCCCGCGGAGAAGAAATTTTGAAAGTCTTCCATAATGCCTTTGGCAAACTTCTCGAAGGTGATCCAGCAGCGTTCGAGCTCAAATTCCGCAAGATGGCTGCGTCGGCATTTGCATTCTATCGCGGTAGCGCCTGTCTTTTCTACCACGACCTACAACATCAAAAGGACCAAGACCCTTTCTTAAACGACCAGACGTCGCAAGTTTGGATCCACGGCGACTTGCATGCGGAAAATTTTGGAACCTACATGGGCTCCCATGGCCGCCTTGTTTTCAATGTCAATGACTTTGACGAAGCTTACGTCGGTCCTTTTACA
>NZ_JAELTP010000931.1 GCF_016428915.1 Pandoraea sp. ASV26
CCCCCCCCCCCCCCCCCCCCCCCCCCCCCCCCCCCCCCCCCCCCCCCCCCCCCCCCCCTTCTCCCTCCCCCCCCCCCCCCGCCACCCACCCACCCCCCGGTTCGTCGGCAGCGTCAGATGTGTATAAGAGACAGCCCTGTGACTGTGTCTTGCTCACGCCACTTGTAATGGTCACTAGTCTTAAATTAAAACAATGTGAACAAGAAATGTTTTGTTATGTTTTTTTCGTCATGATTTTGTTGTTTCATCCTCTGGCTCTTATACACATCTCCGAGCCCACGAGGCGCTATTGTGTATGGGGTATGGGGTCTTGTGGTGGAAGGGGGGGGGGGGGGGGGGGGGGGGGGGGGGGGGGGGGGGGGGGGGGGGGGGGGGGGGGGGGGGG
>NZ_JAELTP010000932.1 GCF_016428915.1 Pandoraea sp. ASV26
TCCTAGGCTCGGGCAAAACAACACTCATCCTAAACCTAATCCCCCAACTTCGCGCCAAAAACGCCAACTACAAGCTCGCCCTCCTAAAGAACGAATTCGGCGACGTCGCAATCGACTCCCAGCTTGCCTCCAGCTCCTCCATCAGTGGCGTGCAAGAGATGCTCAACGGCTGCATCTGCTGCAACCTCGTCGGCCAACTCGGCCCCGCGCTGACAGAGCTCGAAGACACCGTCTCCCCGGACCGCATCATTGTCGAGACGAGCGGGTCTGCGTTCCCTGCGACGCTGGCGCTTGAAGTGAATCGGCTTGCGCGCGAGACGGGCAAGTACGTGCTCGATGGCGTCGTGAGCGTCATCGACGTGGAGAATTGGGAAGGGTACGAGG
>NZ_JAELTP010000933.1 GCF_016428915.1 Pandoraea sp. ASV26
CATCGTACCTGGTATAATTCGGCGATCGATCTTGCGATAGACGCGCTCAACAGCCTCAACGTCGTAGTCATCGGGACCATTGATACCATGTTCCTGGTCAACAAGCCGGCCGGCCGAGCATTCTGGCACAGAGCTGCTGGCTCCATCGTGTCCCAGGTCACCAGTGGACGCCTTTGAAGTGATTTCCATGGCGCTGCACAGGCAATGGGCAGTGGATATGAGACAGTTGCGGCGATGTAGGCGCTAATGCTCAAGCGATGTCGGCACAGCTATTTTTCGCTTATGCAAAGCCTTGAGTTGCAAGGAAGCTCTTGATTGAGAGGCTATGGCACAGCCGGCAAGCAGGAAATGGGAGTATGATATTATCAATGAGCCATACAATAT
>NZ_JAELTP010000934.1 GCF_016428915.1 Pandoraea sp. ASV26
CCCTGCCCGTCTAACATTCTCCAACCTTGGTTTCAATCCCTTTATTAGCCCGGTCCGCAGACAGCAATGGCACCGCTGTTTCCACCATCAAAGGTGCCATGCAGCGCATCAATTTCCTGGAAATGCGTAGCAATCTCCATGCCCTGTCGTCGCTGAGCCTCGATGCGGCGCCAGTCCCATTCACCGTCCACCGACAGATCCACGTCGCTGACATTGACAGACTCATCGCCAACCTGGTTCTCGCCGCTGCTCCAACCACCAGGCCGCGCAGGCAACAAACCACTCGCCTCAAGAACCACAACCGGGTTGACAGTCAGCCTGCCCAACTTGAAGACGTACTTGGAAATAGCGGTAGCGTGAATCTTGCTCTCCCATCCCCCAGAT
>NZ_JAELTP010000935.1 GCF_016428915.1 Pandoraea sp. ASV26
GTCTTAACACGCGACGAATCTCGGCTCGAATGGCGGGGACAGACTTTCCAGAGGTCGTAGAGACGCTAAACAGGCCTTTGAAGAACACTGGCTTCGCCAAGTCGGGGCTTGCCAGGCGTTCTGTTGAGAGTCCACTCTGTTCGGCCTCGAGGTCCGTTTCTTCGGGCACGTCAGCTTCCAACGCCGCTTCTCGTCGGAGGCGACGCTGCTGCACGCTTTCTCTTCGCGCGTGACCCAACGATTTTGCCCTGACAGTCATGGACCGGGAGTGGTTGTGGCCTCTAAAGCCCGATTGATCGTTCTCGACAGATTGATCGCTACCGCTAGTTACAGCATGGTCGCGAGTAGCAGGCCTGGTAGTCTCGCGGCGTCGCAGGTCTGCAG
>NZ_JAELTP010000936.1 GCF_016428915.1 Pandoraea sp. ASV26
CCCCCCCCCCCTCCCTCCCCCCCCCCCCCCCCCCCCCCCCCCCCCCCCCACCCCTTTTTTTTATGATACGGCGACCACCGATTTCTACACACCACACGGTTCGTCGGCAGCGTCAGATGTGTATAAGAGACAGGACGAAGGCCAAGCCAGCAGTAAAGGCAACGCCGCCTCCGCCACCGCACACCTACGCACCAAAAATGAGCTCCAAGACGACATCCTCCCGCGTCCCGCCATAACCATAACACCCGAGACTGGCTCTTATACACATCTCCGAGCCCACGAGACGATATTGTGTATCTCGTATGCCGGCTGCGTGCTGGAAAAGGGGGGGGGGGGGGGGGGGGGGGGGGGGGGGGGGGGGGGGGGGGGGGGGGGGGGGGGGGGG
>NZ_JAELTP010000098.1 GCF_016428915.1 Pandoraea sp. ASV26
CTCCAGATCGAACCACGCGACGAACTGCTCACGCGTGAACACTTCGGCGTCGCCATGCGCCCAGCCCAGACGCGCCAGATAGTTCACCACGGCTTCGGGCAGGAAGCCCTCTTCGCGGTACTGGACCACGCTCATCGCGCCGTTGCGCTTGGACATCTTCTCACCCTGGTCGTTAAGCACCGTGGGCAAGTGCGCGTAGATCGGCGGCTGCTTGCCGAGCGCTTCGAAGATGTTGATCTGACGCGGCGTGTTGTTGACGTGATCGTCGCCGCGAATCACATGCGTGATGTCCATGTCGATGTCATCGACCACCACACAGAAGTTGTACGTCGGCGTGCCGTCCGGACGCGCGATCACGAGGTCGTCGAGTTCCTCGTTCGAGATCTCGATGCGGCCCTTGACGGCGTCTTCCCACACCACGCTGCCGGTGAGCGGGTTCTTGAAGCGCAGCACCGGTTGCACGCCAGCCGGCGGCTCGGGCAACACCTTGCCCGGCTCCGGACGCCAGCGGCCGTCGTAACGCGGCTTCTCGCCACGCGCACGCTGCAACTCGCGCAATTCGTCGAGTTCTTCCACGCTCATGTAGCACGGATAAACATGACCGGCGGCCTTCAGTTGCTCGAGCACTTCGCGGTAGCGATCCATGCGCTGCATCTGATAGAACGGGCCTTCGTCGTAATCGAGGCCAAGCCATTGCATGCCTTCGAGAATGACCTGCACGGCTTCCGGGGTCGAACGCTCGAGATCGGTGTCTTCGATGCGCAGCACGAACGTGCCTTCGTTGTGACGCGCGAAGGCCCACGGATAGAGAGCGGAACGGATGTTGCCCAGATGGATGAATCCGGTCGGGCTAGGCGCAAAGCGGGTGCGGACAGTGGTCATGGTTTGGCTTCGGTGCATCGCGTTGGCAACAAACAAAAACGCCCGCGGCGGAGGGTCTCGCGCAGGCGGGTCGCCAACAGGTGGAAGCCGTCATTATATCAGCCGAGTGCGTGCATTCGCGGCACAGTCCGAGAGCGGGATCGGAATTTGCCATTCCCCTCATCGGACACCGCCCCCGCGCGCGTCCGATGCTGCCCCATCCCTCGGAAATTTCCCGGCAAAACGTCGCAAACGTTGCGGTGTGCAACGCTGCTCCCAAGCGTCAGAGCTTTGCGAGCGAGACCTCGGTGGCTTTGACGAGCGCCACGACTTCGGAGCCGACGTCCAGACGCAGCTCATCGATCGAGCGCGTGGTGATGACCGACGTGACGATGCCGCTCGGCGTTTCGACGTCCACTTCGGAGAGCACCGGACCGCGCAGAATTTCGCGAATACGGCCTTTGAACTGGTTACGGACATTGATGGCGGTGATACCCATGATGAACTCCTGTGTGCGGGAAAAAGATCGGAAAAACAAGTGAACGGAGAAACGAATGCCGTCAGACCGCCCAGCGCACGGTCGCCGCCGGCCACAGCGGCTCGGGTGCGGGAACGTGAGCGCCGGCAGACGGCTCGGTTTGAAGCACACGCGCGAGTACCTGCGCCTCGAGTCCGGCAAACGCCACGCTGCCACGTGCACGCGGACGTGCCAGCGACACCGCCTGATCGAGCCCCAACTGCCCTTGCTCGATGAGCACCACGCGATCGGCCAGCGCCACGGCCTCCTGCACGTCGTGCGTGACGAGCAGCGCCGTGAAGCCGTGGGCACGCCACAGACGCTCGATGAGCGCATGCATTTCGATGCGCGTGAGCGCGTCGAGCGCACCGAGCGGCTCGTCGAGCAGCAGCAGATCGGGTTGATGCACCAGAGCGCGCGCGAGCGCCACGCGTTGGCGCTGTCCGCCGGACAACTGGCTCGGCCAATCGTTGGCGCGCTCGGCCAGACCGACTTCGCCCAGAACGTCGAGTGCCTTGCCATGCGACGACTTCGGCAGACCGAGGGCGACGTTCTCCAGCACCGTGCGCCATGGCAGCAGACGCGCATCCTGGAACATGATGCGTGTGGACACCGCGCCGGACGGGCCGCTCAGTGCATGCCCGTCGAGCGTGATGCGGCCGGCGTCGGGCGTCTCGAGACCGGCGATCAGCCGCAGCAACGTCGACTTGCCGCAGCCGCTACGCCCCACGATGGCGGCAAACCCGCCACGCGGAATCGACAGCGAGAAGTCCGACAGCACCGGGCGCGCGCCGTAGCGCTTGCCAACCCCTTCGATACGCAGGCCCGCCGCCGACGATGCCGACGCTGCTGGTGCCTGCGTGTCACTTGCCGGATGCACCACTTTAAGATTCGTCCCGGCCGCCGTACGCGGTACAGCGTGGGCGGCGAGGTTTGCGCCAAGTGGCAGTTGCGTGCCCAGCGGATCGATTTGCGGATCGAGCGGCAGGCGAACCGAAGCGCGCTGCTCGGCCGTCCATTCGGCTTCGATGTCGGCGCCCGCGACCGGGGCCAATTGTTGTGCGCTCATGCGGCGGCTCCTCGTTGAAAGGCCGGATGCCAGCGCAACCAGCGAAATTCCAGTTCTTTGGCCAGCACGTCGGCCAACTTGCCAAGCAATGCGTACAGCAAGATCCCAACGAGCACGATGTCGGTCTGGAGGAACTCGCGGGCGTTCATCGTCAGATAACCGATGCCGGATTGCGCCGAGATGGTCTCCGCAACGATCAGCGTCACCCACATCAGCCCCAGCGAGAAGCGCACGCCCACGAGAATCGACGGCAGCGCCCCCGGCAGAATCACGTCGCGATACAGTGCCCAGCCGCGCAGACCGTAGCTGCGCGCCATCTCCACGAGACCCGGATCGACAGCGCGAATGCCGGCGTAGGTATTCAGGTACATCGGGAAGAACACACCGATGGACACCAGGAACAGCTTCGCCTTTTCGTCGATGCCGAACCACAGGATCACGAGCGGGATGAGTGCCAGATGCGGAATGTTGCGCAGCATCTGGAACGTCGAATCGAGCGCCGTTTCGGCCACGCGCGACAGGCCGGTAATCATGCCCAGCAGCAGACCGAGGCCGCCGCCGATCACGAAGCCGATCACTGCGCGTCCGGTCGACACGCCGATGTCGCGCCAGATCTGACCGCTCACGGCGAGTTGCCAGGCGGCGTCGACCACGGCTGACGGCGCAGGCAACACCCGCGTCGACAGCCAGCCTTCTTGCGCGGCCAATTGCCAGAGCGCCACCAGCACGATGGGTACCGCCCACGGTGCGAGCCGTCTCGCTGTCGTGCGCCAAAAGCGTTGCAGCGTGCCACCGTGGCTGGCGACAGGGACCGCCGCCTGCGCGTTGGTCAAGGTCGTTTGCGTCATGCGAATTTCTCCCCGGGGCATTGCGGCCCCGTTTCTCTTCAATACATGGTGAGACTGGTTCGGCGTCGTCAATCGCGCTCAGGACTTAGCGTCCCGCGCTCAGCTTTGCGACGCCTTCGGCACGATGTTGTTGGCCATGACCTCACCGACCGGACCGGCGAGCGAGACGTTGCCCAGCCGGTCGCGCACGTCGCGCGGCAGATGCGGGAACACCAGCTCGGCAAAGCGGTACGCCTCTTCGAGGTGCGGATATCCCGACAGAATGAAGGTGTCGATGCCCAGATCGGCGTACTCGCGCAGGCGCTGCGCCACGGTCGGACCATCGCCCACGAGGGCAGTGCCTGCCCCGCCGCGCACGAGCCCCACGCCCGCCCACAGATTCGGGGCAATCACCAGCTTGTCGCGACGTCCGCCATGCAGCGCCGCCATGCGTCGCTGGCCTTCCGAGTCCATCTTCGCGAACTGCGTCTGCACGCGCGCGATGGTCTCGTCGTCGAGCTTGCTGATGAGGGCGTCGGCCGCGCGCCACGCTTCATCTTCCGTCTCACGCACGACCACATGCAGACGCAGACCGAAGCGCAATGTGCGCCCGAGTTTGGAGGCACGCGCGCGCACGTCGGCAATCTTCTCGGCCACGTCGGCGAGCGGTTCGCCCCACGTCAGATAGACGTCGAGTTGCTCGGCCGCGATCTGGCGCGCCACCTCCGACGAGCCGCCGAAATACAGCGGCGGATGCGGCGTTTGCACCGGCGGGAAAAACAGCTTCGCGCCCTTCGCCCGCAGATGCTTGCCTTCGAAATCGACACTCTCGCCGCTGTGCGATGTCTCGAACAGCGAACGCCAGATGCGCAGGAATTCATCGGTGACCGCGTAACGCTCGGCATGGTCGGCGAAGAAGCCGTCACCTTCGAGCTCGCCCGCATCGCCGCCGGTGACGACGTTGATCAACAGCCGGCCCCCCGACAGGCGATCGAACGTCGAAGCCATGCGTGCCGTCAGCGCGGGAGACGCAATTCCCGGGCGCACCGCGACGAGAAACTTCAGATGGCGCGTGGCGCCGATGAGGCTCGATGCCGTCACCCAGGCGTCTTCGCACGAGCGCCCGGTGGGCAGCAATACCCCTTCGTAGCCGAGCGAATCTACCGCGCTGGCGATCTGCCGCGCGTAGTCGAAATCGAACACCCGTCCGCCATCGGACGTTCCCAGATAACGCGTGTCACCGTGCGTCGGAATGAACCAGAAGACTTGCATGCGAACTCCGGCGCTCAGGCGGCAAGCGTTGCCCGGGCCGCGGCGGTGCGCGCAGCACCGGCGGCCGTGGCGGGCCACTGACGAATCACTTCGCGCTCGTGCAGCCACTGCGAGAGCTGATCGACCGTGGTGCCCAGACGCTGCGCAATCGCCGCATCGAGCGTGGCGCCCTCTTCCTTCGGCACCTGCTGATCGACGGCGAACACGCCGCGCAAAATGTGTTGTGCTCCGAGTGCAGACAGCACCGGCTTGAGGGCGTAATCGAGCGCGAGCAAATGCGCGGGACTGCCACCCGTGGCGAACGGCGCCACCAGCTTGTCTGCGAGACCGTCTTGCGGCAGCACGTCGAGGAATGCCTTGAGCAAGCCGCTATAGGCGGCCTTGTAGACCGGCGTTGCGACGACTACGGCCTGCGCGCCGGCAACTTGCGCGAGCGCATGACGAAGGTCGTCGTGCGACGTATCGGCGGCGAGCAGCGCGGCCGGTGAGAGCGCGCGCACATCGATGCGGCGCACCGCAATGCCGGCCGCAGCCAGTTCGGATTCGACGAAACGCAGCAACCGGGCGCTGCGCGAGGCGGCCGACGGGCTGCCCGAGATCGTGACGGCGTATGTCATACTTCCCTGCCAAAGACGGACCGTACGCGTGCTGGCACGCTGGCCCTGAGGAATCGAAGCGCACCCGTTGCGCAACCGGCTGGAAAGCCGTCTCGCGCGGTGCGGACCGGATCGTCCCGGCCACTGGAGAATCAGTGTAGCGATCCGCCCGCTGCGCCCGAACCAATGAATCCGGGATTGCTTTGCGCGTTTTTTCATAACCTGAAGTCATGCACCTCCCGCGCCTTATTCCCCCGAACGGTGCTAACGTCTGAGGCCGAAGCGTTCGCCAGTCTTACGTCAAACCCATTACTTCAACAACATCACTTCGCCCCATTACTTCACCCCATCACGTCACCCCGTCATGTCCGCCCCGATCCTCGAACTGCGCGAGTACCGTCCGACCGACAGCACCGACACTCACGACTTTCATCAGGTCGTGGTCGGGCTGTCCGGGCGCATGTCGATTTCGCTGGACGGTGACGCCACGCAGTTCGGTCGCGTGGGCGCGCGTAACGGTGTCGTGATCCCGGCGGGGGTACGGCACGACTACCGGGGCGATGGCCCCAACCGGCAGGTCGTGCTGGATGTGCCCTCGCCCCTTGCCACGGTGACGGGCACCGATCGCGCGTTCGCCCACGAGGCGTTCTTCGCACTCGACGCGAAGCTGCTGACACTGGCCCGGCAGGTAAGCGCGAGAGTGGACGGCGGTCGGCCCATGCGCGCAGACGATCCGGTCGTGCGCGAATGGCTCACCGCGCTCACCGCCCGGCTGGCGCCCGCGCGACCTGCGTCACGCACCGTCCGGCTGGATCTGGCGCGCATCGACGCCCGGCTGCAAGCCGATCTGGCAACGCCGCTGGATACGGCCACGCTAGCGCAGGAAGCCGGCATGAGCGTACGGCACTTCCACGACTGCTTTGTCGCGATGACCGGTGAGACACCTCATCGTCATCTGATGCGCCTTCGGCTCGCGCGCGCGGCGTCGCTGCTGGCCGCGAACGACGCGACGCTCGCCGAGATCGCCCTCGATGTCGGCTTCAACGACCAAAGCGCCCTCACCCACGCGTTCCGTCGGCACTACGGCCAGACACCCGCCGCGTGGCGGCGCGAGCGCACCCTCTGCCACGCCACCGGCTGAGCCGACTGAGATGGCCGAAGTGGCCGAGATGGCCGTCTGCCGAAATTCACAAGCCATGCCCGGCGGCGACGCGTTACGCTCGCCGCTTCGTCATCTGTCGACTGGGAAAAAAAAGGAGCTGGACATGGCCGAAACCATCGAGTGGCAGGACTTTGAGAAGATCGAATTGCGCGTGGGCACCGTCGTCGCCGCGCGCGTCAACGAGAAGGCGAAGAAACCGGCCTACGTGCTTGAGGTCGATCTGGGCGAACTCGGCGTGAAGACGTCGAGCGCGCAGATCACCGTGCACTACACGCCCGAGTCGCTCGTCGGCCGGCAAGTGCTGTGCGTGTGCAACTTCGCGCCGAAGCGCATTGCCGGCGTGGTCTCCGAAGTGCTGGTCACCGGCTTTGCCGACGCCAGTGGCGCCATCGTGCTTGCCGGCGTGGAGCGCGCCGTCCCCAATGGCGCGCGCCTGCACTAGTCCCCTGTCAGGGCTGCGGAAAATAATCGACTTGCCTTGCAAACGTTGCGCGATCGGCCTCGAACACGCTGCGCGGCACCACGGCGTTCTCGCCCACGGCACGGTCGAAGGACAGCTTGCCGTCGAGGTGATCGATCTCGTGCTGTAACAGCTCGGCCTCGGCAAGCGGCAACTTCGCCTTCATGAGCACCTCACCGGACAGATCGATGCAACGCACGGAGATCGACGCGTAGCGCGCCACGCGCACCAGCGTTTCCGGGAAGCACATGCAGTCGTCCCAGAGCGTGACGCGTTCGTCGCTCGTCCACACGATCTCCGGATTCACGATCACCTCGGGCCAGCCGGGCACGGCGAGCGCAATCATGCGCCGGTCGATGTCGATTTGCGGCGCGGCAATGGCGCGCCCGAAGCCATGTGCCTCACGAAAGGCGGTTAACGCCGCACGCAGATCGGCGGCGTCGCGGCGCACGGCCGAATCGTTCACGTCGTCCACCTTGGCCGCGACCCTGCTCAGCGACGGCGCGCCGACACGCAGAATCTCGCGCGTCATGATGCCTCCCCGCTCACGGTGACGCGGCCGCAAGTCGCGCGGTGGCGAGGCTGCGGAAGTCGCAGAGGTGGCAGAGGTGGCAGAGGTGACATTGGCAACGTCGGAATCCACGCATATCGATTGGGCGAACGCCATGATTGTAGGGGGCCATCGCGAAATGCAATTTCGTTGGCGATGCCTTTACGTCAATAAACTTTCATACGCAGGCGATCGCTGCGGGACGCGCCGACATGGTTCGCAGACATCGTCTCTCCGGGAGCATCCCGTCCATTCGTCGGGAATTCATATCCCTCGCCAATACCGACTTTCATTCGTCATAAAAAGTCGCACTCTCCCGACACTTTCCCGAGTCTTGCCAGTCGAAACGCCCGATTCGGCAGCCTGTCTGGTGCCGAGCGGGAAGCAGCATCCCGTAAAAACAACCGGCCATCGTGCGAACAGGCCGGGAAACGCTTGGCGGAGACAACGATTGAAACGCTTATTGCATCGGCTTTATCTCGGATTGGGCGGTCTGGCCGCGTTCTGGGCGCTCGGCATGGTGAGCGCCAGCGAGTTCGGCAAGAGCGCCGCCCTCATGGCAACTGCCCTGCCCGGTTTTGCCGGCCTTTGCCTGCTGTTGCGAGCGCGGCCCGCAGGGTTGAGCGTCACCACCCTCGGTGTCATCGCCGTGTTCTTCTTCGATGCGGCCACCAAGGGCTTCCTGCGCGACTACTTCGGCATGCGTCCGAATCATCTGCTGGTGCTGCAAGCGGTGTTCAACACCAACGCGTCGGAGGCCGGCGAGTTCTTCCGTCACCACTGGCGCGACGTTGCCGAGGCGAGCGCTGTCTTCGTGATGCTGATGTCGGCTGCCGTGGTGCTGGAGCGGCGCCTGTCGCGCGCCGAGGCAGCGGGTGCAACGCCTTCGCTACGTCGCAGCAGCAAGATCGCCATCGCCAGCCTGCTCACCGGTTTTCTCGCACTGCATCTGAATCCGACGATCGCCAAGGAGAACCCGCTGCTCTACTGGCCGATTCGCTATCTCGACTATCAGGGGCAGCTTGCCCACGCCGCCAAACTGCAACGCGACCTCGAACGCAACATGGCGCAGCGCGGCGACTGGCGCGTGCAGTACCACGGGCCGGCGCGCAAGACCGTCGTGTGGGTGATCGGCGAGAGCCTGAACCGCAACAACATGTCGCTCTACGGCTACGCGCGCAACACCACACCGATGCTCAACTCGCTGCGAAACGACCTCATCGTTTTCCGTGATGTGGTGTCGTCCGAGCCGGCGACGATGGCCTCGCTGATGAAAATGCTGACCCCGGCGAGCCTCGACGACCCCGAAGCCTGGACACGTCAACCGGACCTCGTGATGCTCGCCAAAGAAGCCGGATATCGCACCTACTGGATCTCGAATCAGGTGCCCAACGATGGCTGGCTGGGACTCGTGGCCAATCGCGCCGACGAGCGTGTCTTCATCAACAAAGGTTTCGGGCGCGGCGAGAACAATTTCGACGGCAATCTGCTGCCGGACTTCGAAGCCGCCCTCGCGAGCGACGCGCCTCGCAAGCTCATCATCGTGCATTTGCTGGGCGCGCACCCGACCTACGATATGCGCTACCCGGAGGATTTCGCGCGCTTCGACAGCACCGACGATGCCGTCACGGCCGCGCTTGAGGCACAGGGACGCTCGCTCTGGGTGCGTCGCCTGCGCAACGAATACGACAACGCGGTGGCGTACAACGATTACGTTGTCGCCTCGCTGATCCGCAAGACGATGTCGGCCACGGCGTCATCCGATGCCAGCCTGCTGTTCAGTTCCGATCACGCGCAGGAAGTCGGTCATACGCGCAATCACACAGGGCAGTCCGCTGCCGATGCGTCGGGCTACGAGATTCCGATGCTTGTCTGGACACGCGAGCGCGTCGGGTCCCCGGCACGTGACGCACTCGAATCCCGGCCGTATCAGACCGATCAGATCGAACACACCCTGCTCGGCATGCTCGATATCGACTCAGCCTACTACGATGCCTCGCACGATGTGCTGAGCGACGCCTTCCTGCCCCGGCCGCGCAGCATCAACGGGCGGCCATACTGAGGCGAACCCACGCGCGAAGCGGCTTGCAGGGTTGGTCTCGGGCACGCCCGCGCCCGCTGGTTGAGTGCGTCGTCACCAGCAGGAAGCGACGATAAAAAAGCCGATGCGATCGCTCGCATCGGCTTTCCACCCGAGTGACTCAGAACCCAGTGACCCGGTCGCCCGATGGGTGCGCGTCAGACGTCCAGACGCGTCACGAACTTCGGTTGCAGGTACGCTTCGAGGGCTTCCGGACCGCCTTCCGAACCGTAGCCGCTGTCCTTCACGCCACCAAACGGCACTTCCGGCAACGCCAGCCCCGCATGGTTGATCGTCAGCATGCCGCTTTCCACGCGCGCGGACAGGCGTTGCGCCGTGCCGGCCGACGTGGTGTAAGCGTACGCAGCCAGACCATATGGCAGACGGTTGGCTTCGGCGATGGCTTCCTCTTCCGTGTCGAACGGGTTGATGATCGCCACCGGGCCGAACGGCTCTTCGTGCATGATCTTCGCCGAGAGCGGCACGTTGCACAGCACGGTCGGTGCGTAGAAGTGCCCCCCGTCGGCGGCGCGCTTGCCACCGGTCTTCACCTCGGCACCATGCTTGACTGCATCGTCCACGATGGCGCTGATGGCGTCGAAACGCTTGGCGTTGACCAGCGGGCCCATCGTCGTTTCGGGATCCAGACCATTCCCTACGCGCACGGCTTCGGCGGCCTTCACGAAGGCGTCGACGAACTGGTCGTACACGCCACGCTGCACGAGGAAACGCGTCGGCGCGATACAGACCTGACCCGCGTTGCGGAACTTGCCTGCTGCGAGGTTGCGCACCGCGGCGGCGATATCGGCATCGTTGAAAATCAGCGCCGGGGCATGGCCGCCGAGTTCCATCGTCACACGCTTCATGTGCAGACCCGCCATCGCGGCCAGTTGCTTGCCCACCGGCGTGGAGCCCGTGAACGACACCTTGCGGATGGTCGGGTGCGGAATCAGGTACGACGAAATCTCCGCCGGCACGCCGTACACCAGGTTGAGCACACCGTCGGGCAGACCGGCGTCGGCAAAGGCACGGATCAGACCGGCCGGCGATGCGGGCGTCTCTTCCGGTGCCTTCACGATCACCGAGCAACCGGCCGCCAGTGCAGCGGAGACCTTGCGCACAACCTGATTGACCGGGAAGTTCCACGGCGTGAAGGCGGCGACCGCGCCGACCGGCGTCGGGATCACCAGTTGGGTGACGTTCGGCGCACGGGACGGAATCAGACGGCCGTAGGCGCGCTTACCTTCTTCCGCGAAGAATTCGATGATGTCGGCCGCCGAGAGCAATTCGCCCTTGGCTTCGCCGATCGGCTTGCCCTGCTCCAGCGTCATCTGACGTGCGATGTCGCCGACGCGCTCACGCAGCAGACCCGCGGCCTTGCGCATGAGCTTGGCGCGCTCGAACGGGGCGATTTCGCGCCACTTGGCAAAGCCGGCTTCGGCGGCGGCCAGGGCAGCGTCCAGATCCGGCTGCGTCGCGCGTGCCACCGTACCGATGGTCTCGCCCGTGGCCGGGTTCTCGATCGGCAGCGTCAGGCCTTCTGCGCCCGCCGTCCACTGCCCATTGATGAAAAGTTCTACGTTATGCGACATGCTGAAGTCTCCGGTTGGCAACACGCCCAACAGCATAACGCAGGCGGCAAATTCCTGTTGCCCTCCCACCGTGTTCGGGTGAGCCTGCGGCGACAGACATCTCATCACATGAAATCAAACGGGCCGGCAGCCCGGGGAATGTTTCATTTCCCTTCGCTGCCGGCCCGCATGAATCGGCACAACCTCCCGACCGTACGTCAGCGCGCCAGAATTTCCTTCAATGCGTCCGTGAAGGTTTGGCACTCGGCTTCGGTGCCCACGGTGATGCGCAGGAACTGCGCCACGCGCGCGTGCTTGAAGTGACGCACGATGATCGAGCGCTCGCGCAGCGCAGCGGCCAGTTGCCCCGCGTCGTGCGACGGGTGACGTGCGAACACGAAGTTCGCCGTCGACGGCAGTACGGTAAAGCCAAGGGCCTCCAGACGTGCCACCAGCCCTTCACGGCTCGCGATCACGGCCTGACGCGTCTGGTCGAAATACGCTTCGTCCTCGATGGCCGCCACACCGGCCGCCTGCGCGAGCCGATCGAGCGGGTACGAGTTGAAGCTGTTCTTCACACGCTCGAGCGCCTCGATCAGATCCGGATGCCCGATCGCGAAGCCCAGACGCAACCCGGCCAGCGAGCGCGACTTCGAGAGCGTTTGCACCACGAGCAGGTTCGGATACTTCGCGATCAGCCCGGCAGCGCTCTCGCCACCGAAGTCGATGTAGGCCTCGTCAATCACCACGACGGAATCGGGATTGCCCGCCAGCAGACGCTCGATCTCGCCGGACGCCAGCACGCGGCCCGTCGGCGCATTCGGATTCGGGAAAATGATGCCGCCGTTCGGCTTGAGGTAATCGTCGACACGAATCTCGAACGTCTCGGTCAGCGGCACGTTCTCGAACGCCACGCCGTACAGCCCGCAGTACACCGGGTAGAAGCTGTACGTGATGTCCGGAAACAGAATCGGCTTGTCGTGCTTGAGCAATCCCTGAAACACGTTCGCCAGCACTTCGTCGGACCCATTACCGACGTGCACATTGGCAACTTCAAGACCGAAGCGCTTGGCGATGGTCTGCTTGAAGCGGCGCGCGTCGGGATCGGGGTACAGCTTGAGCGCATCGGCATCGCTGCCGAGCGCCTCGCGAATCGCAGCCAGCACACGCGGCGACGGACCGTACGGGTTCTCGTTGGTATTGAGCTTGATGAGGCGCTGCATCTGCGGCTGCTCACCGGGCACATAGGGCGTCAGATCGGCAACGCCCGCACTCCAGAATCGACTCATGAAGACCGCTCCCCTCAGCTCGCGAAACCGCGGACCAGATCGGCCTGAATGTCGGCCGGCGACTCCAGCCCCACCGCCAGACGAATCAGACCTTCCGTGATGCCCGCAGCGGCGCGCGCTTCCGGCGTGATACGACCGTGCGTCGTGCTCGCCGGGTGCGTGATCGTGGTACGCGTATCGCCCAGATTGCCGGTGATCGAGCACACGCGCGTGTTGTCGATCACGCGCCAGGCATTCTCGCGCTGCTCGGCAGGCGTCGCGCCCTTGAGCTCGAACGCGACGATCGCCCCGCCCGCCTTCTGCTGGCGTTTCGCCAGTTCGTACTGCGGATGCGACGGCAGGCCCGGGTAGAACACCCGCGCCACCTGCGGCTGCTGTTCGAGCCATTGCGCAAGCGCGAGTGCGTTGGCCGATTGCCGCTCGATACGCAGCGACAACGTCTCCATACCCTTGAGCAACACCCAGGCGTTGAACGCCGAGAGCGTCGGGCCCGCGCTGCGCACGAACGTGAAGACCTTGCCCATGATGAAGTCTTTCTTGCCGACGATAGCGCCGCCGAGCACACGGCCCTGACCGTCGAGATACTTCGTTGCCGAGTGCACCACGACATCCGCACCGTACTCGATGGGACGCTGCAATGCCGGCGTACAGAAACAGTTGTCGACGACGAACAGCGCGCCCGCTTCCTTCGCGATCTTGCCAATGGCAGCAATGTCGGCGATGTCGGTGAGCGGGTTGGACGGTGTTTCGAGGAAGAACATCTTCGTGTTCGGACGAATCGCGCCGCGCCACGCGTCGAGATCGGTCGGGTCGACAAAGGTCGTCTCGACACCGAAGCGGCTGAAGATCGTGGAGAAGACGTTCAGCGTCGAGCCGAAAATGCTCTGGGAGCTCACAAGGTGATCGCCGGCCGAGAGTGCCGACATCACGACCGAGACGATGGCGCTCATGCCCGAGGAGGTCGCCATGCAAGCCTCGCCGCCTTCGAGCGCGGCCAGACGGTCCTGAAACATCGACACGGTCGGGTTGGTAAAGCGCGAGTACGTGAAGCCCTCCTCCGAATGCGCGAAGCGTTCGGCGGCCTCGGCCGCGCTCTTGAATACGAAGCTCGAGGTCAGGTAAAGCGCCTCGGAATGCTCACCAAACTCGGAGCGCTGCGTGCCCGCGCGCACCGCCAGGGTATCGAAGTCGAAGGAGTCCATCGTGTATCTCGTCATTGGGTTGGCCCGACCGCCGGCCAAAAAAAGAAAAGCCCGTTTCGCTATTCAGCAAAACGGGCTCGAAATCCATCTGTCTAGGCCTCGCTTTAGCTGTTTCGGGGATGTTCCCCCACGTCCGCAAGCTGAAATCAAATCGACGTGAGATGCAGTGTAGCACGTTGCCGACAGGGAAGGAAAACCCCCGCCGGCCGCCTGGCGCCTGCCCCGCCGGGCTGCCCCGGCGTTTCGGAGCGCGCGCTCAGTCGCCGCTCAGAGGCCAAGCTGAGCCCCGCGCGGCTCGTTTTCGTCGCCTTCGCTGGCTTCCACGACCGGCGCCTTCGGCGCCTTGCGTTGCTGCTCCAGACGGTTCAGGTACTCGGCCGTCACGTCGCCCGTGACGTACTTGCCGTCAAAGCACGACGCGTCGAAATCGGTCAGCGCCGGGTTGATGTCACGCACGGCGGCCTTCATGTCTTCGACGTCCTGATAAATCAGTTCGTCGGCACCGATGATGCGCGCCACTTCCTCGTCGGTACGGTCGTGCGCGACCAGTTCGCTACGCGTGGGCATGTCGATGCCATACACGTTCGGGAACTTCACCGGCGGCGCAGCCGAGGCGAAGATCACCTTGCGTGCACCGGCGTCACGCGCCATCTGCACGATTTCCTGACTGGTCGTGCCGCGCACGATCGAGTCGTCGACGATCAGCACGTTCTTGTCCTTGAACTCGACGCGCATGGCGTTGAGCTTCTGACGCACCGACTTCTTGCGCATCGCCTGACCGGGCATGATGAAGGTGCGGCCGACGTAACGATTCTTGAAGAAGCCTTCGCGATAATTCAGGCCCAGGCGCTTGGCGACCTGCATGGCGGCCGGACGGCTGGAGTCCGGAATCGGCATCACGACGTCGATGTCCTGATAGTCGATCTCGCGGCGGATCTTCTCGGCGAGGTAGTCGCCCATGCGCAGACGGGCGTCGTAGACGGCCACGCCGTCGAGCACGGAATCCGGACGAGCCAGATACACGAGCTCGAAAATGCACGGATGCATCGTCACCGACGACGAACACTGCTGCGACGTGAGTTCGCCATCGTTGCTGATGAAGATCGCCTCACCCGGCTTGACGTCGCGCTCGAACGCGAAGCCCATGCCTTCGAGCGCCACCGATTCCGACGCCACCATCCACTCCGTGCCGTTCGGGCCGTCGAAGCGGCCGATGCACAGCGGACGAATGCCGTTCGGGTCGCGGAACGCCAGCAGACCGAAGCCGGAAATGATCGAGACGATGGCGTAGGAGCCGCGCAGACGGCCATGCACCTTGCCCACCGCTTCGAACAGCGAAGGCACGCTCAGACCGTCGCGAGCGCTTTGCTGAAGTTCGTGCGCGAGCACGTTGAGCAGCACTTCGGAATCGGAGGTGGTGTTGATGTGGCGACGGTCGACGCGGAACATCTCATCCTTGAGCTGTTCCCAGTTCGTCAGATTACCGTTGTGGGCAAGCACGATGCCGTAGGGCGCATTCACGTAGAACGGCTGGGCTTGTGCCGCGCTCGACGAACCCGCCGTCGGGTAGCGCACCTGACCGATACCGACCGTGCCCGGCAAGTCGCGCATGTTGCGCGTGCGGAACACGTCACGCACCATGCCGTTGCCCTTGTGCATGTAGAACGAATGACCGTCCGTCGTGGCGATACCGGCGGCGTCCTGGCCGCGGTGCTGCAACAACAGCAGGCTATCGTAGATGAACTGGTTGACAGGGGATTTGGAGACTACACCGACGATGCCACACATGGCATGAATCCTTCAAAAAACATCGAAATCTGCATCAAACGGACTGTATTATCCGTCATTCGGAAACCTTGTGCAGGCCGGTCGACGGCGCGGCCGATCCGCCGCTGCGCATGCCCCACCCCTGCTGCTGAGCGCCAGCGCCTTGCGCGCCGCTCAGACCCTCGCCTGCCAGACCGTTGCCGGCATTGCCGGCACCACCAGCACCATCGCCACGAAGCATGCTGTCGCCGGTCAGGTTCGACACCCCGGAGATCACACCGCCGCGCTGACCACCCGAACGGCTCGGCGCGCCATTACCGCCTTGGCCCCCTTGGTCCACCCGGCCACCCTGCCCGCCGGCATCCGGCGTTCCCCGATAGGGTTCCAATTGTGGCAAGGGAATCGGCGTTCCCAGCGGATTGATCCCCGGCATGGCCGCCTCGGGCTTGTGCAGATAGTGCTGCACCGGCTCGGGCAGGTACGGCATGAGCCGATCCAGCCCCACCTCCACCCACGGGCGCACCAGCGAGTGCTGCCAAACCGGTTGTTGCGGCAATGCGGTTAACTTGGCGGCGACCATCAGCAACATCAAGAGCAGAATGCCGCGAACGATACCGAACAACATGCCCAGTCCGCGATCGGCCGGGCGCAAACCGATCATATCGGTCATGCGTCCGATCAGCGCGCTGACGATACCCGCGCCGAACACCACGGCAACCAGCACCAGCAGGAAGCCGAGTGCACCCTGCGTCATCTCGCCGCCGGGCAAGTCGGCCGGCAACCAGTGCGCGACGCTCGGGCCGAACGCGCGAGCCACGAAGAACGCGACCACCCAGCCCACCAGATTGAACAGCTCGCGCACCAGTCCGCGCAGCATGCCCAGCAGCATCGAGCCGACCAGAATGGCGATGGCCGCGTAATCCACCACGGTCAGCAGACCGCTATGCACCGAATCGCCCAAACTCAACCTGCCTCGGCGACCTGCGCCGTGAGTCCGGCGTCACGAATCTTCTTGCCGGCCGCTTCGGCGCTGGTGCGATCCGAGAACGGTCCCGCGCGCAGCAGATACAGCTCGCGGCCATCGACCGTGCTCTTGACCATGTAGCTCGGCACATTCACGAGCTTGAGCTTGACGAGCCACGCCTGAGCGCGATCCTGCGTCGAGAAGGCGCCGATGCGCACCAGATACTTGCCGCCCGAGGCGGCCGGCTTCTGCGCGTTGTCGTGGTTGTCCGCCGGAGCGCGTGCAGCGGGCTTGGCCGTCGTGTTGTTCTGCGCGAACTGCGCAATCGGATCGGCCACGTTGTCGTTCGGCTGCGGCTTGGGCTGCGCCTTGGCCGTATCATGCGAGTCCGGCTTCGCCGCAGGCTTCGTGTCAGCGTGCTGCTCCGGCTTCTTCACGTCGGGCTTCACATCGGGCTTGCGCTCCGGCTTCACTTGCGCCACCTGCGGTTCCGGCACAGCGCTCGGTGCGGGCGCCGGTGCAGGCGCCGGTACGGTAGCGGCAGAGGGCGGCACCGCTGTCGGCGCAGGGGCCGGCGTGGGGGCGGGCTTGTCCGCGCTCGCGCCAGCCAGCGTGCTGCTGTCGAGCGCTTCCTCACCCTTGTCGAGCGAAGCGTCGGCCGGCGGCGTAGCGGCGGCTTGCGGCTTCACACGCACGGGTGGCGAGGTGGCATCTTTTCCGGGAATCTGGATGGCGATGTCGTCGGCGGCCGGCTTAGGCTCCGGCGCAAGCACCATCGGCAAAATGATGACGGCCGCGAGCACCAACGCCAACGCGCCAACCAGACGGCGGCGCGCGCGTTGCTTTTCGGGCAGCAGCGGGTCGAGTTGCTCGTGCTCGCTGTACTCGCCCCCTCCCGCCGTACGGGTGCCGGTTCGGCCGCTCCTGCGGCTACCGCGCTTCGGGGGAACGGCTTCGGCGTCTTTCTTGCGGAAGGAAAACAATCCCATAGGCCCTTGGCTCAGGTCGTAACTCGCGTCGTTGGACTGATCATCGCGCATGAGGTGCGTTAAACCCATGACATTTCTCGTAAGCAAATGTCACGGCCACCGCACCTTCATACCTCAGTGGCGTTGCAATTTGCGGTGCGACATCACGCCCGCCACCGTAAAGAACGATCCAAAAACCACAATTCTATCATTCTCCCCGCACTGCCCGAGCGCGGCGGCATAGGCTTTCTCAGGGGATTCGAAGGTTTCGACCGAATGATCGGCGTCTTCCACGAACCCCACCGCCCGCAACTTCTCCTCAAGCTGCTGCGGACTTGCCGCACGCTCGGTCGGCAGCGCACACAAACGCCAGTGATCGACCTTGTCGACGAGATGCCGCAACACGCCTTCGATATCCTTGTCGGCCATCGCGCCGAACACGGCGTACGTGTACGGAAAGAAGCCCATGCCGTCGAGGTTGTGACCCAATGCGGCGGCGGCGTGCGGGTTGTGAGCCACGTCGAGCACCACCGCCGGACGCCCCGGCAGCACCTGGAATCGCCCCGGCAACTCGACCGACGCGAGGCCCAGACGAATGTCCTGCGCCGACACCGGCAGCCGGTCACGCATCGATTCGAGCGCCGCGAGCGCCGCCGATGCATTGAGCAACTGGTTCGCACCGCGCAGGGCCGGATACGCCAGCGCCGGACGGCGCATCTGGCGTCCGCCATAGCTCCATTGCTGCTTGTCGCCCTGATAGTTGAAATCGCGGCCGAACAGCCACAGATCCGCGCCGATGCGTTCCGCTTCGGAGAGCAGAGTGGCCGGCGGCACGGGATCGCCACAGATCGCCGGCTTCCCTTCACGGAAAATGCCGGCCTTCTCGATGGCGATCGCCTCGCGCGTGTTGCCCAGATACTGCGCGTGATCGATGTCCACGCTCGTGATGACGGCACAGTCGGCATCGACGATGTTCACCGCGTCGAGTCGTCCGCCCAGACCGACTTCGAGAATCACGGCGTCGAGTCCGGCGGTGGCGAACATGTGCATGATCGCGAGCGTGGTGAACTCGAAGTACGTGAGCGAGACCGGCTCGTCGAAGCTCGTGCGCGCCGCCTCCACCGCCTCGAAGTGCGGCAGCAGCGTGGCGTCGTCGACGACTTCGCCGTTCACGCGGGCACGCTCGTTGAACGAGAGCAGATGCGGCGACGTATGGCAGCCCACGCGATAGCCCGCCGAGAGCAGAATGGCTTCGATGATCGCGCAGGTCGATCCCTTGCCGTTGGTGCCGCCTACGGTGAAAACGGGGCACGGGAATTGCAGTCCGAGCGCCTCTTTCACGCGACCAATGCGCGTGAGGCCCATATCAATGCCCACGGGGTGAGCGGTTTCGAGATGGGCGAGCCAGGCGTCGAGAGTGGAGTATGTCGGCATGAATGTGCGGGCAGAAAAACAAAAACGCGGACGTGGGTAACGTCCGCGCTTCATATCCTGCAAAGTGATGCGTTCAGGCGCCGCTTGCGCGGCACTGCGTGGCGTTGCGTAATTCTACGCCGTTGCACCGCCCTTTGGGGCACCGCAACGGCAAGCGCCGCGCCATCGCAGGCTTGAATTTTTCGTGCTCAGGCGACGGCGTCGGCCGGCTGGCACTGCATCAGCGCGATCAGGCGAGCGATCTCTTCGCGCATCTTGCGACGGTCGACGATCATGTCGATCGCCCCCTTTTGCAGCAGGAACTCCGAGCGCTGGAAGCCTTCCGGCAGCTTCTCGCGCACGGTCTGCTCGATCACGCGCGGGCCCGCGAAGCCGATCAGCGCCTTGGGCTCGGCGATCACCACGTCGCCGAGGAAGGCGAAGCTGGCGGACACGCCGCCCATCGTCGGATCGGTCAGCACGGAGATGAACGGCAGTTTGGCGTTGGCCAGCTTGGTCAGCATGGCCGTGGTCTTGGCCATCTGCATGAGCGAGAGCAGGCTTTCCTGCATCCGCGCACCGCCCGAAGCCGTCACACAGATGAACGGCACGCCCTGCTCCAGCGCATTCTGCGCGCCGCGCACGAAACGCTCGCCGACCACCGACCCCATCGAGCCGGCCATGAACGAGAACTCGAAGCAGGCGACCACGACCGGCAGCGTATGGATGGCGCCGCCCATGACGACCATTGCGTCGGTCTCACCGCTGTCGTCCATCGCTTCCTTGATGCGATCCGGGTACTTGCGGCTGTCCTTGAACTTCAGCGCGTCGACCGGCACGATCTCCTGGCCGAGTTCGTAACGGCCTTCCGGATCGAGCAGCGCGTCGAGTCGCGCGCGCGCGCCAATGCGCATGTGATGGTCACACTTCGGGCAAACGTGCAGATTCGCTTCCACATCGTTGCGATACAGCACCGCCTCGCACGACGGGCACTTGATCCACAGCCCTTCCGGGATGCTCTTGTTGCGCTGCGTCGGATCGGTTTGCTTGATCTTCGGGGGCAGCAGCTTATCGAGCCAGCTCATAGTTTCTCCTTGGCAAACGCCCGCTCCATCAGGCGCGGGCGTCTCGGGCGACCGTATCACACGGCCGTTTCAATTCAGCGTTTCATCGGACGGCGCGACGCAATCACGTCACGAAATTACGCCGGAATTTACGCCGATTTGGCGCCCTCGTCGAGCGCCTGGCGAATGCCGCCGATAAATTCAGCCAGGGATTTTACCGCGTTCTGGCCGTCCAGATCACGTGGCGTGTTTTCCAGTCGCTGAACGATGGCGCTGCCGATGACCACGGCGTCCGCCACACCGGCCACGGCGCGGGCTGTCTGCGCATCGCGAATACCGAAGCCTACCCCCACCGGCAGGGCCGCGGCGGCCTTGATCTGGGGAATTTTCGCGGCAACGCTGTCCATATCCAGGCTTGC
>NZ_JAELTP010000937.1 GCF_016428915.1 Pandoraea sp. ASV26
TGTTAGCAGGGTCCAAATGGCGGTGATTTCGTGAGACCCACGATACTTTGTTGGGCTGGACAGGGATTCAGTTGTGACTGCGACGCCAGCACAGCACCCTGCTGTCTTATACGAGTACATATCCGTGGGGCTCGAGGTCTGTGCCATGCCATCATGCGACCACTTAACGAGTACACGAGTACTCGTATGCAGTACCTCTCTGCGATGCGCGATACATTGTAAAACTTTGGGTGCGAATGGCAATCGCGGTGAAAGGGAGGTTTATGAGTATGGCGTTGGGTAAGGAGTTGCCAGCCACGAGCCGTCTCCAAATTGGAATAGGTAGCTTAGTACTAACCTACCGTAACGTCGTATTGAAGAAATGTGTTTCTGCCAGTTGTGAGC
>NZ_JAELTP010000938.1 GCF_016428915.1 Pandoraea sp. ASV26
ATTCAGCTGCCTGATGGCACAGGAGGTAGCCTTGGTGTATCCTTTCCTCCTGGTGGGGGCGATGGAGGTAATGTTGAGCACGGGTACGAGATTGAAGGTGGATGGGGCCGAGACGAGGCTGTCGCGTTGCTTCGTCGCTTCTACGTCCAAGAAAATGGCAGAGGTATGTAACTCGGCAATATAAACAGATGACTACTAACATATTTCAGCACCGGTGCCTCGCAAAAAGGAAGGTCGAGCAGCTCGTCTTGCTGCCATGGAGCAAGATGGTACCATGACGCCCGACGGCCATGGTGAACAAGGCACGATGACGCCCAACCAAGCCGAAAATGGCGAAACTAGAGAAAGCGGTGACGAACTCGACTCTGAGTCGATGAATTAGAT
>NZ_JAELTP010000939.1 GCF_016428915.1 Pandoraea sp. ASV26
CCCAAGATGCAAACAAGTACTCTTCGTTTTGTCTTTTATTTATTCCATATTTTTCTTCATTTTTAGAAGCTGAACGCTGGGCTGCGCAGCTGTCATCCTATTATGTCACACCATTATTCACTCGACGAGCCGCACTCGGTCAGACATGCACACATCCAGTGGCTCGAAATGTTGTACGAGGAGTTAGACTTGGGACCCGGCAGACTTTCTATGAGTGACATTTGGAGAGAACTGCCCTGTCTGTAATCAGGAGACGGAAAAACCCGATCCAGTCCGCCTGAGAGCCATTTAGAGTGGCCCGTGCTGGGTTCACGCTATTGTATTGTCCCCTTCCCGGATTAAACGTGAAGCTAAAGCTTGTCTATCTTTAAATGGCATCTGGAG
>NZ_JAELTP010000940.1 GCF_016428915.1 Pandoraea sp. ASV26
CTTCTAAGAAGAGAAAAGTCTAAAAACGGGAAAGCTAAGCTAAAGAAAGAAGCTAAGCTAGAGAAAGAAAGACTAAGCTAGGAATAACTAAGGAAAATAACCTTAAGATAAACCCTAATAAGGGAAGAAAAAACCTTATATAAATATCCTAAAAGGATATCTAAGTAAGGAAAACTTCAACCTTAAGGGGAAAAGGAAAAGAGAAAAGAAGGAGAAAGAGAAAAAGAAGGAAAAAGAGAGAAAGAAGGAAAAAGAGAAGAAGGGAAAGAGGGAAGAAGAAGGAAAAAGAGAAGAAAAAGTAAAGTAAAAGAAGGTTACCCTTTAGGGTATAGGGTCTGTCTCTTATACACATCTCCGAGCCCACGAGACGATATTGTGTATCT
>NZ_JAELTP010000941.1 GCF_016428915.1 Pandoraea sp. ASV26
CCCCCCCCCCCCCCCCCCCCCCCCCCCCCCCCCCCCCCCCCCCCCCCCCCCCCCCCCCCCTTTTCACGCACACGACGTCATACGCGATACACAAGATCGTCTCGTGGGCTCGGAGATGTGTATAAGAGACCGGGCGAGCGAGGGATTGATAAAACGAGAAAATAACGACGGGGTTGATGTAAAAGAGTAAAAAGTTCCACCGCCCCAGGGTACCTACCTAAGGTAAGCTGTTTGCTACTAGATGACGGAGGGGGGGGGGTATACACATCTGACGCTGCCGACGAACCGTGTGGTGGGTTGTGGTGGGGGGGGGGGGGGGGGGTGTGGGGGTGGGGGGGGGGGGGGGGGGGGGGGGGGGGGGGGGGGGGGGGGGGGGGGGGGGG
>NZ_JAELTP010000942.1 GCF_016428915.1 Pandoraea sp. ASV26
CTAGTACGCTTCCTTCCCCTTTTCTAGTGTTGCCTATAAAGGGGTGGAAGAACGGATATTCCACCCCGAGTCCCGTGGTTGGCGGTGTGGTTGAGGAACCGGGGAGACGTTCGGCCGTATAGGTAAGTCCCTTCCTCCTAATCGGGAAGGCTAGGACTCGGGTCCTAGCTTTTCACAAAAGACTATATTAATCTCTAAGGACTAACCTCCCTTTAAGAGGGTAGTATACTCGTAGCTTTATAGCTAAACTATTATTATATAGGGTTCTCTTCTACTACCTAGGAACTTATTATACCCGGCTAGGTTATAATACAAATATATTAGTAGTAAGTAAGACTTAAAGACTATAATATGATAGTGAGTTAGTAGAAAAACCCTAATAT
>NZ_JAELTP010000943.1 GCF_016428915.1 Pandoraea sp. ASV26
CCCCCCCCCCCCCCCCCCCCCCCCCCCCCCCCCCCCCCCCCCCCCCCCCCCCCCCTCTCTCCCCCCCCGCCCCCCCCCCCCCCCACCCCACCACACGGTTCGTCGGCAGCGTCAGATGTGTATAAGAGACAGGAATTCACCCTCGAGTCGGGTACCACGCTACGCAATGTTCCTGTTGCATACACAACGCGCGGCATTCTCTCGCCAAATGCTGACAATGCTATGGTCATTTGCCATGCCCTCACTGGAAGCGGGCTCTGATACACATCTCCGAGCCCACGAGACGATATTGTGTATCTCGAATGCCGTCTTCTGGGTGAAGAGGGGGGGGGGGGGGGGGGGGGGGGGGGGGGGGGGGGGGGGGGGGGGGGGGGGGGGGGGGG
>NZ_JAELTP010000944.1 GCF_016428915.1 Pandoraea sp. ASV26
CCCCCCCCCCCCCCCCCCCCCCCCCCCCCCCCCCCCCCCCCCCCCCCCCCCCCCCGCCTCTTTTCAAGCAGAAGACGGCATACGCGATACACAAGATCGTCTCGTGGGCTCGGAGATGTGTATAAGAGACAGGCCCTGGAGCTACCAGCGGTCGCTTTTACGACGGAAACCCTGCAAACTGGACAGTGGACTTTGCCGGCGTAGCGTCCGGCTTCTTCTCAACTGCGTTGCCGGCTCTCACTGGCCATGGGGGGGGGGGGGGGGGGGGCTGACGCTGCCGACGAACCGAGTGGTGTGGAGGGGGGGGGGGGGGGGGGGGGGGGGGGGGGGGGGGGGGGGGGGGGGGGGGGGGGGGGGGGGGGGGGGGGGGGGGGGGGGGGGGG
>NZ_JAELTP010000945.1 GCF_016428915.1 Pandoraea sp. ASV26
GAAATTACTCACCAACATTGGGATCCCGATGTAAGCCCATGGCATATGCCTGACGAATAAGCACGCCAGCAAACGCCCACCCATCGGAAGCATGGTTGTCGTTAATGAGAAAGTACGTCATCAGAACCATGGCCTGAATAGATCGCAGCGACGCTGTACTCAGGTACGAGGACATGCGCAGAGCCTGATTGCATGCCGAAGCGTAGAACTCGGCCGTTTGCCGTTTTTCCCCTCTTGGTGTGGACGTGACAAACTGCGTGCCTAGAGCGAGCATCACAAAAATCTGAGCAACAAATGCTGCATCAATATCTTTTCGCTCCTGCGACGACATTCTCCAAAAGTGTTCGTAGTCGGCATAAAAGGTTTGTCGGTGGATCATGGGG
>NZ_JAELTP010000099.1 GCF_016428915.1 Pandoraea sp. ASV26
CCCCCCCCCCCCCCCCCCCCCCCCCCCCCCCCCCCCCCCCCCCCCCCCCCCCCCCCCCCCCCCCCCCCCCCCCCCCCCCCCCCCCCCCCCCCCCCCCCCCCCCCCCCCCCCCCCCCCCCACAACAACACACCACACGGTTCGTCGGCAGCGTCAGATGTGTATAAGAGACAGCACTGACTGTCGTGCTCGCCGACGGCCGCGTGATCCACACCGGCACGCGCGCGCGCAAGTCCTCGGCCGGCTATGACCTCACGCGCCTGTTCGTCGGCAGCGAGGGCACGCTGGGCATCATCACCGAGGCGACGGTACGTCTGTATCCGCAGCCCGAAGCCGTGTCCGCCGCGATCTGTGCGTTTCCCAGCATGACCGATGCCGTGAACTGCGTGATTCAGACGATCCAGTTGGGCGTGCCGGTGGCTCGCGTGGAGTTCGTCGATGCGCTGGCCGTGCGCGCCATCAACAAGCATTCGAAGATGGAACTGGCGGAAACGCAAACGCTGTTCTTCGAATTCCACGGCAGCGAGGCCGGCGTGAAGGAGCAAGCGGAAACCGTCGAGGAACTGGCCAGGGAAAACGGCGGCACCGGCTTCGAATGGGCCACGCGCACTGAAGACCGCAACCGTTTGTGGGCTGCACGTCATAGCGCGTACTTCGCCATGCTCCAGCTCAAGCCGGGCTGCCGCGCGGTGACGACGGACGTGTGCGTGCCGATCTCGCGTCTGGCCGAGTGCGTGAGCGAGACCGAGGAAGACCTGAAGGCATCGCCGCTGCCATGCCCGATCGTGGGTCACGTGGGCGACGGCAATTTCCACGTGGCGATCCTGATCGATCCGGCCAAACCCGAAGAACTCGAAGAAGCCGAGCGGCTCAACCAGCGCATCGTCGAGCGCGCGATCCGCATGGGCGGCACGTGCACGGGCGAGCACGGTGTGGGTCTGCACAAGATGGGCTTTCTCGTGACCGAGCATGGCGAAGGCGCCATCGATGTCATGCGTGCGATCAAGACCTCACTCGATCCGCAGAATCTGCTCAATCCGGGCAAGATTTTCCGGTTGCGCTCGGCGGGCTGAGCGCCGCATGAACGCGCCCGTCACCCCGCAAGGGCAGTCCGGCCCGCTCCAGTCGGGCGCCGCGCCTGAGAACGCCGACGCCCTCGAAGCGCGTCAGCGTCAGTTGCTCGACGCGCTCGCCCAGATCCTGCCGCCGCATTGCATTTTGCATCGCCGCGAAGACACCACGCCTTACGAGTGCGACGGCCTCGCCGCGTATCGCCGCGTGCCGCTCGCCGTTGTGCTGCCCGAGTCCGAATCGCAGGTTCAGCGCATTTTGCAGGCCTGCCATCAACTGGGCATCCCGGTGGTGCCGCGCGGCGCCGGCACGAGCCTGTCCGGCGGCGCCATGCCCATCTCCGATGGGCTGGTGCTCTCGCTCGCCAAGTTCAAGAAGATTGTCGAGGTCGATCCTTACGCGCGTACCGCGACCGTGCAGCCGGGGGTTCGCAATCTGGCGATCTCGGAAGCGGCGGCGCCCTACGGTCTGTATTACGCGCCCGACCCGTCGTCACAAATCGCCTGCACCATCGGCGGCAATGTCGCGGAGAATTCCGGCGGCGTGCACTGCCTGAAGTACGGGCTGACCGTGCACAACGTGTTGCGAGTACGTGCCATCACGATGGCGGGGGAAGCCATCGAGTTCGGCTCGCTGGGCCCGGATGCCCCCGGTCTCGATCTGCTATCGGTCTTCATCGGCAGCGAAGGCATGTTCGGCGTGGTCACGGAGATCACCGTCAAGCTGATACCCAAGGCGCAGACGGCGCAGGTCATCATGGCAAGCTTCGACGACGTCGAAACCGGCGGCAATGCCGTGGCGGCGATCATCGCGGCCGGCATCATCCCGGCCGGACTGGAAATGATGGACAAGCCGGCCACGCAGGCCGTCGAAGCGTTTGTTCACGCCGGGTACGATCTCGACGCCGCCGCGATCCTGCTGTGCGAATCGGACGGCACACCGGAAGAGGTCGTCGAAGAGGTCATGCGCATCTCCCACGTGTTGCGCACGTCGGGCGCGACGCGGCTGCAAATCTCCCGCAGCGAAGACGAGCGGCTGCGCTTCTGGTCGGGACGCAAGAACGCATTTCCCGCGGCCGGACGCCTCTCGCCCGACTATTACTGCATGGATGGTACGATTCCTCGCCGGGCGATTGGGACTTTACTCAAACGCATCGAGGGTCTGGAACAACAGTACGGTTTGCGTTGTATTAACGTCTTTCACGCGGGAGACGGCAACATGCATCCGCTCATTCTTTTCAACGGCAACGACCTCGACGAGTGGCATCGTGCCGAAGCGTTCGGTTGCGACATTCTCGAAGCGTGCGTCGAACTTGGCGGCACGATCACGGGCGAGCACGGCGTGGGGATCGAGAAGATCAACTCGATGTGCGTACAGTTCTCGGCAGAGGAACGCGACGCCTTCTTCGGCGTGAAGCGGGCCTTCGATCCGGTCGGGCTGCTCAATCCGGACAAGGGCATTCCCACGCGAGCGCGTTGCGCCGAGTACGGCAAGCTGCACGTGCGCGGCGGTCTGCTGCCCCATCCCGACCTGCCGAGGTTCTGACATGCGCCCGCTGTCAGACTGGATGCCGCATGATTGGCGGCAGCGGCTCTACATCATCATCTTCGAGGCAGACACGCGCGAAGGCCGGCTGTTCGACATCGCGCTGCTCGTCGCCATCGTGCTGTCGGTACTCACGGTGGTCGTCTCGAGCGTGCCCGCCGCGCAGGCCGCGGCGCCGCTGCCGCTGGCAATCCTCGAGTGGTTCTTCACGCTGCTCTTCACGGCCGAGTACATTGCGCGGCTGCTGAGTGCGCATCGACCGCTGCGTTACGCGCTGTCGTTCTACGGCATCATCGATCTGCTTTCCATCCTGCCGACCTATCTCGCCATTCTGGTGCCGGAGTTGCATGGGCTGATCGACGTGCGCCTGCTGCGCCTGATGCGTGCGTTCCGGATTCTCAAGCTCACGGCGTATGTGAACGAAGCCGGGGTGCTCAGCATTGCGCTGTACAACGCGCGCCGCAAGATTCTCGTGTTTCTGGGGTTCATCTCGATCATCGTGGTGATCTTCGGCACGCTCATGCATATCATCGAAGGGCCGGAGCACGGCTTCACGAGCATTCCGGTCGGCATCTATTGGGCCATCGTCACGCTCACGACCACCGGCTATGGCGACGTCGTCCCCGTCACCGGGCTGGGCAAAGCGATCACCGGCTTCGTGATGCTGCTCGGCTACAGCGTGATTGCCATTCCCACCGGCATCATGGGCGCGGAAATCCATATGGCCATGCGCAAGAAGACCGTCACCACGCGCACCTGCAAGCAATGCCATACCGAAGGGCACGACCCCGACGCGATCTACTGCAAACACTGCGGCAGCGAGCTGGGGCCCTATCAATCCGACATGCCACCGCCGCCCGAACCGAGCTGATGACCGACACGAACGATACTCTCGAGCACTTCCGCGCTGTCATCGAACACGCCACGGCACGCCGTGCACCGCTTCAGCTCCGGGGCGGCGGGACCAAGACCTGGTACGGGCAGCAACGCGTGGGCGACGTGCTCGACACGCGGGCCTACAGCGGCATCGTGGCCTACGACCCGGCAGAGCTTGTCATCACCGCCCGCTGCGGCACGCCGCTCGCCGACATCGAAACGGCGCTCGCCGAGCGCAATCAATTGCTGCCGTTCGAGCCGCCCTACTTCGGACCGGGCGCGACGATCGGCGGCGCGGTGGCCGCCGGGCTCTCCGGGCCGCGCCGCAGTGCCGTCGGTGCAGTGCGCGACTTCGTCCTCGGCGCCAAGTTGATGGATGGGCGCGGTCATGTGCTGAACTTCGGCGGGCAGGTCATGAAGAACGTCGCCGGTTACGATGTCTCGCGCATGCTCGCGGGTTCGCTCGGCACGCTGGGCCTCGTGCTCGAAGTGTCGCTCAAGGTGTTGCCGCAACCGTTTGCCGAACTCACGCTCCAGTTCGAAATGAACGCCGTCGACGCCGTGCGCAAGCTCAACGAGTGGGGCGGGCAGCCGCTGCCGATCACGGGCAGTGCCTGGCGCAACGATTTGCTGGTGATTCGTCTGGCAGGGGCATCGGCGGCGATCAAGGCTGCGCGCGTGAAGATGGGCGGTGAGTTGGTCGACGCCATTCACGCAGCCAAATTCTGGCACGCGATCCGCGAGCAGACCGACAGCTTCTTCGCTGATGCCGGACCGGGGCAGGCACTGTGGCGTCTGGCCGTGCCGTCGACCGCCGAGCCGCACCGTCTGCCGGGCAAGCAACTCATCGAATGGGGCGGCGCCCAGCGCTGGTGGATTACCGACGCCGATGCACAGATCGTGCGCTCGGCGGCCCGGCAAGACGGTGGACACGCCACGCTGTTCCGGTACGGCGAGCCCGGTGTTAGCGTCTTCACGCCCCTGCCCGCGCCGCTCATGCGCATTCATCGGAATCTGAAGTCGGTGTTCGATCCGGCCGGCATCTTCAATCCGGGACGGATGTATCCGGAGTTCTGAGCGCGATGCTCAGCGACGCGCCGGGTCTCATCGTCTCGGCCGTTTCGCCCCCGTTGTGCCCCCGTTGCGCCCCCGTTGCGCCCCCGTTGCGCCCCCGTTGTGCCCCCGTTGTGCCCGCCTCATCCGGCAAACATCCGGCGCGCCAGGCACGACGCTCAGCGACGCGCCGGGCTTGATCGCCCCTCGCCGCTCAGCCCTTCGCATCCAGCAAGCGCACGACTTCCGTCGCCAGCGTGCGCACCGCTTTCTCGACGTCCCGCGTGAATGGCTGTCCGCCGTTGAGGCGCAGGAAGTGGTCGTAGCGCGACGAATTCGAGAACAGACTGCCAGGCGCGACGCGAATCCCCTTCGCGAGCGCCGCATCGAAGAGTCGCTCCGAGCTGACACCTCCCGGCATTTCCACCCACAGGCTCAGTCCGCCAGCAGGCAACGTCAGGCGGGTGCCCGCCGGGAAGTGCGTGGCAATCGCCTCGGCCATCGACGCGCGATGCTCGCGTAACTGCGCTCGCAGGTGGCGCAGGTGACGATCGTAGCGAGGCGAATCCATGAACTCGCCCATCGCGATCTGCGCGAGCGCTTCGTTCGGTCGCGTCTGCGCATACTTCAGCATCTCCACCCGCCACTGCCACTTGCCGCCCGCGATCCAGCCGAGCCGCATGCCCGGTGCCATCGTCTTGTGCAGCGATGCGCAATGAATCACGTTGCCCGTGGTGTCCCACGAGCGGATGGCGGCGGGAACGTTGCCGTCGTCGCCGAGCGCCGAGTAGGTGTCGTCTTCAATGATGGCGATGCCGCGCGACCCCGCCCACTTCACGAGTTGTGCCTTGTGCGCATCCGGCATCACCGATCCGAGCGGATTCTGGAAATGCGGCACGACGATGACGGCTTTGATGTTGTCGTAGGTCTCGCTGGCCAGTTGAAGCGCCTCGAGCGAGATCCCGGTCTGCGGGCTCGTGGGGATTTCGAGCGCGCGCATGCCCATGCTCTCTAGCGTTTGCAAAAGAGCGTAGTACGTCGGCGATTCGACGGCGACCACGTCCCCCGCGGACGCAACGGCACGCAACGCGAGATTGATCGCCTCGATACAGCCATGCGTGACGACGATCTCGTCGGCGTTGATGTTCATGCGTGCCTCGAGCGCGCGCCGGGCAATCGCCGCACGGAAACGGGCCTCCCCCCCGCCGGGCGGCGGCATGCCGTAGAGCAACGGGTTGTCGCGCAACGCCCGAATCGTGGCCTGCCTCAATTCGTTGACCGGATAGAGCGACGGCGAACCGTGAGCGACCGCGAGATTGACTTTGACGTCCGCCTGAAGCCCTCTCGCGAGGATCGACGACACGCGCTGGTTGATGCCCACGTATTGCTTCAGGTCCGGTACCCACGGCCGCGGCTCGGCCACCGGTACGAGGCTTGCCCGGGCAGGCGTGCGCACGAAGTATCCCGAACGCGGACGCGCCTCCAGTACCCCCTGGGCCTCAAGATGACGAAACGTCTGCAAGGCCGTCGACAAACTGACCTGATGCCGCTCCATCAAGGTGCGCACACTCGGCATGCGGTCGCCCGGCGCGAGCGTGCCTGCCTCGATGGCATGACGGTAGTGGTCGGCGAGTTGGCGATACAGCGGTATGCGATCCCCCGAAGCCGCCTGTGTTGGGGCGGCCGCGGTGTCAGGGGCAGCGAGTGAGGGGGCGATGGCATCCATGCGCAGATGATCGGGCATTGCGCGCGACCATAACAGATACAGATTCGTTGAATCGGCATCGTAACAGATTGCCGAATGCCCCTCTGTTACGGGCGAAACAAGGCAACGGTGTGCCTACCGGCGGTGTCTGGCGACCGATACGCTGTACCCATCTGTTCAACGCCCACGGAGCCCGTCATGGCCAAGCCCCAGCCGCCCCTCTTTTCCTCAGATTCGATGCTGGCACGAGATATTGGCGACGCCAGACGCGCCGACTGGCCCTCGCCCGCGCCGCGCGTTGCCTTGCCTGCCCGGCTCCCGTCACACTTGTCGCTGGCACGCGGGCAATCGTTTTACACCTATGTGAGCACTGGCACGGTGCTCCATATCGAACGAGGGGATGTTCTGCTTACGACGGCGCCGCGCTGGCTGGCGGCGAGCTTCTGGCAGCGCGCCGTCTCGCTCACGGCCGGGCAGGTCCATGTGACCGAGACGTCGGGCTGGCTGACGTTGAGCACCGACACGCAGGCCAGCATCACCCTGCGTGAAGACGTTGCCGAAGTCCGGCATCGCGCCGGACTGCGCGCTTACGCCGCTCGTGTGCGGCAAATCGTTCGCGAGTCTTTCGGCTTCTGAGTCAGTCCGGGAGACTGACCGAATGCCACTCGAACGCCGCTCACTCAGGCCGGCAGCAGCTTCTCGATGTCGGCGCGAATGGCCTCGGGCTTCGCCGTCGGCGCATAACGCGCCACCACGTTGCCCGTCGCGTCGATGAGAAACTTGGTGAAATTCCACTTGATCGCCTTCGTGCCCAACACGCCGGGCTTCTCCTGCGTGAGATAGGCGTAGAGCGGTGCGGCGTTGGGGCCTTTCACGTCGACCTTGGCGAACATCGGGAAGGTCACGCGAAAGCGCAGATCGCAGAAACTGCGGATGGCCTGCGCATCGCCCGGCTCCTGCTTGCCGAACTGGTTGCAAGGAAACGCCAGCACTTCGAAACCGCGCGGGGCGAGCTGTTCGTAGAGCGTCTGAAGACCCGCGTACTGCGGCGTGAAGCCACACTCGCTCGCCGTGTTGACGATCAGCAACACCTTGCCGCGGTACTGCGACAGGCTGACCGTCTCGCCTGACAGCGTCTGAACGGAAAAATCGTACACCTGCTGCGAATTTGCGCTCATCTTCGGCTCCCTGTGGATGTTGGCACCGCGAAGTCTGCCACAAGCGGCGCGTTGTGACCGAGCAACGTGCATCGGGCATGCCGCGCCCGCGCCACCGGCACGGGTAGCACCTCGTTTTTTCCGGGGTGGCACCTCGGGCGCGGGCACAGCTATAATCGTTGGCTTGCAACCTCGTTGCCACCTGCCCCTCGCACCAACGACACCGCCACACCGACGCCCGAACCCGCCTCATGTCGACCATTGCCGCACATCTCGACGACGTCCTTTCCCGGATTGCCCGTGCTACTGCCGATGCCGGCCGCCCGGCGGGTAGCGTGCGTCTGCTCGCGGTCTCGAAGACGTTCGGCGCCGACGCCGTGCGCGACGCGCTCGCCGCCGGACAGCGGGCCTTCGGCGAGAACTACGTGCAGGAGTCGCTCGACAAGATCGCCGCGCTTTCCGGCGAGACGGTCGACGGTGAGCCGCTGGAGTGGCATTTCATCGGCCCGTTGCAAAGCAACAAGACGCGGCCGGTCGCGGAGCATTTCGACTGGGTGCATTCGGTCGATCGACTGAAGATCGCCGAGCGCCTGAGCGCCCAGCGGCCGGTGAACCTCCCGCCGCTGCAAGTCTGCCTGCAAGTCAACATCAGCGGTGAAGCGAGCAAGAGCGGCGTTGCGCCGGCCGAGGTACCGGCTGTCGCGCACGCCATGGCCGTGCTGCCGAATCTGCAATTACGTGGCCTGATGGCGATTCCCGAACCCGAAGACGACCCGGCCCGCCAGCGCGTGCCGTTCAGGGCGGTGCGCGAGTTGTTCGACGCGCTGCGTGCCGACGGACTGGCGCTCGACACGCTGTCGATGGGCATGTCCGGCGATCTCGAGGCCGCGATTGCCGAGGGTGCGACAATGGTGCGCATTGGCACCGCGATTTTTGGCGCGCGCGACTACGGCCCCCGGGCCTGATCGCGACGCGCTCCGGCGGCGAGCGCCTCATGACGGCTCACCGCAGCATGACGTAACGACGTCACGACGAAGCCATGAAGCAACGAAGCGACGGCAACTAGACATACGCAACGCAAAGGATGGTTATGAGAATTGCATTCATCGGCGGCGGCAACATGGCCAACGCCTTGATCGGCGGACTCGTCAAGCGCGGCACGGCCCCGCGCGACATTCTCGCCATCGACGTCAACGAATCGACCCGCGAAGGCCTCGCCAGGCAGTATGGCGTCGAGACCGCCGGCGCCCCCAATGACCGTCTGCGCGATTACGACACGCTCGTGCTGGCCGTCAAACCGCAAGTGCTCAAGGACGTTGCCCAAGCCCTTCAGCCGCACCTGAACGGCCAACTGGTCATCAGCATTGCCGCGGGCATTCGCGCGTCCGATCTGGCGCGCTGGCTCGGCGGTCACAACCAGATCGTGCGCTGCATGCCGAACACGCCCGCACTGATCGGCATGGGCATCACAGGTCTGGCCGCGCTCTCGGGCGTCGATACCGACCAGCGCAAGCGCGCCGAGAACGTGCTGGGCGCCGCCGGTGAGGTCGTCTGGGTCGAAAAGGAAAGCCAGCTCGACGCCGTGACCGCGATCTCCGGCAGCGGCCCGGCCTACGTCTTCTATTTCATCGAGGCGCTGGAGCAAGCCGCTCAGGAACTGGGCTTCACCCCCGAACAGGGACGCCAGCTGGCCATCGCCACGTTCACCGGGGCGTCGCAACTGGCCGCGCAATCGAGCGAGCCGGCGAGCGTGCTGCGTGAGCGCGTGACGTCCAAGGGCGGTACGACGTTTGCTGCCCTGAGCTCATTCGAGCGCGACGCCATCAAGGCAGCGATCGTGCGCGGCGTGCACGCCGCCAACACCCGCGCCAAGGAACTGGGCGACGAGTTGGGCGACGCCTGACAGGCCCATTCGCCCGCTGCCATGACAAACGGCCCGCTTGCGGGCCGTTTCGTTTGATCTCGGGCCGCTGCCGCCCGCTGCTGCCCCCTGCCGCCCGCAGCAAATGCAGCGCTTATGCGGTGAGCAGATAGTGTCCGGCAATGCCCAGGAACACCGCAGCCCCCAGCCAGTTGTTGTGACGGAACGCCGCAAAGCAAGGCATGCGCTCGCGCTCACGAATCAGGAAGTAGTGGTAGATGGCGAAGCTCACCGCCACTGCCATGCCCAGCCAGAACGGCCAGCCGAAACCCAGATACACGCCAACGCCCGCCTGAATGCCCAGCGCGCCCGCGTAGCAGAGCATGACCGCGAGCACGTCGAAGCGTCCGAACGTAATTGCCGACGTCTTGATGCCGATCTTCAGGTCGTCGTCGCGATCGACCATCGCGTATTCCGTGTCGTAGGCCACCGACCAGAACACGTTCGAGAGCAGCAGTACCCACGCGATGACCGGCACCTGATTCTGGACAGCCGCGAAGGCCATTGGAATGCCGAAGCCGAACGCCACGCCGAGATAGGCTTGCGGAATCGCCAGAAAACGCTTGGTGAATGGATAGGTGCCCGCCACGAACAGCGCCGGAATCGACAACCACTTGGTCAGCGCGTTGAGCGGCAAAATCAGCAGGAAGCTCACGAGGGCGAGCGTGGCGGCCACGGCGAGCGCTTCCCATGCGTGAATGCGTCCCGACGTGATCGGGCGCTCCTTCGTGCGTTTGACGAACTTGTCGAAGTCCCGGTCGGCATAATCGTTGATCGCGCAACCCGCCGAGCGCATCAGGAAGGTGCCAAGCGTGAAGATCACGATCAACAGTGCGTCGGGATGCCCATTCGACGCGATCCACAGCGCCGCGAGCGTCGGCCACAGCAGCAGCACGGTGCCGATCGGCTTGTCGAGACGCACGAGACGGAAATACAGCGGAAGACGTTGAGCTAGCAACATGGGCGTCACACGGAAAGACGGGTGGCGACATTGTAGGCCACCGGCCGGAGGCTCGCCAATCGGCACGCCACCGGCATGCGCCGCGTCACCAGATCCAGAACATCAGCAGCCAGAGCCAGTTGACCAGCGCCAGCGCCGCCACGATCCCGGCCATACCGGCCAGACGCCGCCCGAACGAGCGCACATGACGCCCGGTCACGCGCCAGCCCAGCCACAGACTCCACAGCGTGGTCACGACGAGGATGGCGGCGCGCACATCGTTGGCCCAGTACACCGGCAGATGCTCGGCACGCAGCAGACTGATCGTCGTTGCCGACAGACCGATGAACACCCCGGCCCCGGCAATCGGAATCAGCGACTGGACCAGATGATTGAAGCGCGACGTCTGCCACGGCCCCATCGCCCGGTTGGCCAGCGCAAAGATGATCGTGAAGGCCAGGCCCAGCAGCAGACCGTTGCCGAGAATGTACGTGACGACCATGGCGCCATCGAGCCAGGTGAAGACGTCGCTCTGCTCGGGGTAGTTGGTGAACACGTACCATGGCGCGTTCGTCTCGAACGGCCACATGATGTTGTGATCGATGAGCCACGTGGCCAGCACCGTCTTGGTCGCGACGAACCACGGATTCACCGTCCAGTGGAACGCGCCGATAGCCACGCCGAGCAGACCGTACATGAGAAGTACGCTGTCCCACACACTGTTGTTCTCGGTCGCGCCGAACTTCACGATCTCCTCGCTCGGCGAGCGGCTCGTGAGCGCGATGGCGTCGCGATGCCCCGCGCAGCGGCCGCACATATGGCAATCCGCACCGCCCTTCATATTACGCAGCGGCACGAGCGGGGCGCAGTTGATCGGGATGACCTTCCGGCCGTTGGTGTGATAGGACCGGCGCCAGGCGTCTTCGTTGACCTTGAAGTGGAACGGCGCCAGACGCGAGAGCAGCGAAAACACGCCGTTGACCGGGCACAGATACTTGCACCAGACGCGCTTGTCGCGGCCGTAGAAATAGCCGATCACCATCGCGCCGACGGTCGAGCCGCCGAGCACCAGCAGCACGGCCTTCGGGTATTGGTAGACGCTGACCATCTGGCCGTACAGCGTGGTGCCCGCGAACGCCACGAACGGCCAGCCGCCCCAGCGCATCCAGCGAGGAATCGCACGTCCACGTCCATGGCGGCTCGCGAATTCCGAGAGCGTGCCTTCCGGACACAGCACGCCGCACCAGACACGGCCCATGAGCACCATGCTCAGCAGCACGAACGGCCACCAGATGCCCCAGAACGTGAACTGCGCGAAGACGGTGAGGTTGTTGAGGATGTGCGCCGTCTCGTCGGGCAACGGCATCAGGACTGGTACGCAGATGAGGAACGCATAAACCAGTACGACGACCCACTGCACGCCACGTATCAGCTTGCCGTGGCGTTGCATCCAGAGGCCCAGTTGGGCCAGTCGGTTCGGGACAGGTATGGCGATGCTCATGCTCAACTCGTACGTCGGGGGATTACCTACCGGCTGACGGCTCTCTTATTGATGCGCTGGCGGCGGATCTTTTGAATCCTGCCGCCCGTGTCCGTTCAGACCGTTGTAGCGCACCGCGCGGGACGCATTCCCGCGGGTGCACGCTGCCCGCTCAGGCGGGCTTGACCTGCTTGGATGGAGCGCCGGCTCGCTTGAGCAGCGCCCACATGAACAACCAGAACACGACATACACCAACAGGTTCATGCCGGCCGGATGCGCGCGATACCCCGTCAGGGTGGCAACGAGGCTACCAAACGGGCTGGCGTCGTCAAGAATCGCGGAAGTATCCCACAGTTGGTCGACCAGCGTCGGCACAAGCTCGAGCGAGATCAGGCGATCGAGCCCCGACTCCAGCAGCCCCGCTGCGAGAAACAGCAGCATGATTTCGGTGACGCGGAAAAACAGGCGCCACGAGAAGACCTTTCCGCCCAGTTGCAGCAGCCAGAACGTGCCCAGCGCCAGCACGAAGCCGATCACGACGGCGAGCCACATCGTCAGCGGCACGCTACCTTGCTGGCCGAAACCGATGCCGTACAGAAAGATGGCCGTCTCGCTGCCTTCGCGGGCAATCGCCAGCGCCACCAGCACGAGCACGCCCCACCATGTGCCCTGATCCTGGGTCTTCTTCAGCGACGATTCCATGTCGCGCTTGAGCGTTCGCCCGTGGCGCTTCATCCAGAAGACCATCTGCACGATCAGCACACAGGCGATCAGCACCATGGCCGTCTGGAAGTAATCCTGCGCGTCGCCCGAGAGTACCTCGGTGAAGCCGACCAGTGCGGCACCCAGTGCCACGGCCGCCGCGATCCCGAGCGCGACACCGGCCCACAGATAGGGCAGGCCGCGCTTGGCACCGTGCTCGGGGTTGGCCAGCCAGGCATGGAGAATGCCGACGACCAGCAATGCCTCGACGCTTTCGCGCCAGACGATGAACATGACCTGACCCATCGTGTGATTCCTCTCGTGATGCGTGTCTTACCGTATGACTGGAACGATTTCCGCTGCGCTTACTTGGCGACGATCACGCCTTGCGCCTGCTGGTGAAAATCGTCGAAAAACTTGTACTCGCCCGGCTGCAACGGTGCGATCACGACAAACGACTGCGCGCCCGGTGCCAGCACCTTTTCCTTGCGCAGTTGCAGACTTTCAAACTCGACGGCACTCGTTCCGGTGTTGTGCACCTCGATCTTGATGCGCTTGCCGGCCGGCACGTCGATACGCGCCGGGTTGAGCTTGCCGTTGTTCATTTCCAGCTTGAAGGTGGGCAAGTCGTCGGCGCGAGCGAGCGACGGGCCGCCCAACGCCAACAAAGTCACCACCAAGGCCGCCATCGTGGCCAGCAGGCGCGCGATGCGCTGATTCATCCTTGTTGCTCCAAACGAAAACAGCGCTGGCGTCAGGCCAACGCTGCATCAATGACACGGGCTTAGTAGCCACCCTTCTTGCCAATACCGGAGAAAGTGAAATCGACTTCCTTGGTGATCGGCTTGAACCACGGACCCACGCCCGTTTCCTTATCGACGTGACGCCCGAAGCACCACGGGCCCATGCCGCCATGCGCAGCGTGTGCACCGGCGGCCGGCATGCTGCCCATCTTGCAACCGAACTCCTGCAACGTGCCCGGGGCGTTGACCACCATCGTCAGCTTGTACTTGCCCACGCCGGCCAGCTTGACGTTGTCGCCATAGTGCGGGCCATCGCTCGCGACCATCGGCATCATCAGCCCTTCGACGGGGGCGCCATCGGCCGTCTTGCCGTCGCTCTTCATCTTTTGCAGCTTGTACGTGATTTCCAGACCCGGAATCCAGTCGCCTTCGGCGTAACCGTTCGGGTTCTTGGCGATCGCGTGGATATCCGCCTCGAGGTGGATGTCCGACTTCGCGGCATCGCGCATCATGCCGGCCGGTTCCATCGTGATCGGCTGGAGATACACCGTGTTGATTTCCATACCCGCCACATTCAGCGGTTTACCGATGGGAAACTCGGCGGCCTGAGCCATGGTGGCCGCACCGGCAAGCAACACCGCTGCCACGAGGGATTTCACGCGCATACGCACTCCAGAATGGGGAAGAAGTTAATGCAAACAATTCTCAATAAGTTTATCACCATCGCCAGTGGCAGACAAACCTGCCAAGTCAAGGCAACACGGGGATAAATGGGAGATTTGAGGGTTGCGCGAGCACCGGCGGGGCGCGCGGCGATTCTTAGCCGCCGGTTACGGAAAATTACCGGGGGGCCAGATCGAACCGTTTGTCGGAAATTTCGTGCCCATCCGCGCTTGGCGGGCCACATGACGCTTCACCCGCCGCGTCACCCGCCCGCTACCGGGCGACACCTTAGCGATCCAGTCTTAGTGACGAATTAGGGCAGACCCGGGACGATCACCGTGGCGACGGCGATAGCGACAGCGATGGCGACAGCGACCGCGCGGCGACGACGACCGCAAGGACAACGACGGCGCTCAGGGCAACACGCCGCCCCGGTCGATCTTCCGGGCCAGCACGACCGACGTCGTGGTGCGCGTCACGCCGTCGATCTCGCCGATGGTGTCGAGCAGCGCGTCGAGTTGGTCGGGCGACGCGGCATGCAGCCACGCCACGTAGTCGAATTCGCCACTGACGGTACACAGCAGGTGGATCTCGGGCATCTTGTTGAGGCGCCGCAACACGTCGCGCCCCGAGCGCGGCTGCACACTGATACCGACGCAGGCCTGTAGCCCGCCCCCGGCGGCGTCCTGCCCGAGCCGCACGGTGTATCCGGCGATGACCCCGGCTTGCTCGAGCCGGCCGATGCGAGCCACCACGGTCGTGCGCGCCACGCCGAGGCGGCGCGCCAGATTGGCCGTACTCTCGCGCGCGTTCACACGCAGCAAGGCGAGCAGATTACGGTCGAGTTCGTCGAGTGCAGTTGCGGACAGCGTCATCAGGCTTCGCCCCGGGAATCATCGTCACCATAAAACTTCACGCCGTGCTGGATGCGCTCACGCCCGCTTTCCATGCGATGGCGGTTGGTATCGCGCAGCGAGTAGACACAGCCGCAATACTCCTGCTGATGGAAGTTCTCGCACGAGTACCACGGCACCTTGCTGTGGCCCCCGTGCAGTGCGAGAGGTTTGCGGTCGGTAGTAGTCGTCATATCGGTCTGTATCGGTCTGTATCGGTCTGTATCGGACTGGCCGGGCGGAACGGTGGAAGACAGTGGGTGAGAGACGGCGGGTAAAAGAAGACAACGAGAAGACAACGAGAAGCCAACGCAAAACGCCCGAAGGCGCCCGCGAGGCTCGGGCAACAGACCGGCAAAGCGCGATTATAAAACCACGCCACCCCGCCCGGCGCCGCATCTGCTTCGACGCCAAGAGATACGATGACAGGGGAATGAGACCCGTCGCCGTCAACCTCTCGTTGAGACCGCCTCACGCACCCCGCGGCTCGCCGCCCGGCGCGTCGGAATGCCCTTTAACCCTTGTCTTATCAAGGCAATAGCCAAGGGTATCCCCCCAAGTGCCCGCTATTGACAACCCCGATCCGCGATGCGCAAAATCGCATCACTTATATGACGACGTACAAGAAAGACCCACCACGGCGAACGCGGCTCTCATCACCGCAACGCAAGCTGCCTGGCGCGTCGGCCCCGAACGTCACCGGAGACAGGCGTTTGCCATGCATTTCTCGTTGAATTTCGCCCCGCTGGTGCCTTACTGGCCAGTTTTCCTCGAAGGCGCGTGGCTTACGCTCAAGATGACCGTACTCGCGGTCGTTATCGGCACCGCTGCCGGCACGCTGGTCGCCTTTGCCAAGCGCAGCCGCCATCGCTGGCTCGTTCGCCTTTGCGGTGTCTACATCGAGTCGGTGCGCAACACGCCGTTCCTCGTTCAAATCTTCCTGCTGTATTTCGGTCTCGCCAGCCTTGGCGTGCATATGCCGACCTTCGCCGCGGCGGTCATTGCGATGGTAATTAACATCGGTGCGTACGCGGCAGAGATCATTCGCGCGGGACTCGAATCGGTGCCGCGCGGTCAGATCGAGGCCGCCGAGTGTCTGGGGCTGTCGAAGTGGCGCATCGCGTGGCACGTGATGCTGCAACCGTCCATCGAAAAGGTGTACCCGGCGCTCACGACCCAATTCATTCTGATGATGCAGGCCTCGGCCATGGCGTCGCAAATTTCTGCAGAAGAACTCACCGCTGTCGCCAACACCGTGCAGTCGGACACGTTCCGCTCGCTCGAAACGTACATCGTCGTGGCCGTGCTCTACCTTGGCCTGTCGTTGCTGGTGAAGCTCGTGGCGTGGGCCGCCGGCGAGTACTTCTTCAAGCGCCGCCGTGTGGTGCGACGCGCCGCAGCACAGACCGCACAGGCATCGCGCCGGCGTGCTGCCGCCTCGCGCGCCGGCCAACCGAGCGGGACGGGTACGGGTACGGGCACACGCACATCAGGCAGCAATACCGCACATCGGAGCGCCTCATGATCGGCAGCTTTTCCTGGACCTATCTCGGGTATCTGGTGCAGTCCATCGGCTGGACGCTAGTGCTCTCTCTGATCGCGTTCGTGCTGGGCAGTGCCGGGGGCTTTCTTGTGATGCTCGCGCGCATCTCGCCGCGCCGCTGGTTGCGGCTTCCCGCACACGTATTCATCGAAGCGATTCAGGGCATACCGCTGCTGATTCTGCTGTTCATCGTCTACTTCGGTCTGTCGGTGTACGGCTTCGAGTTGCCCGCCATCGTGGCCGCTGCGCTCGCGCTGATGGTCTACAGCAGCGCCTATCTGGGCGACATCTGGCGCGGTTGCGTCGAAGCGATGCCCCGCGCGCAGTGGGAAGCCGCGGAGTGTCTGTCGCTCTCGCGCTGGCAAACGCTGCGTCTGGTCATCATTCCGCAGGCGTTGCGGCTGTCGCTGCCGCCGACCATCGGTTTTCTCGTGCAGATCATCAAGATGACGTCGCTCGCGTCGGTGATCGGCTTCGTGGAACTGACACGCGCCGGCCAGATCATCAACAACTCGATTTTCCAGCCCTTCCTCGTGTTCTCGCTGGTAGGGGTGTTTTATTTCGTGCTGTGCTACCCGCTCTCGCGCTGGAGCGCATCACTGGAGGACAGGCTCAATGTCGGCAATCGTTAAGGTCAACCAGATTTACAAGCGCTTTGGCGACAACCCGGTGCTCAAGGGGGTGTCGTTCGAAGTGGAGCGCGGCAAGATGGTCGCCATCATTGGTGCCAGCGGCTCGGGCAAGAGTACCGCCCTGCGTTGTATCGATCGCCTGGAGACCATCGACGAAGGCTCCATCGAAGTGTGCGGCATTCGTGTGGAAGATCCGAAAATCGATCTGCATCAACTGCGCCGCGAAGTCGGCATCGTCTTCCAGAGCTACAACCTGTTTGCGCACCTGAGCGTGCGCGAGAACATCATGCTCGCGCTGCGCCACGTGAAGCGTCTGCCACGAAGTGAAGCGGAAGAAGTGGCCAGGCGCGTGCTCGCGCAAGTGGGCCTCTCCGACAAGGCCGAGAGCTATCCCGAGCAGCTCTCGGGCGGACAGCAGCAACGCGTGGCCATTGCGCGCTCGCTCGCCATGTCGCCGAAGGTCATGCTGTTCGATGAGGTGACGTCGGCACTCGATCCGCAACTCACGGGCGAAGTGCTGCGCGTCATGGAAGACCTCGCGGCGGGCGGCATGACGATGCTGCTCGTCACGCACGAAATGGCGTTCGCCAAGCGGGTGGCCGACCAGATCATCTACATGCATCAGGGCAAGGTGTGGGAAGTCGGTCCGGGCGACATGATCGACAACCCGCAAACGCCCGAACTGCGCGCGTTCCTCGCCAACGGGCTGTAAGCACGCCGGTCACGGCAAACCATTATTCCAAGGAGACCACCGCATGAAACTCAAGACGTTCCTTACCCGCGCCTGCGCCGCAGTGCTGCTCGGTGCGATGGCGCACGCCGCGCTGGCCGATCAGCTCGACGACATCAAGAAGGCCGGCAAGATTCGCGTCGCGATCGCCATGGGCACGCCGCTGTACTCGTTTGCCGATGCCAACCTGCAACCCGCGGGCTCGGACGTCGACACCGCCAAGCTGCTGGCGCAGGATCTCGGCGTGAAGCTCGATATCGTGTCGGTGACGAACGCCGCGCGCGTACCGACGCTGCAAGCGAACCGTGCCGACATCGTGGTGGCCGACCTCTCGATCACGCCCGAGCGTGCGCAGGTGATCGACTTCTCGATTCCCTATGCGGTTATTTCGATCATCGTCGGCGGCCCCAAGAGCATGAACATCAAGGGCTACGAAGACCTGAACGGCAAGCGCATCGGTCTCACGCGTGCAACCGTCAACGACACGCTCACCACCCAGAATGCCAAGGGCGCACAGATCGTGCGCTATGAGGACGACGCCACGCTCATCACGTCGATGGTGACCGGTCAGGTCGACATCTTCTCGAGCACGCCGTCGAACCTTGGCGAGATGATCAAGCGCGCGCCGGAAAAGAACCTCGAACTGAAGTTCGCACAGAAGGAATTCGATCTGGGCATCGCGCTCAACAAGAACCAGCCGGCGCTCAAGGACTGGATCAACAACTGGGTGAAGACCAACCTGAAGAACGGCAAGCTCAACGCGATCTACAAGAAGTACCATGGCCGCGATCTGCCGGATAGCGTGACGAAGGGCGCCGCGTAATACTCCTTTGGCAACACGAGAATCGCCGTCGACATTCAGACGTTGACGGCGGCCGGCCGCACGGTTGACCCACTCACGGTTGACGCATAATCGACTCACGACGCCAGCGACGCCCTCCCGGCAACGCTGGCGTTGCGCATTGCGCGACGGATAGCCAGCGCGCGCCCCAGGAAGATGCCACTGAACGCGCCGTAAGACAGGCAGACCCACGCGGCGAATCCACCGTCTGAGCTCAGTGCCGGATAAATCGCCAGCGAGACGGCAACAGCGAACTTCAACGCGAAGATCGCCAGCATCCAGAACAGTGGCAACCAACTGCCCGGCACCCGCACGCGACGCGTCGCAGGCACCCAGCTCACCCGCCCCCAACGGCCCAACGCCGCGCGCAGCACCACGACAATCACCGCCGCGCTTGCCCATGCGATCAACGCCGGGGTGTGCGTGGTGAAGGTGCTGAAGGAACCATAAGCAGACACCCCCGTCATGGCCAACGGCATCGCAAGCGCCGCCCACAGGGGCTTATGCTGCGTACGCGTCGCGGACAGCCCGAGCGCGACCAGCGCAACGAACAGCCACCAGACCCAGAAGGGCACGTGAGAGAGGTAGGCGAATGACATGGGAAGGCTCCGTGAACGGGTGGCATGCACGCATGCGACGACCGAAGCATCGCGCGGGGCCATCCCGTGCGCGAGCCCTCTGCGACGAACGGTGGCCCGGTGTCGCGAACGGCGATGACGACCGTGCGAACGGACGTCGCCGGCCAAGGTTCCGGGGGATGTCGGGCGGATGTCGGGCGGGTGTCGGGCGGGTGTCGGGCGTTGTCGGGCGTTGTCAGGCGTTGTCAGGCGTTGTCGGGATGCCTGACCTGAGCACCCGCGACACGATGTCGCCCCCTTCAGGGTGGGAACCACTGGTCGTGTCCGGAGGAAAACGGTAAGTTAGCGGCTGGACTTCAAAACGCGTCCCACACGCTCCGCTCTCCGATGACTGCCCGCTCTGCCTTCCTGTTCCTGTCGGCCCGTCTTTCCGAACCCGCCGCATACCTGCGCATCGGCGCGCTGACCCTTGCGCTCGCGACCGTCGCCGCACCGGCATTTGCCGCGCCGGACATCGAGGCGGGCAAAGCACTGTTTGCGTCACGTTGCGCGTCGTGCCATGCGATCGGACCGATGGCGACGTCCGGGTTCGGTCCGCAACTCAACGGCCTCGCCAACCGTCGCGCGGGGAGTCTTACGGACTTCGCTTACTCGAAAGAGATGAAGCAGTCGGGCATTGTGTGGAACGAGAAGACGCTCGCCGCCTTCATCGCCAATCCCGGCAAAACCGTGCCGGGGACGAAGATGCGCTTCTGGGG
>NZ_JAELTP010000009.1 GCF_016428915.1 Pandoraea sp. ASV26
TGCAAGGAAGCCCGGCTTGGCCACTCCCTTGAAGCCCCAGTGAATTGGAATGCCCACGTGGTGCACGGTCTTGCCGTCGATCTTGAGCGCCTTCAACCGTTTCGTCACCACCGCCTTGGCCTTGATGTAGCCCCGGTTGGACGACACCTTGACCGTATCGCCCGCGACCACCCCCACCTCCTTGGCCAGCGCCTCGCCGATCTCGACGAATTGCTCAGGCTGGATGATCGAGTTCAGCAGCGCGTGTTTGGTCCAGTAGTGGAAGTGCTCGGTCAGACGATACGTCGTTGCCACATACGGGAATTTGTCCGCGGTGCCCATGGTCGCCAGATCGTCCGGGAACACGCGTGCGCCCGGATTGCTGGTCGCCTTGGGCTGCTTCGGATGCAGCGGGTTGTAGCCCAGCGGCGTCTCGAACGGCTCGTAGTGCTCGGGGAACGGCCCTTCGGCCATGCCCGCCTTCGCGAAGAAGCGCGCCACGCCTTCGGGGTTCATGATGAACGGGCCCATGCCGCCGGCCGGATCTTCATCCACCTTGAAGTCGGGCACATCCGCCCCTACCCATGCCTTGCCATTCCACGAAACCAGCTTGCGCTTCGGGTTGAACGGCTTGCCGGCCACGTCGGCCGATGCACGGTTGTACAGAATGCGCCGGTTGGCCGGCCACGCCCACGCCCAGTTCAGCGTCTGGCCGATACCGGTCGGATCGCTGTTGTCGCGACGGGCCATCTGGTTGCCGGCCTGTGTCCATGCGCCCGCGAAGATCCAGCAGCCCGACGAGGTGCTGCCGTCGTCCTTCAACTCGGCGAAACCGGACAGTTGCTCGCCCGCCTTGCGCGTGACCTTGGTCGGATCTTTCGGATCGACGATGTCCTTGAGCGCGCGGCCGTTGTACTCCTTGGCGATTTCCTCGGGCGTCGGGCTTTCCGGCTGCGCGTACGGCCACGAGAGATTGACGATCGGGTCGGGATACTTGCCGCCCTGCGTCTTGTACATCTCGCGCAGACGCAGGAACAGGCCCGACATGATCTCGATGTCGGTGCGCGCCTCGCCCGGCGGCTCCGCGCCCTTCCAGTGCCATTGCAGCCAGCGTCCGGAGTTGACGAGCGCGCCGTCTTCCTCGGCGAAGCAGGTCGTCGGCAGACGGAACACCTCGGTCTGGATCTTGCTCGAATCGACGTTGTTGTGCTCTCCGAAGTTCTTCCAGAACTCGGACGTCTCGGTCGCGAGCGGATCCATGATGACGAGGAACTTGAGCTGGGCCAGTGCGGAATCCCACTTGACCTTCGCCGGGGCCGCCGCCAGCGGGTTGAAACCCTGTGCGATGTAGCCGGTGATCTTGCCCTTGTTCATCAGTTCGAGCACTTGCAGCAGGTCGTACGGCTTGTCGAGCTTGGGCAGATAGTCATATGCCCAGTTGTTCTCGGCGGTCGCCGCATCGCCCCACCACGCCTTCATCAGGCTCACGTAGAACTTCGGATAGTTCTGCCAGTAGCTGAGCTGGTTCGGGCGCAGCGGTTTTTGCGTGCGCGCCGCCAGGTACTGATCGACGGACTGCTCGGCCTGCTTGGGCAACGACATGTAGCCCGGCAGCAGATCGGTCATCAGGCCCAGATCGGTCAGGCCCTGGATGTTCGAGTGCCCCCGCAGCGCGTTCATGCCACCGCCCACGGCACCGATGTTGCCGAGCAGCAACTGCACCATCGCGCCGGTACGAATGATCTGCGAGCCGATCGAGTGCTGCGTCCACCCCAGCGCGTACAGAATGGTCATCGTGCGCGTGGGCGTCGAGCACTCGGCAATCTGCTTGAAGATGTACTCGACCTTGTCGGCCGGCGTGCCGCACACCCGCTCGACCATATCGATCGTGTAGCGCGAGTAGTGCTGCTTCATCAACTGGTAGACGGTGCGCGGATGTTGCAGCGTGGGGTCGGTAAGCACGAAGCCGTCTGCGCCCTTCTGGTAATCCCAGGAGCTGCGGTCGTAGGTGCGCTTCTCGGCGTTGTAGCCCGAGAAGATGCCGTCTTCGAACGTGAACTCGTCTTTCACCAGGAAGGTGAAGTCGGTATAGTTCTTGACGTATTCGTGCTGAATCTTGTCGTTCGTGAGCAGGTAATTGATCAACCCGCCAAGGAAGACGATATCCGTGCCGGTACGAATCGGGGCGTAATAGTCCGCGACCGATGCCGAACGGTTGAAGCGCGGGTCAACGACGATCAGGCGCGCCTTGTTGTGCGCCTTCGCCTCAGTCACCCATTTGAAACCGCACGGGTGTGCCTCGGCTGCGTTGCCGCCCATGATGAGTACCAGATCCGCGTTCTTGATGTCGACCCAATGGTTCGTCATCGCTCCACGGCCAAACGTCGGGGCAAGACCTGCCACCGTCGGGCCATGTCAGACACGTGCCTGATTATCGAATCCCAGCATCCCGGTACTGCGGATGACTTTGTGCGTGAGATAACCGACTTCGTTGCTCGACGCCGACGCGGCCAGCATGCCGGTCGTGGTCCAGCGGTTGACCGTCATGCCATCGTCGGTCTTCTCGACGAAATTGGCGTCCCGGTCGGCCTTCATCAGCTTGGCGATGCGATCGAGCGCGTCGTCCCAGGAGATACGCTCCCATTTGTCGGAGCCTGGCTTGCGGTACTCGGGGTACTTCAGACGGTTCGGACTATGGATGAAGTCGATCAGGCTGGCACCCTTCGGGCACAGCGTGCCGCGGTTGACCGGGTGATCGGGATCGCCTTCGATATGGAAAACGCTCTTCTTCGCGTTCTTGGCACCGTCGCCGTAGCTGTACATGAGAATGCCGCAAGCGACGGAACAGTACGGACAGGTATTACGTGTCTCAGTCGCGCGGGCCAGCTTGAACTGGCGGACTTCCGCCAGCGCCGCGTCGGGCGCGAACCCGAGCATTGCCAGGCTGGACCCTGCCAGCGTTGCGCCACTCACTTTGAGGAACTGGCGCCTGGACATGTTTAACATGGGGATTTCTCCTCAAATATTTTCAAACTATGCGGGAGTTTGTCGAGTATAGAGCAAAGACGTAATGTTTTCCGTGACTTAGCACAAATCGTGCCGCATCATGCGTTGTGCCTGACTACGTGGGAACTTCCTTGGCAATTTGGTATTCTGAGCGTCACTTTGGTCACGCCCCCCGGTAATGGACACATTGCCCCCAGAAGACGACGTGACGAACCTGATTGCGTGTCCGAACTGCGACACGCTGCACCGCCGCACGGACGTGCCGCCGCACGAGACTGCCCGTTGCGTGCGCTGCCACTCGGTTCTTTACCGCGCTCCCGACTTGCGCCTGTCGCGCGTGCTGGCGCTCACCCTGACCTGCCTGATCGTGTTCGCCATCGCGAACGCGTTCCCGATTGTCGAGATCGAGGTGCAGGGCATCTACACCGAGACAACCCTCGTGGGCGCCGCCTGGGCGCTGTATCGCGAAGGCATGTGGCTCGTCGCCCTGCTGGTTTTCGCCACGACGGTGCTCTTTCCCCTGTCGCAACTGCTCGCGCTGGTGCACCTCATTACACCGCTCTCGCTCGGCCGGCGGCCGTACGCCGTCTTCCATGTCATGCGCGCCATCGAATTCTGCCGCCCATGGGGCATGATTGAAGTCTTCATGCTCGGCGTACTGGTCTCGCTGGTCAAACTCTCGGCCATGGCGAGCGTGCTGCCCGGCGTGGCGTTATGGGCGTTCGGTGCGCTCACCATGCTGCTCGCGCTGGTGCTGTCGTACGACCTGCGCAACCTCTGGATCGTGATCGATCGCACGCCGGATCCGGATGCGGCCCGCGCCACGCCATCCCGGGCGGTGAAGCGATGAGATACGTTTCCGCCAGAGACGCCGGACTCGTGGCATGCGGCACCTGCGGCCGGCTCTCGCGCGCCGTCAAAACGCTCGAAAAGGCGCGTTGCCCGCGTTGCGGGGCCGTGCTGCATCAGCGCAAGGTCGACAGCCTCGCGCGCACCTGGGCCTTGCTGATTGCCGCCGCGATCCTGTACATTCCCGCCAATCTCCTGCCAATGATGCAGACGCGCTCGCTGCTCGGCAACTCCAGCGACACCATCATGAGCGGGGTGATCTATTTCTGGACCAGCGGCGAGTACGATCTGGCCATCGTCGTGTTCACGGCGAGCATTCTGGTCCCCATGCTCAAGCTCATTGCGCTGTCGCTGCTGTGCTTTACCGCGCAGCGCGGCACCGGCTGGAAACCGCATCAACGCACCAAGCTGTATCACATGATCGAGTTCATCGGCCGCTGGTCGATGCTCGATGTCTTCGTCGTCGCGCTCATGGTGGCGCTCGTGAACATTCAGTCGCTGGCCGTGATTCAGGCCGGCCCGGGCATCGTGGCGTTCGGCGCGGTGGTTGTGCTCACGATGCTGGCCTCCATGCAGTTCGACCCTCGGCTGATCTGGGATCAGATTCGAGACGACGATACCGAACAGGACGATCATGACTGACCCGAAAGATCCACAAAAACCCGACGCTGCGCCGCCGCCCGGCGCCAGCGAACTGCCCACGCCGGCCATCGAGCCGCGCAAGCGCTGGGCGCCGTCGCTCGTCTGGCTGATTCCGCTGGTGGCTGCCGTCATCGGCCTGTCGCTCGTCGCCAAGGTGCTCATCGAGCGCGGGCCGACCGTCGTCATCGACTTCAAGTCGGCCGAAGGCGTTGAAGCCGGGAAGACCAAGGTCAAGTACAAGGACGTCGATATCGGCACGGTCAAGAGCATCGAACTGTCCGACGATCTGTCGCATGTGCGCGTAACCGTGGACCTCACGAAGAACGCCAAGAAATTCGCCGTCAAGGACTCGCGCTGGTGGATCGTGCGCCCGCGCGTGGCCGGCGGCAGCGTCTCCGGTCTGTCCACACTGCTCTCGGGTGCCTACATTGGCGCAGACGCCGGCAAGTCGGCGGATACCGCGGAACATTTCGTCGGCCTCGAAGTGCCGCCGGTCGTCTCTACCGGCCAGCCGGGCAAGCCCTTCATTCTGCACGCGGCTGACGTCGGCTCGCTCGATATCGGCTCGCCGATCTATTACCGCCGCATTCAGGTCGGGCAGGTCGAAGCCTACTCGCTCGACCCGGACGGCAAGGGCGTCACGCTGCGGGTCTTCGTGCAAGCGCCCTACGATCAGTACGTCGGCACCAACACCCGCTTCTGGCATGCGAGCGGTATCGATCTGCGGCTCGACTCGAGCGGCTTCCAGGTCAACACGCAGTCGCTCGCGTCGGTGGTCATTGGCGGCATTGCCTTCCAGGCCCCGAGCGATTCGGGCGCCGGCGTGATGGCCAAGCCGGGACAGGAATTCCGGCTCGCGCCGGATGAAACCACGGCGATGAAGGCTCCCGACACGCATCCAGTCACGGTCGTATTCCGCTTCCAGCAGTCGCTGCGCGGTCTGGCCGTGGGTGCACCGGTGGACTTCCGGGGCATCTCGCTGGGTGAGGTCACATCGATCGGCGTGGAATTCGATCGGGCGACCAAGCAGATCAGCATGCCGGTGACGGTGCAGCTCTACCCGGATCGCCTGCGCCGCCGCGACCCGAAAATCACCGTGGAGCCCAGCGAGGAAGTCCGCAATCAGATTCTGGACGTCCTCGTGGCCCGTGGCCTGCGCGGCCAGTTGCGTACGGGCAATCTGCTGACCGGCCAGTTGTACGTGGCGCTCGACTTCTTCCCGAACACGAAGGCCGCGAAAGCCGAACATGTCGACAACGTGCTGATCCTGCCGACCGTGCCCAACACGCTCGACCAGTTGCAGCTTCAGATCGCCGACATTGCGACCAAGCTCGACAAGATTCCGTTCGACAGCATTGGACAGAGTCTCGACTCGTCGCTGCGCAAGCTCGACAAGACGCTCGACAGTGCACAGGGCCTGTTCCGCCAGCTCGATGGCGAAATCGCGCCCGAGGCGAAGGCCACGCTGAGCGAGGCGAAGAAGAGCTTCGGCGCCGCCGAGCGCACGCTCTCCGAAGACGCGCCGGTGCAACAGGATGTGCGTCAAGCCATGCAGGAACTCACGAAGACCCTGCGCTCGCTCAACACGCTTGCCGACTATCTGCAACAGCACCCCGAGGCGCTGCTGCGCGGCAAACCGAAGGATCCGCAACCATGACGAGGCCCACCGAGATGATTCGTAGCGCGCGCCGCCTTACGACGCCGATGGCCGGCGCGGCACTGGCCGTCCTCACGCTGACGCTCGCCGCTTGCGCGTCGCCACCGTCGAGTTTCTACACGCTGACCGACGCTGCGGGCGCCGCCGCACCGGGCAGCGCAGCGGCGACGGGTGCCAACGCACCGGCAGCGCCCTACGCCATCGAAGTCTCGCCAGTCGCCGTGCCCGAACAGGTCGACCGGCCGCAGATCGTCGTCACCCGGGGCGGCGGACGTGTCGACATTCTGGAGGAATCACGCTGGGCCGCCCCGCTCAAGAACGAGTTGACGTCGACGATCTCGCGCGAGCTCACGCAGCGCCTCGGCGCGATGGACGTCTACGGGCTGCCGCGCGCCGACGGACTCACCGTGTACCGCGTGTCGACATCGGTCCAGCGCTTCGAGTCCACGCCGGGCGAACAGGCCGCGCTCACCGCCGTCTGGAGCGTTCGCCGGGTGCCGGGCGACATCGTGCTGACCTGCCGCTTCGCCGGGACGGAACCTGCCTCGGGCGGCGTGGCCGAAGTCGTTGCCGCACAGCGCAAGCTGGTCGACCGTCTGGCCGATGGCATCGGCAACGCGATTGCCACCAGCGCGCAGGGCACCACGCCGCACTGCCAGACCTAAACGCTCGCCCCCCGCGCCCCGACGGCACGGCCGGTGCTGCTCGCCGTCGAGGTGCCCTAACCGCCCTAAGCGCCCTAAGCACCATAAGTGCTCGAAGCACCCCAAGCGCCCGATGACGCGCCGAGCTTCGTCGCACCGGCTGCGGGCGGCACTCTCTCCATCGGTGCCCGCGGCGTCCCCGGCGCCCTGCCAATCCGGGGCGGATAATGCTCGCCACGCCGCACAGCCGGCTGCCAGAACCGTGTGGCGAAGCGGCGCATACGCCGTCTCGCGCGAATGCAAAAGGTCAGGAAAAGCCCTTTGAGCGTCGTAGGTATTCGCAGGCCTTCGTGGACATTACGGATTGCGCAATCGATTACGAGATGTTTAAGATGTTCGAGACCTTGCGGCACCAGTCATTCGAAAGAAATGGCGGCCGACGGGGCGTCATTACTCGAATATTGGAGACAAGACATGCCCAGCCTCACTGGCCATTTGCGCCGTACGATTGCCGTCGCGGCTTCCTTTGCCCTCACCGCACTTGGCTCGGCCGTCCCGGCCGCCCATGCCGCCCCGGCAGGCGGCATCTCGGACGGCGTCGTGAAGATCGGCGTGCTGACCGACCTGTCCGGCGTGTCGAGCGACAACGCGGGCAAAGGCAGTGTGCTCGCCGCCACCATGGCGATCGACGACTTCTCACGCGACCACAAGGTGCTCGGCGCGCCGATCGAGCTGATCTCCGCCGACTCGCAGGGCAAGACCGACACGGGGGCCACCATCGCCCGCGAGTGGTACGACCGCGACAAGGTCGACATGATTACCGACCTCACGTTCTCGAACGTCGCGCTCGCGGTCGATCGCATTGCCGACGAAAAGAAAAAGATCGCGCTGGTGACCGGCGCAGGGTCGTCCGCCATCAGCAACGATCAATGCACGGCACATAGCGTGCAGTGGATGTACGACACCTATGCGCTCGCGAACTCGACGTCGCAGGCGTTGCTGCGTCGCGGCCTCAAGTCGTGGTACTTCATCACGGCCGACTACGCGTTCGGTCAGGCACTGGAGAAAGACGCCAGCGAAATCCTCACGCGTCAGGGCGGCAAGGTCGTGGGCTCGGTGAAACATCCGGTGAACTCGTCCGACATGTCGTCGTATCTGCTGCGTGCGCAAACGTCCGGCGCGCAGGTCATCGCACTGGCGAACTCGGGCACGGACACGCTCAACACCGTCAAGCAGGCCTCGCAGTTCAACATGATCCAGGGCGGCAAACAGGTCTTCACGCCGCTGCTGTCGTTGATTACGGAAATCCACGGCATGGGCCTGAAGAACGCCCAGGGCATGATCCTCACCAATGGCTTCTATTGGGATCAGGACGACCGCTCGCGGGCCTTCGCCCAGCGCTTCTACGCGCAGCACAAGAAGATGCCGACGATGATGCAGGCCGCCGTCTATTCGGCCGTGCTCAGTTATCTGAAGGCCGTGCAGGCGGCTGGCACGGATGAGGCGGACGCCGTCATGGCCAAGCTCAAGTCGATGAAGATCGACGATCCGGTGATTCGCAACGGCCAGATTCGTGCCGACGGCAAGCTGGTGCACGACATGTTGCTGGTGCAGGTCAAGACGCCGGCCGAGTCGAAGTCGGAATGGGATCTGTACAAGATCATGGAGACGATTCCGGCCGACAAGGCATTTGCCCCGTTGGCCGACTCGAAGTGTGCGCTGGTGAAGAAGTAAGCCGCGCGCTCAGCGCTTGAAATCGGTGGCGGACGCGGGCAGCCTATTTTCCCCGCCGCCACCGCCATCGGCCTTGCCAGCCCCGCCAGCCGCCGGATCTTCCACTCGACGGAACACGAGCGCCGAGGCCAGCGTAATCAGGCCAACGCACACGAACGTCATGCGAAAGCCCGCGACCGTGCCGCCCACGCCTACCTCGCCCGCCTGCCCGGCCAGATGACCGAACAGCGCCAGCAACTGACCGCCGATGGTCACGCCCAGCCCCAGTGCGAGCATCTGCGCCATCGAGAACAGACCATTGCCCGCGCTCGCGCGGCGCGTGCCGAGGTCCTTGAGGGTAACGCTGTTCATCGCGGCGAACTGCATCGAATTCGCACCACCGAACACCGCCAGTTGCAGCAGGCCCAGCCAGATCGGCCAGCCCGGGCCGAACAGCGCGAAGCTTGCGATCGAGCCGCCGACGACAGCCGTGTTCACCATCAGAAAGCGCGTGTAGCCGTGGCGCAACACCAACGGCGTGACCATGCGCTTGACCACCACGCCCGCGAGCGCGACCGGCAGCATCATCAGGCCTGAGGCGAGCGGGCTGTAGCCCATGGCGACCTGAAGCAGCAGCGGCAACAGGAACGGCACCGCGCTGCTGCCGATACGCGCGACGAGATTGCCCAGCAAGCCGAGGCTGAAACTGCGCGTCTCGAAGAGTTCAAGCGGAAACAACGGTGCCGCGCAACGCCGGGCATACGGCCAGTACCCGAGCGTAGTGACAATGCAAAGCAGCGCCAGCCCGGCGGACATGCCCCATCCGGCATCCGAGAACGGGTGATCGAGCGCGAGCGTGAACGACACCATCGCGATCGAAAGCAGCGCGAAGCCTATCCAGTCGAAACCGGTGTCGATGACTTCGTCTTGCGCTGGACGAGGCAGGTAGTGCCGCACGGCCAGACTGCCGAGGATGCCGATCGGCACATTGATGAGAAAGATCCAGTGCCACGACGCGACCTGCACGAGCCAGCCGCCCAGCACCGGACCGATCATCGGTCCGACCTGTCCTGCAATCGACACGAAGGCCAGCGCCGCCAGATACTCGCCGGCCGGGAACGTGCGCAGCACGGCGAGGCGTCCGATCGGTAGCAGCATCGAGCCGCCCGCGCCCTGCAACACGCGTGCGAGCACCAGTTGCGGCAGCGTGTGCGCCATCGCGCAGCAAATCGAGCCGAGCACGAACAGCAGAATCGCGACGAAGTACACGCGGCGCGTGCCGAAGCGGTCCGCCAGCCAACCGGATGCCGGGGTCAGCATGGCCATCGTCAGGGAGTAGGCGACCACCACCGGCTGCATGCGCAGCGGGTTCTCGCCAAGGCTCGCCGCCATGGCGGGCAGCGCCGTATTGACGATGGTGGTGTCGAGCGCCTGCATGAAAAAGCCCGCCGCAACGATCCACAGCAGGGCGGTGAGTGTCTTGTCTTGCTTCATGCGGCGCATTGGAGAGGCACGGCGACGCGGCCCGGCCTCTGTCGAGAATTAAGCGAAAGCAGAATTCTAGCGCGCCTGGGCTGACCGAATGATGCGAATCTTGCATCGTTCGGCCATGCCGCATCGTTCAGGCGGTGGTATTGACGCGAGTGCCGGTCGTCTTGGTCGGATCCAGCAGCGCCATGATCTGCGCCTGAATCGATATCGCCTGCGCCGACAGGGCCGTCGTCTGCTGGAGCTTGTCTTCCGGCGCGAGCCGATCGTTGTTGCGCACGGCGTCAAGCTGCGCCATGACCTTCGCGAGCATGGCCTTGAGCTTCGCGATCGTCTGGGCAACGACGGCATCGACACCCCCGCCGCTATCGGGAGTGGCGCTCACCGCCTGCCCCACCTGCTTCGCGCCGTCACGCGCGCCCCGCACCATATCGACCATATCGGTATCGATGCGGCGGGAGTTCGTGTTGTTGTTCGTGCTGGCGTCTGCGCCGTCGGCTGAATCGGCCGCGTCGGATGCATTGACCGGGTTCGCCGTGCTCGCTGCGGCTGGCGTATTGGCGCTCGCCTGCGCCTTGTTCGCCTGTTCCGTCTGTTGCTGCTGGATATGCGATTGCCAGACGTCGAGCAAACCGGACGTCGCGCTTGCCTTGGTAGGAATGATGATGGTCATGAGATCGGGGGCTCGGCAAAAAAGACAATTAGTAAGGATTCGAAAGTATTGACGGCAATCCTGACAATTTCCTTGAACCGTTACACCGTGACGCCCCCCATCCACGAACGGAACGGCCCGTCGCCGCCCCCTGCCGCGCCTCCGATCAAGTCGAACCGATGCCAGCAGATAGATACTCGTTCACGCGAGATAGCCGGAGATGCCATCCCAGAGCAGTTTGAACGCTGTGATCACCAGCAAACCGTAGCAAGCGCGGTAAACGTGGCGTTGATCCAGCCTGGCATGCAGCCGCCAGCCGGAGAACACGCCGGCAGGAATCGCGAACAGGCAGATGCCCATCAACGTCCAGACCGTGCCCGTCGGGCGCACCAGCAGCAGCCAGGGAACCGCCTTGGTCGCGTTGCCGACGGTAAAGAACAGACTCGTCGTGCCGGCATAAACCTCCTTGCTCAGCCCCAGCGGCAGCAAGTACATCGCCAGCGGCGGGCCACCCGAGTGCGCCACCATGGTCGTCACCCCCGAGGCGAAACCCGCCGTGATCGCCTTCGGCGTGGAGCGCGGCCGAACCACCGCTTTCGCGCCCGAGATCAGCCACAGCCCCACGAACATCAGCGTGGTCACCGCCATCACGATCGCAATGGCACGGTGATCGAGCAAGCGGAACAACCCGTACCCCAGGCCGATGCCGGCCAGCAACCCCGGCACCAGTCGCACGAGATCCGGCCTCGACCATGTCGACGGCTTCCAGTAACGCAGCGCGAACAGATCCATCGCAATGAACAACGGGGCAAGCAGTCCGCCGGCACTCACCGGGTCCATGACGATCGACAACAGCGGAATGCCGACGATGGAGAACCCGCCGCCGAAAGCCCCCTTCATGAACGAAATCAGAAACACACCGGCGAAGGCAATGACGATCGTGGTCAGTGTCAATGCCGGCCCTGTCATCAGAGGCGTCGCCATCATGCGCTCCTCGCCCGCGTCGGGTCGCAGACGTCGGATAGCCCGACGAAAAGACATGCCCCCGGCGGCATCTCGCGAAACATCCGGGACAACGATATTGCAAACACGGCGCTTCTCCAGAAACGTTGAACCTGCCGCACCAACGAACAGGTGCAATCAGAATGCACCGATGCTAAAGTCGGTGCAATTAAAACATTGCTCTCGGTGCAATATATGACGAAGGCCGAATATCTGATGCTCGCCGACAAGGTCGCCGCCGATATCGCGCAAGGCACGCTCAAGCCCGGCGACCGCCTGCCACCGCAACGCGACTTTGCCGATCGGCACGCGATTGCGGCGTCGACCGCCAGCCGTGTCTACGCCGAACTGCTGCGGCGCGGGCTGGTCGTTGGCGAAGTCGGCCGGGGGACATTCGTGTCCGGCGAGGCCCGACGCGGCGTGAGCGCCCCCGGCGAGCCGCGAGGGGTACGCATCGATCTCGAGTTCAATTTCCCGATTCTCCCGGAGCAATCGGCGCTCATTGCGAAGAGTCTGAGCGGACTGGAGCGGCCGACCGATCTCGAACTCGCCTTGCGACCCGCGACCAGCGGCGGCACGGTCGCGGTGCGCAACACCGCCGCAGCCTTCCTCGCGAATGGCGCGTGGACGCCCTCTGCCGATCAGCTGGTTTTCACCGGTGCCGGACGTCAGAGCATCGCGGCAGCGCTCGCGGCTGTGGTGCCGCCCGGTGGCCGATGCGGCGTCGAGATGCTGACCTATCCGTTCATCAAGGGCATTGCCGCACGGCTCGGCATCTCGCTGGTGCCGCTCGCGATGGACGAGGGCGGTGTGCGGCCCGATGCCGTGCAAAGCGCACATCGCGAAGGTCATCTTTCGGCGATCTACCTCCAGCCCGCGATTCAGAGTCCGCTAGGCATGACGATGAGCCCGACGCGGCGCGCCGACCTGCTGCTTGTGGTGCAGACCCACGGCATTACGGTGATCGAAGACAACGTGTACGGCTTTCTCGACGACGCACCGCCGCTTGCCGCGCTCGCCCCCGAGCACTGCGTGGTGGTGGACAGCCTGTCGAAGAGGGTCGCGCCGGGACTGAATCTGGGATTTATCGTGCCGCCATTGCGGCTGCGCGAAAGCGTGATGGCGGCCGTTCGCTCAGGGGGATGGGCCGCGCCGGGCTATGCGTTCGCCGCCGCGCAACGGATGATGAGCGACGGCACCGTGACAGAACTCGTGAGGCTCAAACGCGCGGATGCACGCGAGCGCCAGCAGATTGCCGCCGACTGTCTGGCAGGATTCGACGTGCGCACGAGCGGTAAGAGCTACCACCTCTGGCTGACGCTGCCGGCGCATTGGCGCTCGCAGGCGCTGGTGGCCGCCGCGGCGCGGCATGACATCGGACTGACGCCCTCGACGACCTTCGCCGTCACCTCCGGTCACGCGCCGAATGCCGTGCGACTCGCCCTCGCAGGCCCATCCAAAGATCAGCTCGACGCGGGCCTGCGCACGCTGGCCGCGATATTGAACGGCAGAGAAGACGATTTCGATCTGACGGAGTGAAGGGCCGCGCAGCATCCGCCGCCGCGCGCCCTCACCTGCCGAATCAGCCCGATCAACCCCGTCAGGCCCTCACCGCCCGATAGCCCACGTGCTCGAAGCGGTCTTCGTCGTGCGCTGCGTCATCCGCATGGTCGTCGTCGGTGAGCGCCTCGAGACGAATCGCCGCGTGCACGAGCGCAATGTGCGAGAACGCCTGCGGGAAGTTGCCGACTTGCCGATGGTGATACGTGTCGTACTCCTCGGCGAGCAAGCCGACATCGTTGCGTAACGACAGCAACCGCTCGAACAGCTTTCGCGCGTCTGCCTGACGGCCGATCATCACCAGACAATCGACCATCCAGAAGCTGCACGCCAGGAACGCGCCCTCACCCGCCGGCAAGCCATCGTCGACACGGCTCGTGCGATAGCGTTGCACCAGTCCGTCGCGCATGAGTTCGCGCTCGACCGCTTCGATGGTGCCGATCACGCGGGGATCGTCCGCCGGCAGGAAACCCACTAACGGAATCATCAGCACGCTCGCGTCCATCTCCGGCGAACCATACGCTTGCATGAACGCATTGCGACCCTTGTCGAAGCCATGCGTGCACACGTCGGCGTGGATCTCCTTGCACAAGCGCCGCCAGTGATCGACCGGCCCCGGCAATCCGAAGCGCTCGGCGGACTTGATCGCGCGATCGAACGCCACCCAGGCCATGACCTTCGAATACGTGAAATGCTGGCGTCCGCCGCGCACCTCCCAGATGCCCTCGTCCGGCTTGCGCCAGACGGTCTCGAGATGCGCCACGAGCTTCGTCTGCACTTCCCACGTGGCCTCGTCCAGACGCAAGCCACCCAGACGCGCCTGAAGCAACGCGTCCATCACCTCGCCATAGACGTCAAGCTGCAACTGTCCGACCGCGCCATTGCCCACGCGCACCGGTTTCGCCCCTTCGTAGCCGGGCAGCCAGTCGACCTCCCACTCCGGCAGACGCCGCTCGCCCGAGAGCCCGTACATGATCTGCACCTGCGACGGCGCACCGGCCACGGCGCGCACCAGCCAATGGCTCCAGTCGCGGGCTTCCGTGTAGTAACCGCCGAGCATGAGCGCCTGCAAGGTGAGCGTGGCATCCCTCAACCAGCAATAGCGATAGTCCCAGTTACGTTCGCCGCCGAGTTGCTCGGGCAGCGATGTCGTGGGCGCCGCGACCACGCCGCCCGTCGGCACGAAAGTGAGCGCCTTGAGCACGATCAGCGAGCGGCGAATCGCTTCGGTCCAACGGCCGTCGATCTGACAGCGATTGGCCCACGTGCGCCAATAGCGTTCGGTATCGGTCAAGGCCGCGAGCGGGTCGATCTCGCGCGGATCGGCGTGATGCGACGCCACACGCGAGAGCACGAACGGCACGGTGTCTCCTGCCTTCACGTCGAAGCGCGCGCGCAGGCTGCCCGGCACATCCTGTATCTCGACCGGCGCGCGCATCACGACCTTGTCAGGCCCCGCGATGAGCCGCATACCCGGGCCGGTCGGATCGTCGCTGTCAAGCGGACGCGCCCACGGCACCGACGCGCCATAGTCGAAGCGCAGGATCAGTTCCATCGCCATCGACACAGTGCCGTGAATGCCTTTGACCAGTCGCACGAGGTCGGCCGCACCATCGCGCAACGGCATGAAGTCGATGACGGCGACGCAGCCTTCCACGGTCTCGAAACGGGTCTCGAGAATCAGCGTGTCGTCGTGGTAGCGACGCGTGGAGGTCGCACGGGGATCGTCGGGAGCGAGCTTCCATCGGCCGTGCTCGGGGCCGCCGAGCAGCGCAGCAAAGCAGGCGGGGGAATCGAAATACGGCCAGCAGAGCCAGTCGATCGAGCCGTCGCGCGCGACAAGCGCGGCGCTGCGGCAGTCGCCAATCATGGCGTAGTCTTCAATACGTGCCGGCATGCTCACCTCGCGAACAGGGGAGGAACGGTGCCCCCGGCTGGCGCCGGGCATGGGGGTTAGACGCACGATACGCGCAATACTCTCGATACGCGAGACACGCGGGGTACGCGGGGTACGCGGTGTACGCGAGCGCGTGACGCTCTATGGTACGCGCGTCGTCGACATGGGGCCATCGGCCGAATGGTGGGAAGTGATGTCTGCCGGAGATTTTGCCAAGGGTCATGCGCTCCCTCCTAACGACGTTGCCGTCGGGTCAGATTGATCGGTGGCCTGTCGTGCACCAGTCTTGAAACCGACCGGCCACCGGGAGGGAAGTTCTACGCAATTTGCGAACACGCGGAGAATCCGCATCGCGCACGCATCGTGCACGTCATGCACGTTGGGCGTTCGCGATCTCCGTCTGCGCCAACCCCTGCACCGCGCCTTGTGCGATCAGGTCATGCACCTGCCCGGCATCGAAGCCGTACTCACGCAACACCTCGTAGGTGTGTTCGCCAAGCCGCGGCGCGGGACCTCCGGTGCACTTCGGCGTCTCGGAGAAGCGAATCGGCAAGCCGATGCTGCGTGTCGGGCCGTCGAGCGGGTGCACCGTCTGCACCACCATCTCGCGCGCGACGATCTGCGGGTGCTTCACCGCCTCGGAGATCGGCAGCACCGGGCCGACGGGCAAGCCCACGGCATCGAGCCGTTCGACCCAGTTCTGCGTGGTGTCGCGCGTCAGATAGTCTGTGAGCCGTTCGACAAGTTCGGTGCGGTGTGCGGTACGCCCTGCATTGGTGGCAAAGCGCGGATCGCTGGCGATCTCGGGGGCGTCGAGCACCTGAAGCAGACGCTCGTAGTTCGCCTGATTGGCCGCCCCGATGTTGATCCAGCCATCTTGCGTGCGAAAGGCCTGATAAGGGGTGCTCGTCGGATTCGCCGAGCCGAGTTTCGGCGGATTCTCGCCACTCGCGAAGAAGTTGGCGGCAGCCCAGTACATCTGCTGAAAGCCCGCTTCGAGCAGCGACGTGTCGACGATCTGCCCCTGCCCCGTGCGCAGCCGATGCGCGTAAGCCGCCGAGATGCCGAGCGCCGCCAGAATGCCCGCATTGATGTCCGCAATCGGCGAGCCCGCCTTGATCGGCGCCTGCCCCGGCTCGCCCGTCACGCTCATCAGACCGCAGAGTCCCTGCGCGATGAGATCGAAGCCGCCTTTGTCCGCATACGGGCCCGTGCGCCCATAGCCGGAAATGGCGCAATAGATCAGGCCGGGGTTGGCCTCGCGCAGCGTCTCGTAGCCGAGGCCGAGTTTTTCCATCGTCCCCTTGCGGTAGTTTTCGGTGACGACGTCGGCGCTCGCCAGCATCTTGCGCAACACGGCCTTGCCGCCCTCTGTCTTGAGGTTGAGCGCAATGCCGCGCTTATTGCGATTGAGCATCATGAACGAGGCCGACTCGCCATGCGGGAGGATCGGCGCGAACCGGCGCGCGTCGTCGCCTTCCACCTTCTCGACCTTGATGACGTCGGCCCCCATGTCCGCGAGCATCATGCCGCACACCGGCCCTGACATGATGTGCGACAGCTCGATCACCTTGACGCCCTGCAACGGCCCGCCGGCCGGCTTCTCGGGATGGGTCATGTCAGCGCCCCTCGAACACGGGGGCCGTCTTCGCGAGGAAGGCGCGATAGCCCGTCTGAAAATCGGCCGTGCCGAAGCACGCGAAACCTTCGTCGATCTGTGCGGGCGTGAGCGGCTGACCACTCACCAGTTCGCGCACGAACCGCTTGTGCCAGCGCGCAACCAACGGCGCCCCGGCGGCGATACGCTCCGCACTCGCGAGCGCTTCGCGTGTCACGTCGGCATCAGCCACCACCCGGGTGACGAGGCCGATGCGCAAGGCCTCCTGCGCATCGAAGATCCGCCCTTCGAGCAGTATCTCGAGCGCCCGCGCCGGGCCTAGCAGTCGCACGAGGCCCGAGAGCTCCGCATGCGCCATCACCAGCCCCAACTTGTTGATCGGCGCGCCAAAACGGCTCGACTCGCCGCAAATACGCACGTCACAGGCCGCTGCAATCTCCATGCCGCCGCCAACGCATATGCCATGAATCATGGCAACGAGCGGCACAGGGCAATTCGTCAGCGCGTCGAGCGTGCGGTGCATGAGCGCGCCGTACGCGCGCGCTTGCTCCACGTTGGCCCGATCCGTCTCGAACTCCGCAATATCGTTGCCCGGCGCGAACGATTTCTCCCCCGCACCGCGCAGCACGATACCGCGCACGTCGGGCGTCTCGGACAAGGCCAGAATCGTGTCGCCCAACGCCTGCCACATCGGCTTGGTCAACGCATTGAGCTTCTCTGGGCGATTGAGCGTGACCAGCGCAACTGCGCCGTGTCGCTCGGTCAGAACGGTCGATGTCACATTGCCTCCTTCACACGCCAGCACGCACCCGATGTCGGCCAGCTTCGATTTTTGGTATACCAATTTTTAATACACGATAAATTCATCCTCACGCCATTGGCAAGCGGCAAAGCGAATAATCCGGGTTAACGTTGAAAAAATGAGGATTGGCAATTGACGATTCCGCTTGTCGCTTGCAGAATTGGCATTCCATTTATCCAAATCTTGCGCATGAGCACGTCTGCCGCCTCGCTGAACGCCGCCGCTTACGAAGCCCTCAAGGCACGCATCGTGCGCGGTGATCTGCGCCCTGGCGCGCCTCTCTCGGAACGCGCCCTTTGCGACGAACTGGCGGTCTCGCGCACGCCGTTGCGCGAAGCGCTCAAGCGGCTGGCGAACGAGGGACTGGTGGAGATTTCGCAAACGCGCCGAGCCCGCGTGGCGCGCGTGAGTGTCGATGAGGTCGTGAACCTGCTCGCCGTGATGGCGGTGCTCGAAGGACTCTCGGGGGAACAGGCGTGCGAGAAAGCGTCGGACGCCGATCTGGACGAACTGGCGCGACTACAGAACGAAATGGAATCGGCTTATGCGCGTACCGATCACGCCGCCTATTTCGCGCTGAATCAGCAGATCCACCTGAGCATTCTGCGTATGGCGGACAACGGCCCGCTTGCCGAGTACTTCCACAATCTCAACGCCCGTCTGCGGCACGTGCGCGAGCGCCTCACGCCAACGCCCGAGCGCTGGCGTCAGGCCGTCGACGAACATGCGGAAATGCTGGCGCTGCTGCGCCGGCGCGATGGCAAACGATTGCGCCCGCTGATGGAGGCGCACCTGCGCAGCAAGACCGACGCCTACGTGGCAGCCATGCTCAACGAAGGGCTGGTGAGTATGCGTCGTGCTGCGTGAGCCGGCGTGCGTGTGTTGGCGTCCGAGCCTGCGCGGCACCTCAGCGGTGTCGATGCGTCAAGCTGCGGCGCGCACACTGGCGAGCACCGTAGCGCATTTGGTCATCAGGTGAACGCGCAACAGTCGACCTAACGCCAGACCGTCGCGCTGACGCAGCGCGCGCAGCATCGCCACGTGCTCATCGACGGCCTGCTCCCACTTGCCGGCATGCAGATTGGAGCGAAAGCGCAGCGCCTGCAACCGATGATTGACCGCCTGATACATCTGCGTGAGCGCGGGGTTACGTGCCGCCGCATTGATACGATCGTGAATGCGCTGATTGCAGTCGAAATAGCCGGGCAGGTCGCCGTTCGCGTAGCAGGCGTCCATCGCCGAATGCAATTCCTGAATCTCGTCGATTTCCGCTTGTGTGATGCGTTCACAGGCCAGTTCGCCGGCCAGCGCTTCAAGGCCGCTGAGCAACTCGAAGGCGTCGGCGACATCGCTGGCCGAGAGCGTCACCACGCGCGCACCGCGATTGGGCAGCAGCTCGATCAGTCGCTCGACCGCCAGCATCTTGAGCGCCTCGCGCAGCGGCGTGCGCGACACGCCAAGTTGTTCGCACAGCGCGCGCTCGTTCAGATGCGCCCCCGGCAGCAATGCCCCTTCGGTAATCATCTTGCGAAGACGATCCATCACCGCCAGATGCAGCGCCTGACGACTGATCGGCTGCGCGGCACCGCTGTCCGGCGGATGGATGGCGGGGGCTCGTACGGGGTTCAGGGTCACGGAGTGCATAGGCTTGGCCAGGTCGTCGTTCGCTTTGAGGAGAAAATCATCGACTGCACGCACTGCACTTTCGCGGGCAACGGCGCTCACCATCGCTGCCATGCCTCACGAAATATTACGAATTATTACGAATTATTACGAAGTCCGATTCTCGCAGATCGATGCGGTTTTGACTACGTTAGATGGTGTTTTCACTGAGTAGGCATCACGTTCGCTGCACTGCGCAACGGCACGTGAATTTTGTATACGATGTGGGACAACGTGCTGCCGGCCAATGTCTGGCGCATTGCCTTTCCCTCTGGAGATTGCAAGATGTTCGAGAATCAAGCCGCCGTCGAATCGCTGGCCCAACTGCTGGCCGACACCCGCCGCGGCGATACGCCGATCGACTCGCCCGCGCCTGCGCTGCTCCCGGCCGACGCCCGTGCGGCCTACGCCGTGCAGTTGCGCACGCTCGACCTGCTTGGCGAGACGATTGCCGCGTGGAAGGTGGGCGCCAAGGCCCCGTCGGATCTGCCGAATTGCGCGCCGATTCCCGCCTCGGTCGTGAGTGACTCGGGCGGCGCCCTGGCCCTCGACGACTTCTTCCGTCCGGGTCTGGAACTGGAAATCGCGTTTCGTCTGGCCCGTGACATCAAGCCGGGCAACTATGACGAACGTGCGGCAATGATGTTCGTCGGCGAAACGCTGGCCACGATCGAGATCACCGACAGCCGCTTTGCATCAAAGGGCCTCGACAGCCGGTTCGCGCTCGCCGACCTGCAAAACAACGGCGCACTCGTGATCGGCAGCGGCCGTGATTACGATGCGTCGCTCAACTACACCTCGCCGAAGCTCACGTTCTCGCTCGATGGCACCGACATCGCGCCGCCACGCACCGGCAACACGGGTGGCGATCCGCGCGCCCTGCTCACGTGGCTCGTCAACCACAACGGCAAGCGCGGCATCACGATGCGTGCAGGCGCCATCATCACCTGCGGCTCCTACGTCGGCATGATTCCCGCCAGCGCCAAAGGCGAGTTGCGCGGCACGATCCACGGCATTGGCGAAGTGTCCGTCACGCTGAAGTAAACGCGTTCGGCGCGCTCGCAGCCTTTCAGTGCTGCGTGGCGCGCCCGTCTGCGCCGGCCAGCATCTTTGGCGCGAGCAAGGCAATCGGGACGATGCACAGCAGTCCCGCCCCCAATGCCACCGGCAAGCTGATGCCGTGGGCAATCGCCCCGATCAGCACCGGGCCGACGAGCAGTCCCAGATAGGCCAGCCGCGCCATCACCGCGATGGCCTCGGCACTCGCCATGCCAGCGCCGCGCGCCACCTCGCCCGATGCGGCGAACATCACCGGCATTACGTTCGACAGCCCGAGCCCCGCGAGCGCGAAGCCCACGACGGCGGCCGCCGGCACACGCCAGAGCAGTGCCAGCAAGACACCGCCAACACACAGCAAGCTGCTCACCCGCAGCAGTCGCGCGCCGCCCATGCGGGCACGTATCGGGTCGCCACCGAAGCGCCCGCTCGCCATACCGAGCGAGAACGCAGCGTATCCTGCCCCGATCCACGCGCCCTGTGCGTCAACCACTTCGCGCATGTACACCGCCGTCCAGTCGTACATCGCGCCTTCGACTACCAGCCCCAGAAACGCGAGAATGCCGAACCCCGTGAGCTTGCGGTGCAGCTTGCGACGTGCGGCCTCGTCGAGCGCAGGCGGTGGCTTGTGCGCGCGGGCAACGCCCTTGTCCGCGCCTTCGCTCGCGACCGGCGCTTCGCCGGGCATCATGTCGGGCTGCATGAAGCGCGCGCCCACGACGATCACCCCCGCACACAACAGCGCCGCGAGGCCGATGTGCCATTGGGGCGACCCGTGATGGGCCAGCCACGCGCCGCCGACGAGCGCCCCGGCCATGCCGCCAAGGCTGAAGCACCCATGCAGCGACGCCATGATCGGCTTGCGATAGCGCGCTTCGAGCGTGGCGGCCTGTGCATTGACCGAGACGTCGTACGTGGCGTTCGCCGCGCCGTAAAGCGCGAGCCAGCCCACAAGGCCCCAGTAGCTCGGCATCGACAGAATGAAGGCGCTCGTCACGGCCAGCGCAATGCCGGCATGCAGGCTCGCGCGCCGACTGCCGGCGCGTCCGACCCAGCGTGCCATGCGCGACATCGTGACGATGGCGCCGCCCGCCACGGCAAACATGGCCACCGAGAGGCTGGCATCGTTCAGGTCGAACATTGCCTTGACGGTGGGCACATGAACCCCCCACGTCGCATAGAGAAATCCGCTGCAAAACAGCAATGCCATCGTCGCTGCGCGTGCAGGCCAAAAGCCCGTGCGCGGCTTCGTCATTTCAGAAGTCATGGGAATCGCAAGAGAAGCGGGAATGACGCGGCAGAGAAAACTGCGTTGTCGTTTGAAGAGATGACCGGCGAAGCCCCGGCACAATGCGGGGCCGCCCAAGTTGAGAATTCTAACGCACGCCGCGTGACATTGCCGTGCACACGTTGCGCGATTGCCGCGGCGCGACGCGTCAACGTCACATTGAAAGCAACCGAGCGACGCGCCGCAACAACGTGCATGTCAGCGCGTGTCAGCGTGTATGCGCGTATTAGCGCGTGTCGAGTGCCCTCAGCAGCGTGAGGAGTGCCCAGATCGCGTCGTTCGGATTGTCCCGCGCGTTGGCTTCGGCGAACGCGGCAACGTCACTCGTCCCGGCGCCGCCCGGCATGTCAAAGTGCACGCCCTGATCGTAGTGCATAACGAGCAGTTGTTCGAATTCGGGCCAATGGTCCATGCCGCCGCCTTCCCGTGAGGCCATGACGGACAGGATCAGTGTGTGCCCCAGTCCCATGCCGTCGTAGCCGCAAACGCGTGGATCGGCGCCAAGACTGTGCAGCGTACGAACGACCGCTGAGGTGGCGTCGCGCAACCGTGCGTCCGTGCGGTCCTCCGGCCTGAGGGTCGTCACTGCGTCGTGGCCGCGCAGCAGCAGTGCACCGGCCTTCGCATACAGCATGGGCGAATAGCCACGTGCGTCTCGCGCATTGAGATCGGCACCGTAGCTCGCGAGCAGCCCGATCATCTCAAGATCGCCGTGAAGTGCAGCGTAATGCAATGGCGTGGCACCCGGCAGAATCGGGACCGGATCTTCGGCAGACGCCTGTCCCTCGGGCGACGCGACGTCGACTTCGAATCCGAGCCGCAACATCTTCTCGAGCGCCTTAGCCGGAAGTCCCTTGCGTATCGAGAACAGCAGGATCGGCTCGCCGGTGAACGTCACCATGAGACGTTGCGAATACCGGTTTCTTGGCAGCAAGTCGAGCAACGCCATGCCCATGAGCGGATTGATGGGTCGCCCCGAGTCCGGATCGCATTGCAATGCCTGCCCCGCCCGCATCACCGCGCCCCGCCAGACGCTCTCGTCGAACGGCCACTGGCGGTAGCCGGCCAGTTGCAACACGCGAAGCGCCCGCAGCGCCTCGCGCGAAGCCGCAACGTCAGTCTCGTTCGTCAGGTGATGCCACCAGTTCGTCAGTGGCAACGGCGCCGTGGCGAACGAGGCGAGCGCCGACATGACGGCATCTTCGGGGGCATCGCGTAGCAGCTCGCACAGGTCGTACGCTGCGTCGTGCGGCATGCCCGCGCGCAACAGCGCGTCCAGTCCGACGTCCGCTGCGGGCAAAAACACAACGCATCGCAGTGCCGCCAGTTCCTGCACGTTCAGCAGGAAGCTGCCCCTGACATCACGAGGCAGCAGCGGCGCGAGAAATGCCGCCACCGGGCCGGACGACGTCGTCGCCGTCGAGAGCAGATGCTCACGAAGCGGGCCGCGCCGCGACGCGCGCGCATATTGCTCGCGCAGGTCCGCAAGGTCGGATTGGCAATGACTGCGACTCGCCTGACGCTCGAACGTCGGCACGGTCATGTCGGCACGATGGGGGGCGACACCGCCGCTTTGGCCGCTTAGGGAAAAAAACATCGGGGAACTCCAGATCTGAGGGATGAGGGCTTGCCAGCCCGCCCGGCGACGGATCAGGACGGTGCCTGAACCGTGGGTGCGCAGACACCCTGCCGTTGGGCATCCTATGCACCCGCTCGACGAGGCATCTTGGCAATCCGACATCAACCTGTCGGGAGTCGACGTCGCAAAGCTCGCGGCGCGCCCGGAGTTATCCACCGTTTTTGTTCACAAGGCTGTGGACAACGAACGCAGGAGAATCGCCAAGCGATTGATCGGTATGGAGTTTTCGTTAGAAGGGATCAGACGGAGGCACCCGCAGGCAGACGGCCTGAAAGTGCCTCCGATTTATCCACAGATTTTGTGTTCAAGTCTGTGGAAAAGTCCTTGATGACAGGATGCAAGTCGTTGATTCGCTTCGGAGATTCAGTTCTGCGAAGATGCCGCAGCAGCGGCCACCTGCTCCGCCCCCATCGCGAACCCCTTGTTGCGCTCGCGAACGACGCGGTGAATCAGCTCCCACACCGTATGCGCCGCCGGCGAGAGCGAGCGGTTCTTGCGACGCACGAGCACGATGTTGCGCTCGAAGGCTGGCAATAGCGGACGCACGGCCAGCGTGGAGTTCTCCGGCAGCGGCAATGCCAACGGCGGCAGCACGCTCACTCCCAGCCCTTCCTGCACCATGCGGAAGATGGTGCTCACATGCCCCAGCTCCTGCGTGATCGTGCCCTGCACCTTCTGGGTGGTGAGTGCGCGATCGATCAACGCACGACTGCCCGAACTCTGATTGAGCAGCACAAGGTTTTCACCGGAAAGCTCCGACCAGTGCACGGCCGCCTGCGTGGCGAGCGGGTGATCGCTGCGACACACCAGACAGAACGGCTCACTCATCAGATGCTCAGTCGTGAGGTCGTCCGCGCCTTGCGGGGCGACCACGATGCCGAAGTCCACATCGCCGGCCCGCACGCTATCGAGCACCGCCCGCTGCATCTGATCGACGAGCGCGAGCGCAATGTCCGGGTACGTCGCTTGCGAGGCCAGCAGCACGCGCGGCATCAGCGTCGCGGAGATTGTCGGCGCGGCACCAATGCGAACGCGACCCGTCGTGCGCGCTTCTGCGCCGTGCGTCTGCAACAGGGCGATCTCCAGTTCATCGAGCACACGGTCGAGATTGCCGGCGAGCGTGACCCCTGCGTCGGTCAGCGCCACCTCGCGCGTGGTGCGATCGACGAGGCGCAGGCCAAGTTGCGCTTCCAGTTCGTTGATGCAGCGGCTGATGGCCGGTTGTGTCAGGCCGATCTCGGCGCCCGCGCGGCTGAAGTTCTTGCTGCGCGCCACGACCATGAAGACCTTGAGTTGTCTCAGCGATACGTTCATGTGCTTGTGCCCTGCCAGAAAGTGAGCAAACGAGCCATCGAAATGACTCCGGCGCGCCGCATCCGGCGGCGCGCCCCGTGATTCACCGATTTCACCGATTTCACCGATCAAGCCGATCGATCGGGTCAAGCCGCCGCTTTGACCATCTCCTCTACGACCTTCTTCGCATCGCCGAAGACCATCATGGTCTTGTCGAGATAGAACAGGTCGTTATCCAGCCCGGCGTAACCGGCCGCCATCGAGCGCTTGTTGACGATGATCGTCTTGGCCTTGTAAGCCTCGAGAATCGGCATGCCGGCAATCGGCGATTGCGGATCGTTCTTGGCGGCGGGGTTCACCACGTCGTTCGCGCCGAGCACGAGCACCACGTCCGTCTGACCGAATTCGCCGTTGATCTCGTCCATCTCCAGCACCTGGTCGTACGGCACCTCGGCCTCCGCCAACAGCACGTTCATGTGGCCCGGCATGCGGCCCGCAACCGGATGGATCGCGTAGCGCACGTTCACGCCTTTCTCCGTGAGCTTGTCGGTCAGTTCCTTGAGCGCATGCTGCGCACGGGCGACGGCCAGACCGTAACCGGGCACGATCACCAGCGACTCGGCATTGCTCATGAGGAACGCGGCGTCATCGGGCGAACCGGATTTGACCGGACGTTGCTGCTGTTCACCGCCCGCCGCGCTTGCCCCGGGGGTTGCCCCGAAGCCGCCGAGAATCACGTTGAAGAACGAGCGATTCATCGCCTTACACATGATGTACGACAGAATCGCGCCCGATGAGCCGACCAGCGAGCCCGCGATGATGAGCATCGGGTTGTTCAGCGAGAAGCCGATCCCTGCGGCGGCCCAGCCGGAGTACGAGTTCAGCATCGACACGACGACGGGCATGTCTGCCCCGCCAATCGGGATGATGATGAGCACGCCGAGCACGAAGGCGATGGCCGTCATGATGACGAACGGTGTCCAGCTCTGCGAGACGAAGAACGCACCGCCGAAGCCGAGCATCGCGATCGCCAGCGCCAGATTCACCATGTGCTGGCCCTTGAAGACCACCGGTGCGCCCTGGAACAGACGGAATTTGTACTTGCCCGAGAGCTTGCCGAAAGCAATGACGGAACCCGAGAACGTGAGCGCGCCGACGAACGTCCCGATGAACAGTTCGATACGATTGCCTGCCGGCAACGGCTCACCTGCGGCGACGATGCCGAAGGCCGCCGGTTCCGCGACCGCCGCCACCGCGATACACACCGCGGCCAGGCCGATGAGCGAGTGCATGGCCGCGACCAGTTCGGGCATCTTCGTCATCTCGACCTTGCGCGCGACGTACGCACCGATGCCGCCACCGACCACGAGCCCCGCAAGGATCAGGCCGAGGCCCGAGAAATTGCCGTTCGAGAGTTTGCGCAGTTCAAAGATGAGCGCGAGCGTGGTGAGTGCGGCAATCGTCATGCCGATCATGCCGAAGGCGTTGCCGCGCCGCGCCATTTTCGGGTTCGACAAGCCCTTGAGCGCCTGAATGAAACAGATCGACGCGACCAGATACAACAGCGTCACAAGATTCATGCTCATGTCAGTGCGCTCCCTTTGCAGCTTCGTCATTGGCCGCCAGCTTTGCCGGCTTGTCTTTCTTCTTGAACATTTCGAGCATGCGCTGTGTGACGAGGAAACCCCCGAACACATTCACCGCCGCGAGCGCGACAGCGATCACCCCCATCGTCTTGCCGAGGCTGCCTTCGGTGAGGCCCGCCGCGAGCATCGCGCCCACGATCACGATCGCCGAGATGGCGTTCGTCACCGCCATGAGCGGCGTGTGCAGCGCGGGCGTGACGTTCCACACCACGTGATAGCCGACGTACACCGCCAGCACGAAGATGATCAGATTGATCACCGTGTGATTGATCATTTCCATGGTCGTGACCTCCCCTTATGCCGCACGCAGAACCTGGCCGTCGCGGCACATCAGGCACGCGGCGACGATGTCGTCGTTGGTATCGATGACGAGCTTGCCTTCCTTGTCGATCACCAGCTTGAGGAAGTCGAGCACGTTGCGTGCGTAAAGCGCGGAGGCGTCTGCCGCGACCATGCCCGCGAGGTTGGTGTAGCCGGCAATCGTCACGCCATGGACCTTGACGACCTCGTCGGCCACCGACAGCGGGCAGTTGCCGCCACCGTTCGCACCGCGTCCGGCCGCCAGATCGATGATGACCGAGCCGGGCTTCATCGCCTTGACGGTGTCTTCGGCGATGAGCGTGGGCGCGGCGCGACCCGGAATCAGCGCGGTGGAGATGACGATGTCCGCCTGCGTGAGACGCGTGTGCACCAGTTGCGCCTGACGCGCGAGCCATGCCGCCGGCATCGGACGCGCATAGCCGCCCACCCCCTTGGCGATCTCGCGCTCTTCGTCGGTCTCGAAGGGAACGTCGATGAACTTGGCGCCGAGCGATTCGATCTGCTCGCGCACGGCCGGACGCACGTCCGACGCTTCGATCACCGCCCCGAGACGCTTGGCCGTGGCAATCGCCTGAAGGCCTGCCACGCCCGCGCCCAGCACGACCAGACGCGCGGCCTTGACCGTGCCGGCGGCCGTCATGAGCATCGGCATGAAGCGTTGGTAGAGATTGGCGGCGAGCATCACGGCCTTGTAGCCGGCGATGTTGGCTTGAGAGGACAGCACGTCCATGCTTTGCGCGCGCGTGGTGCGCGGTGCGGCCTCCAAAGCGAAGCCGATGATGCCGGCGGCGGCCATACGCGCGTTGTTCTCGGCGTCGAACGGGTTGAGCATGCCGACGACCACGCTACCGCGCGGAATCAGGCCGATTTCCGTGACCGACGGCGCGCGAACCTTCAGCACCAACTCGGCGCCCAGGGCTTGCGCTGCGCTGCCGCTCGACGCGCCCGCTGCGACATACGCCGCATCGGGTACGCTCGCGGCCTCACCGGCGCCACACTCCACCGTGACGCGATGTCCTGCGCCCACCAGCTTCTTCACCGTCTCCGGTGTGGCCGCGACGCGGGATTCGCCGCCGGCCGTCTCCTTTGGAATGCCAATATGCATAGTTATTGTCTCGGGGTCTGAGCCCCTGTCGTGTTGTGAAACTCAGGCCACAGCGGCGCGCAACGGCTGCATCGAACGCCCGTCATTGGCCGCTTCGAAGCAACGCACCTTGGTGCAATGAATCAGGTCGCACAGGAATTCCGGCTCGTAGGCGCGCAGCAGATGCGGCTGGTGTCCGTCGAGATAGGCCCCGATCAGTGCCAGCTCGGCCATGCGCAACGCCTGTGCCGAAGCCCCTTCGAGGTACGCCAGCGGCAAATCTTGATTCCCGGTCGTATGCAACAGACGGGTGTACGTGTGGTGATCCCAATACCAGTCCAGCCCCAACTCGACGAATGCGTTGTTGAACGCATGCAGATGGGCGTTGGCAACCGGTGCCAGGGCGGCGGGTTTGATGTGCGTTTCGATGACAGACATGATGGCGCTCTCCCAAAACAGTGATCGTCTCCAGAACACGCAAACCCGCTCTCGCCTGACGCGACGTTGTCACCGGCGCTTTGCTGTCACATCGCTTTCCTGCGGGCTGCCATTGCAGATTACGCAGCCCAACCCATAAAAGACAGTTAAAGTTAATTATGCAAACCATCAACGATTACTTATACTTCGAGATCTGTCCGTGAGCGGTATTTCACTCGCGCAAATCACGCTGTCGCCCCTCCCGATCTCTGGAAGCCTGCCGCATGAAACACGCCACGCTCCGTCAGTTGAAGGTCTTTGAAACCGTGGCGCGCCACCTGAGCTTTTCGCGCGCCGCCGAAGAATTGCACCTCACGCAACCGGCCGTCTCGACACAGGTCAAGCAACTTGAGACGCACGCCGGACTCCCGCTCTTCGAGCAACTGGGCAAGAAGATTTTTCTGACGCCAGCGGGCAGCGAGATGCTGCATTACAGCCGCGCGATCATTGCGCTCTTTCGTGAAACCGAAGAAGCGATGGATCACCTCAAGGGCATCACGGGCGGCAAGCTCAACGTGGCCGTCATCAGCGCGGGCGACTATTTCTTCCCCCGGCTGCTCGCGGCATTTACCGCGCGCCATCCCGGCGTGACGCTGGGCCTCACGGTGCATAACCGCGAGGAACTGCTGCATCAGCTCACCGAGAACCTCACGGATCTTGCGGTGATGGTGCGGCCGCCCCACGAGATCGACACGATCAACGAAGCCTTTGCGCCGCACCCCTACGTCATCGTGGCGCCACCGGACCATCCGCTCGCCGGTCAGCAACAGATCCCGTTCTCGCGCCTGACGCAAGAACCGTTCATCAGCCGCGAGCGCGGATCCGACACCTGGAACTCCCTGCAAGACGCGTTTGGTCATCGCACCCAGCAACTGAAGATCACGATGGAGATCGCCAGCACGGAAACCATCAAGCAAGCGGTCGTGGCGGGCATGGGTATCAGCTTCCTGTCCGCGCACACCGTCGGCATGGAACTACAGACGGGCCAGTTGACGGTGCTCGACGTGCAAGGCTTTCCCGCCTGGCAAAGCTGGTACGTCGTGCATCGTCGCAGCAAGCGCTTGCCGCCGGTCGCGCAAGCCTTTCGGGAATTCCTGCTCGCCGACGGGGCCACGCTCATCGACGGCATGATGGCTTACAAGAGCCCCGTGCCGCCGCCCGAAGGGCGCGGGAAACACTACGCTACCCCAGCTGCCCCGCGCCAGACAGATCCTTGATCGGCTGAATCCACTGAATCCGCCGAATCCGCCGAATCTGACGAGTCGGCCAAATGAAAAAGGGCGATCGACTCAGGCCATTGCCACCCCGGCCGACCACCGTGAAATCGGTTGCGTCGTCAGCCGCCCATGCGGTTGGCCAACGTCCCCAGTCCGTCGATGCTCACCTCCACCAGCGCGCCCTCTTTCATCGAGCCCACGCCGATCGACGTGCCCACTGCGATCACATCGCCCGGCAGCAGGGTCATGTCCTGCGAGAGACGCGCGACGAGTTGCCACGGGTTGAAGATCATGTCCGCGAGCGGGTAACGCTGACGCTCCGTGCCGTCGAGCCGCGTGACCAGTTCCGCCTCGCGCCAGTCGAAATCCTGTGCGATGACGGGGCCGATACAGCCGAACGTGTCGAAGCCCTTGGCGCGTGTCCACTGCGCGAAGTTGCCGTCCTGCTCGATGATTTCAGCGGCGGTGACGTCGTTGACCAGCGTGTAGCCAAGAATGTGATCGCGTGCGGCTTCCTCGCTCACGTGGCTCGCGCGCTTGCCGATCACCACGCCCAGTTCGCCCTCGAACACGATCTTGCCGGCATACGACGCCGGCCGACGGATCACGGCGTCGGGGCCGGACAACGACGTCGCAGGCTTGATGAGAAAGAGCGGATGCGACGGCGCGGCCTTGCCGAGCTTCGCGCCCAGCGCGTGAAAGTTGTTCCACAGCGCCACGATTTTCGTGGGCTCGCACGGGCATAGCAGATCGACCGCGTTGCGCGCCACCGTCGCGCCGGTCGCAATCGGCTGATCGAAGAGATTGCCGCGATGTTCGAGAATGTGATCGCCCTGCAACAGGCCAAAGCCGATGCGTCCATGGGCGGTCTTGAATCGGGTCCAGAGCTTCATGCGTTTGCCATTCCTGTAACGGCCCGGCGGCGCGGCACGGTTCGCCGCGCGTACGCCGGACACGATGTCTTGAAGTCATTCACATCGGCCTTATGCAGCGAGTGTCTGCGCGGGCACCTGTGCAGACACTCGCGCTCGCAGGGCGCCGCTCACACCGCGCCGACTTCGCGCAGGGCAGCGATCTGTTGTGCGCTGTAGCCGAATTCGGAGAGCACGTCGTCGGTATGCTCGCCAAGCAGCGGCGAGCGCTCCACATGGGTGGGGCTGTCCGAGAGCTTGATCGGGTTGCCGACGGTGAGGTACTTGCCCCGCTTCGGGTGATCGACTTCGACGATGGTCCCGGTCTCGCGCAGTGACATGTCCTCTGCGATTTCCTTCATCGAGAGGATCGGGCCGCACGGAATGTCGTACTCGTTGAGGATGGCCATGACTTCGAACTTCGTCTTCGTCATCGTCCATTGTTCAATCGTGTCGAAGATCTCGCGCAGACGCGGCAAACGCGCACGCGGCGTGGCGTAATCCGGATGTTCGACCCACTCCGGCTTGCCGATCACCTTGCAGATCGAACCCCACACGGGCGCCTGCGTGATGAAGTAGATGTACGCGTTCGGGTCCGTCTCCCAGCCCTTGCACTTGAGAATCCAGCCCGGCTGACCACCCCCGGACGCGTTACCGGCGCGCGGCACCGCATCGCCGAATTGACCGTTCGGGAACTGCGGGTACTCTTCCATCACGCGCGCGCGCTCCAGACGCTGCTGGTCGCGCAGCTTCACGCGGCACAGGTTCAGCACGCCGTCCTGCATCGCGGCCAGCACGCGCTGGCCCTTCCCGGTCATCGTGCGCTGATACAGCGCCGTGACGATGCCCAGGGCCAGATGCAACCCGGTGCCGGAGTCGCCGATCTGCGCGCCCGTGACCATCGGCGGGCCATCGTCGAAGCCGGTCGTCGACGCCGCGCCACCCACGCACTGCGCCACGTTTTCGTAGACCTTGCAGTCCTGATACGGCCCCGGGCCGAAGCCCTTGACCGACGCCACGATCATGCGCGGGTTCAGCGCGTGGATGTGTTCCCACGTGAAGCCCATGCGATCGAGCGCGCCGGGCGCGAAGTTCTCCACGAGCACGTCGCAGTCGCGAATCATGCGCTCGAGCACCGCCTTGCCTTCAGGGTGCTTGGTATCGAGCGTGATCGAGCGCTTGTTGCTGTTGAGCATCGTGAAGTAGAGGCTGTCCGCGTCGGGAATGTCACGCAGTTGATCGCGCGTGACGTCGCCGTGACCCGCGCGTTCGATCTTGATCACGTCGGCGCCGAACCACGCGAGCAACTGTGTGCACGTCGGCCCGGACTGCACGTGCGTGAAATCGAGAATGCGCACACCTTCAAGTGCCTTGCCCATGATCGTCTCCGCTCAGCAGTTCGCCAGGGCAGACGCGCCCGGGACAGACACCGAAAGTTGGCTCACGGCACACGCCGCTGTCTGCTGTGCGTGTGTGCCACACGTGGGGCTGGCTTCGCGCCGGAAGCTGGCGACGGTGAACATGGTTTGTCTCCTCCTGATGCGACGGCGTTTATGTAATGGGTCTGCGAAACCGGGCGAAGCGCGGGTCTGAACACGGGTATAAGCGCGGCTCAAAACGCCGGTATCGCGGGATCTCACGAAGGCCGTCGCCGCTACGGGCGCCATGCCTGCCGTTGATCTATTCTTGTGATATACGGTATTTCATACATGATATTTTATCAACGGCTTTTTGTTGCCTATGCGTTTTGCTGTGTCGCCGCATGGCGCAGATGAAAATGGCCGGAATGCCCATCAATAAAGGGGAAACGCAGCGCAACATGGCGTACTCAGAACCGCTGGTCTACGGGTTTACAGGCATACACCGTCGGCCTGAAAATCGCCCCTCCTCACCCGGAATTCATTAAATCCTCATTTAATATATTGAATACAAAATACATATTGATCCCCTCTTTGCGATTGAACCGCCCCGAAAGCAAAAAAGCACCGATTCGCGGCACCCCACATCGGGTGCGTCGCGAATCGGTGCTTCCTTGAATTCTCGCTGGCGTTCAGTCGCCAGAGACTGCCGTCAAATGATCAGCCCGCAGTGGCGGCGACCTTGGCTTCCAGTTCGGCCAATCGCTTGCGCAGTTGGCGATCCTCCTGAAAGCGCGCCGTCTCGTCGCGAATCACCGCCACGATGCCGGTCACTTCGCCGTCAGCGTCGTGCAGCAGCGCTACCGTGAACGCAATCGACATGGACCGGCCGTCCTTGTGCGCGGCGGGCACTTTCAACAGATCGCTGCCGTACCTGGTCTGCCCGGTCTGCATCGTCTTGGCATAGCCATCGTTGTGACGTGCCCGCAGCCGCTCGGGAATGATGATGTCCAGCGGCTGCCCTACCGCCTCGGCCGCCGAGAAACCGAACATCTTTTGCGCGCCGTCATTCCAGAGCGTGATGATGTTCTGCGGATCGGCCACGACGATGGCGTCGCCCACCACCTGCACCAACTGATTGACGTCGACGGATGCACTCATGATGTCTCCAATGATCTTGTGGGGAATGCGGTTGGCACGGCTACCAAACATGCCAATAAAGTACATCAATGAGCGGACAGCACCGTCCCGAAAATAAAAATGGGTGCTGGCTCCGCGCGGAGCCGCACCCATGAACCGCTTCGCGTGCTCGCTTGCGCGCAGGCGCCGTTGCCGCACGGGGGCGGCTTCGGCACATGCGGCGCATGCTCAGCGTGCCGAACTTAGACCGAACGCGACGTATGCAGGTTGGCGATCTGTTCCTTGCTGTAGCCCAGCTCGGCCAGGATCTCGTCGGTGTGTTCGCCCAGCAGCGGCGAGCCCGTGATTTCCGGCTTCAGCCCCGAGAACTTGATCGGGCTGCCGACGGTCAGGTACGTGCCCCGCTGCTTGTGCGGCACTTCCACGATCGTGCCCGATGCGCGCAGCGACGGGTCGTTCGCGATTTCCTTCATCGAGAGCACCGGCGCGCACGGGATGTCGAACTTGCGCAGGATGTCCACCGCTTCGTACTTCGTCTTGTCGGCGAGCCACTCTTCGATGGTCGCGAAAATGTCGAAGATGTGCGGTTGACGGGCTTGCGCGGTGGCGTAGTTCGGATCGCTGATCCATTCCGGCTTGCCCAGCGCGCGGCAGATCGGCTCCCAGGCGTGGCCCTGAATCGTGAAGTAGATGTACGCGTTCGGATCCGTCTCCCAGCCCTTGCACTTGAGCACCCAGCCCGGCTGGCCGCCACCGCCGGCGTTACCGCCGCGCGGCACCACGTCGCTGAATTCGCCGTGCGGGTATTGCGGATACTCTTCGAGGTAGCCGACACGATCCAGACGCTGTTGGTCGCGCAGCTTCACGCGGCACAGGTTGATGACCGAATCCTGCATCGAGACGGCGACCTTCTGACCACGGCCCGTCTGGCCACGGCCGATGAGTGCCGTCAGAATGCCGATGGCCAGGTGCATGCCGGTGTTGCTGTCGCCGAGTGCAGCGGCCGACACGGTCGGGGGACCGTCCCAGAAGCCGGTCGTCGAAGCGGCGCCGCCGGCGCACTGCGCCACGTTTTCATAGACCTTCAGGTCGTCGTAGTGGTGGCCGTCAGAGAAGCCCTTGACCGATGCCACGATGAGCTTCGGGTTCAGTTCGTTCAGACGCTCCCACGTGAAGCCCATGCGATCGAGGGCGCCCGGTGCGAAGTTCTCGACGAGCACGTCCGATTCCTTCACCAGCTTCTCGAGCACTTCCTTGCCTTCCGGCGTCTTCGTATCCAGCGTCAGCGAGCGCTTGTTGCTGTTGAGCATGGTGAAGTACAAGGCATCGGCGTCGGGGATATCGCGCAGTTGGCTACGCGTGACGTCGCCCGAGCCCGGGCGCTCCACCTTGATGACGTCGGCACCGAACCAGGCCAGCAACTGCGTACAGGCGGGGCCGGCTTGCACGTGCGTGAAGTCGATGATCTTGATGCCTTCGAGGGGTTTGCTCATGTCATGTCTCCTTGATTGACTCGGATTACTTTTTCATCGCCGCGCTTTGCGGATTCAGGTTCGTCAGACGGCCGCTTTCGGTGCCTGCGGCTTCGTCGATGACGGCATTGATGAGGGCCGGCTTGCCTGCCGCGATGGCTTCTTGCAGTGCCTTCGTCAGTTCTTGCGGCGTGGTGACGTTGTAGCCAATGCCACCGAAGGCTTCGATCATCTTGTCGTAGCGCGCGCCCTTGACGAACACGGTCGGCGCCACGTCCTTGCCGCCCGTCGGATTGACGTCGGTGCCGCGGTACACGCCGTTGTTGTTGAAGATGATGGTGGTGACCGGCAGCTCGTAACGGCAGATGGTTTCGAGCTCCATGCCGCTGAAGCCGAACGCGCTGTCACCTTCGATGGCGACGACCGGCTGGCCGCTTGTGACGGCAGCGCCGATGGCGAAGCCCATGCCGATGCCCATCACGCCCCAGGTCCCCGAGTCGAAGCGCTTGCGCGGCTGGTACTGGTCGATGATGGCGCGGGCGTAGTCGAGCGTGTTCGCACCTTCGTTGACGAGGTTGATGTCCGGATACTGCTTGAGCACGTCGCGAATCGCGCCGAGTGCGCTGTGGAAGTTCATCGGCGACGGGTTCTGGGCAAGCGTTGCCGCCATCTTGGCCAGGTTCTTGTTCTTGCGCTCGGCAATCGCGCCCGTCCATTCGGCGGACGGCTTGCCGAACTGGCTGTCCACACCGGCGAGCAGTGCCGACACGCACGAGCCGATGTCACCGATGACCGGCGCGGCAATCGCGACGTTGCTGTCGATTTCCGTGGGCGAGATGTCGATCTGAACGAACTTCTTCGGTGCCGAGCCCCACGTCTTGCCCTTGCCGTGCGCGAGCAGCCAGTTCAGGCGCGCGCCGATCAGCACGACGACGTCGGCCTCTTGCAGCACGAACGAGCGGGCGGCCGATGCCGATTGCTCATGCGTGTCGGGCAGCAGGCCCTTGGCCATCGACATCGGCAGATAAGGAATGCCGGTCTTCTCGATGAAGGCACGGATGTCGGCATCAGCCTGCGCGTAGGCCGCGCCCTTGCCCAGCAGAATCAGCGGACGCTTGGCGCCCTTGATGACGTCGAGCGCGCGCTGGACGGCGTCCGGCGCGGGGATCTGACGCGGTGCGGCGTCGATCACGCGAATCAGCGAGTCCTTCGCTTTTTGTGCGTCGATGGTCTGCGCCAGCAGCTTGGCGGGCAGATCCAGATAGACGCCGCCGGGACGGCCGGACACGGCCGCACGGATCGCGCGGGCCAGACCAACACCGATGTCTTCGGCGTGCAGCACGCGATAGGCCGCCTTGCAATACGGCTTGGCCGCATTGAGTTGATCCATCTCTTCGTAGTCGCCCTGCTGCAAATCGACGATCTCACGCTCGCTCGAGCCGCTGATGAGAATCATCGGGAAGCAGTTGGTGGTCGCATTGGCGAGTGCAGTCAGGCCATTGAGGAAACCCGGTGCCGATACGGTCAGGCAGATGCCGGGCTTTTGCGTCATGAAGCCGGCGATAGCGGCGGCGTGGCCGGCATGCTGTTCATGGCGAAAGCCGATGAAGCGCATGCCTTCGGCTTGCGCGAGGCGAGCCAGATCGGTGATGGGAATCCCCACCAGACCGAAGATGGTATCGATGTCGTTCGCTTTCAGGGCATCGATGACCAGATGGAAGCCATCCGTCGTTTCTGCCTCGGACACGATGTTCGCGTGTCGGCTGGGGTCTTTGAGCGAGTCGCCCGCAGTGTCGTTTTCCGCCTTGCCGACTGGCACGGTCATCGCAATGGACATAATTCTCTCCTCCAATTTTTCCGGTTTCAGTGTTGCGTCGTCTTGTCTGACGATTAGTGGGTATTCCTGTACTGCTTCTCTACTTGCTCATCCGGCCGTGCAACCGGGCCCGCGAGGGCACGGATTGCACGCCGGTCAAACATGTCGCTAATCAAGCCAGCCAGTCTGCTTCTTCACTTCATCAGTGCGCCTTACGTGGTACTGCGGCTCAGGTCCGCAGCCTTCACGACCGGCGCATCGGCTTGCGCCTTGTAGTCGCTCGCGTAACGTTGCGCCAGGCGGGCACGCATCGGCTTGAGGACGAACAAAGCAAGGAAGGCAGCGAAGGCATTCATGCCGCAGGCGACCATGAACACGGCCTGCCAGCTACCGGTCATCGAGGTGATGACACTCGAGAAGGGCACCAGCAAAGCGGCGGTCCCCTTCGCGGTGTACAGCATTCCCGCGTTGGTGGCGGCATACTTCGAGCCATACGTGTCGGCGCAGGTCGCCGGGAACAAGCTGTAGATCTCACCCCAGGCGAAGAACACCAGGCCGGTCAGAAGCACGAAGGCCACCGGGTGCTGGCCATACTTCGCCAGCGCGTAAATCCCGACGGCTTCCATCGCGAAAGCGATGAACATCGTGTTTTCCCGGCCGATCTTGTCCGAGATCCAGCCGAACACCGGACGCGTCACCCCGTTGAGCACACGGTCGATGGCCAGTGCGAAGGTGAGTGCGGGCAGTGTGAGACCGAGAAGCGAGACAGGTGCCTGATCCAGACCGTAGTCCTTGGCGATCGGGCCGAGCTGTGCCGTTGCCATCAGACCGCCGGCGGCCATCAGCACGAACATCAGATACATCAGCCAGAACACCGGGGAGCGCATGACTTCCGTCGGCTTGGCGTTGTAGCGCATTGCCCCAGGTGCCAGCTTCTTGAGGGCTTCGATCGATGCGGGCGGGCTGGCGAGCGCCAGACCCAGCACCAGCACGATGATCCCCTGCCCCAGACCGAAGGTCAGGAAGGTGCTCTCGTAGCCGCTGGACTTGATCATGTTGGCGATCGGTACCACGGTCAGTGCCGAACCGGCGCCGAAGCCGGCAGCGGTAATGCCCGCGGCAAGACCGCGACGATCCGGGAACCACTTCAGCGCGTTACCCACACAGGTGCCATACACCGCACCGGCGCCCACACCACCCACCGCCGCTGCGAAATACAGCATCGGCAGCGAGGACGCATAGGCATTCATCGCCCAGGCAATACCGCACAACAGCCCCCCACCGACCACGACAGGGCGCGGACCGAACTTGTCGACCAGATACCCTTCGATCGGCACCAGCCAGGTTTCGGTCACGACGAAAATCGTGAACGCCACCTGAATGGCCGTACGGCCCCAGTGATACTTCTCATCGATCGGGTTGACGAACAGCGTCCACCCGTACTGCAAGTTGGCGATCATCGCCATGCAAATCACGCCGAACACGAGCTGAACCCAAGGGCTCGCGAACACGGATTGCTTACCGTGTTGATTTGTCGTCTCCACTTGTACCTCCTCCATCGGTTTCCAGTTGTTTGGCAGCTTCACAACAACAACACCTTCCGGATGGGGTCTGTGCCCCCTGGGTATGCTTTACGAGGTCTTCGCCTCGTCGACTTGTCTCTGATGCTCACGGGATTGCACTGTCTTTCCCGTAAATATACCGAACGAAATATACGATATATCAGATATAAGTCAACACTAATTTATCGCTGTCCTCGCTTTCCCCCTCGCGTGCCGAAGTCGTTTTCGTCCATTGCAGCGAAAACCACTACGGCACGCGAGGCACTGTTCTAAGTGGCGGCTAGATACAGTAACGCCACTGTAGGACGGAGCGGCGCAACAACGCAATGCGAAAACACTAAGGAGTTAACCTGATCCGCAAAGCCTGTCACACAAGGCGCTCAGCCCTTTTATATCGGGCTCCTTGATATTTTTTAAAACCGGCACAAGGCGATATTCCTGTTAATTTTTCTCACAAGAAACCGATTATCGCGACACCGGAGCATTGCTGTAACACACCGTAATAATTCACTCGTCGCACGCTAAAATCGTTTTCGACGACGTCCTTCATGCCGGTCACGCTCACACATCGAGTCCCCGGTTTGACGAACGCCTGCGGGGAAACCATGACGGTGATCGCCCCCGGAATGCTTGGCGCTCCTCTTGTTGTGATATATGATATACAACATTTGGTATTAGAAAAATAAGCAGCCAGTACCAGGCTCAGGTTTCGATTGACCTTTGGAGGGAGAGACTTCATGAAGATTTGCATCTATGGCGCAGGAGCCATCGGTGGCTATCTCGGTGTGCAACTCGCGCGCGCCGGAGCCGATGTCAGTCTGGTGGCGCGCGGCCCGCATCTGGCCGCCATGCGCGAGCACGGACTCAAGCTGCTGATCGATGGCGAGGAACGCGTCGCCCAGTTGCGTTGCACGGACGATCCGCGCGAACTCGGTCCGCAGGATTACGTGATCATCGCCCTCAAAGCGCACTCGGTCCCGTCGGTACTCGACGCGATGCAGCCGCTGATCGGCCCGGACACGGCCGTCGTCACGGCCGTGAATGGCATTCCCTACTGGTACTTCTACAAGCACGGCGGCCCGCTCGAAGGCTCGACGCTGGAGAGCATCGACCCCGGTGGCCGTCAGTGGCGTCAGCTCGGCCCGGAGCGCGCCATCGGCTGCGTGGTCTATCCGGCAACGGAAGTGGTTGCGCCGGGCGTGATCCAACATGTCTACGGCAACAAGTTTCCGCTGGGCGAAGCCAGTGGCGAGCGCACCGAGCGCGTGGAGAAGCTCTCGCAGTTGATGATCGCCAGCGGACTCGACGCCCCGATTCGCGAGAACATCCGCGACGAGATCTGGCTCAAGCTCTGGGGCAACCTCTGCTTCAACCCGATCTCGGCACTCACGCACGGCACGCTCGACATCATTGCCAGCGATCCGGGCACGCGGGCCATTGCGCGCGCGATGATGCTCGAAGCCAAGGCAATCGGCGACAAGTTCGGTGTGCATTTCCGCGTCGACGTCGAGCGCCGCATCAACGGGGCCGGAGCCGTCGGTGCGCACAAGACCTCGATGCTCCAGGACCTTGAGCGCGGCCGCGCGATGGAGATCGATCCGCTCGTGTCGGTCGTGCAGGAGATGGGACGTCTCGCCGGCGTGCCGACACCCACGCTCGACGTGGTGCTCGCCCTCATTCAGCAGCGCGAGTTCATGACGCAACCCGACGCCGTCGCCGCCGCGCAGGAAAGGTTAGCCAAGGCGGCCTGAGTCAGGCGCCGCCAAACCCGCCTGGCGGTTGTTGCCTTGTAATGGCGCAAAGCGGGGCACGCGGATGTGCCCCGCCAAATTCAGCCCTCTATATATAGAGAGAGCGTAAAAAGCAGCGACGCAGCCGGTCGATCCCATCCCCCTGCTGCCCCGCCGCCCCGCTGCGCAGTCGCTCGAACGTGCCGCCACCGGATCTCCGGTCGCGGCCGATTTTTGTCAGGAAACCGACCGCTTGTCCGGCCAATGCAGGCAATACCGGATGTGGTTTCGCGGCAACGCAATAACGTTCACCAGCCGTACCCTGAACGCATCACCGTTTTCACCGTAAGCCCAGCACGCCACCCGCGTCCCGAAATCCGCACTAATGCAAGCCAGACGGGCATTCCAGGAGGTGCATCGCCATCATCGACCCACAGAACACTATCGGAAAAAGAGACAAATCCGGGCAGCGAAGGGATGTTGTGACGTGAGGTGACGTAAAGAGCGTCCCGAAAAACGATAATTTTTGATATTCGGTATGTGGTATATCTTGAGACTTGTTGCGGCGCGACATACAATGCAAAGCAAGTTCTCCCCCACATTACGACCGTTCAACATTTATCAGGAGTGTCACCATGTTAGTCGCTGCGCTTACTTTGCTCGCCCTTGCTTCCGCACTTGCTGCCGGTGTTGCGATGGTTCATCTGTTCGTCGCGCTGCCGGCCTCGATGCTCGAAAAGGCCGAAACGAATGGCCGTTTCGCGTACCTGGCGGAAACCACGCAGGCAAACGAATCGGGTAAACTCGTTACCAAGCCGGCAACCATCGTGGGGCAGCAAGCATTGCGCCTCTGAAGGGGCCGTAATACCTAGGAGACTATTGCATGTCCCTGATCACCCCAACTCCGGCGCGCGTGACTCCGCTCGCGCTGGAGCCGATCGACACCACCACGAGTTTTCGCAATCAGGCGTATGCGCTGCTGAAAAAAGCCATCGCCGATGCCGATATCTATAACCAGAAGGAAGAGATTCGCCTGGACGAGCGTCAGCTCATCCAGGTGCTTGGCGTTTCGCGCACGCCGATCCGCGAGGCCATGACCCTGCTGGAACAGGAAGGCTTCTTGCGTACGGTGCCGCGCCGGGGCATTTTCATCATCCGCAAGACCAAGCGTGAAATCGTTGAGATGATCCAGATGTGGGCCGCCCTCGAAGGGATGTCCGCGCGGTTGGCCACGTTGCATGCGAGCGATGAAGAAATCGCCAAGCTGCGTCATTTGTTCGACGAGTTCGTCAATGCACCGCCGACCGACCATATTGAAGAGTATTCGGACGCGAACATCGACTTCCATCAGGCCCTGATCAATCTTGGCGGCTCCCAGGCCATCGCCAATACGATCAAGAACCTGTTCATTCACGTGCGCGCCATCCGCAAGGTGACGATTGCTCAGAACGACCGGGCGGCTCGCTCGATTGTCGATCACCTGAAGATCATTACCGCCCTCGAAAAGCGCGACACGGAACTCGCCGAGAAACTCGCACGCGACCACACGCTGGGTCTGGCCGCCTTCGTCGAAGAGCACTGCGACTTCCTCGAGTAACGTCAGCCTGCACCGCTTCCGGCAACGGACGCAGCGGCCAGTAAAGAAGCCAGCGACATGCGAATGTCACTGGCTTTTTTCTTGCCGCTCCTCATTCGCTTGCCACGCCACGTCGACACAAGCCGACGCCTCCCCAATCCCCCCCGCGCCCCTCATCCGATTCGGGTAAACGAGCCTGCCAAACCGGGCTTCTCGCTATTGCACGTATACCGTATATCATATATCGTGTTTCACATACTGATGCTTTGCCCCACACACGGCAGCGGCCTATCGAGCTGTCGGGAAGCGGGAGACAAAGCGCCGCCTTCGACCGGGTATGTCGATGAGCGGCATGCGATTTCGGGTCGCAGTACCCAAGTGTTGAGGAAAGTGAGCGGAAGTAAGCAACGGGCGAGAGGCCGAGCCCGTGCGGCATATGGTGGGGGCTATGTGCCGCACGCTCGTCCGGCGCCGCGCTGATCGCTAGACACGAGCAGCGTCGCCGGATGTGACCATTGGGCCTCTCGCCCCGGGGCAGGACAAGAACAGATAACCCATACCCTCAGGCGCACAGTTCCCCACGGTGTGCCAAACAGGAGACAACAGCCATGCGCGAGGCTTTTTCCAGCGCGACGGTGCAAGCGATTCTGGATGCTCATGCGGCTCAGGAAGGCCCCCTTCTGCCGATCCTCCATGACGTTCAGGAAGCTTTCGGCTACGTACCCCCGGATGCCGTGCCTGTCATCGCCAACGCCCTCAATCTCTCTCGCGCCGAAGTGCATGGCGTGATCACCTTCTATCACCACTTCCGCACCAGCGCGCCGCCGCGGCACGTTGTACAGATCTGCCGCGCCGAGGCGTGCCAGAGCATGGGCGCCGACGCGCTCGTGGCGCATGCGGAACGTGTGCTGGGCTGCGCCATGCACAGCCACAGCGGTGACGTCGCCCTCGAGCCGGTGTACTGCCTCGGTCAATGTGCCACGTCGCCCGCCATCACGATCGACGACAAGCTGCACGCGCGCGTCACCCCCGAGAAATTCGACCGCCTGATCGCCCGCGCCAAGGATGCCGCATGAGCCAGTCCGCCCATTCCACCAAGACACCCGCGCCCGCCGTGACTGCCCAGCCTTCTGCGGCCGGCAAGGTGCGGCTCTATCTGCCGCGTGACTCCGCGGCCCTCGCACTCGGCGCCGACGAAGTCGCCGACGCCATTACGGCACAAGCCGCGCGGCGCGGCATCGATATCGAACTGGTGCGCAACGGCACGCGCGGCATGCTCTGGCTAGAACCGCTGCTGGAAGTCGTGACGCCCGCCGGGCGCGTCGCCTACGGCCCGGTCGATGTCGACGACGTGCCCGGCCTGTTCGATGCGAACGTCACGGCCGGCGGCGATCATCCGCTCGCGCTCGGACTGACCGAAGAGATCCCGTATTTCAAGAAGCAGGAACGTTTGACGTTCGCCCGCGTGGGCATCATCGATCCCGTTTCGGTCGACGACTACGTCGCGCACGACGGCTATCGCGGCCTGCGCAACGCACTCGCGCTCGACGGCGCCGCCATCGTCGCGCAAGTGACCGAGTCCGGCCTGCGCGGGCGCGGTGGCGCAGCGTTTCCGACCGGCATCAAGTGGAAGACCGTGCTGGGTACGCCCGCCGCGCAGAAGTACATCGTCTGCAACGCCGACGAAGGCGATTCCGGCACGTTCGCCGACCGCATGCTGATGGAGGGCGACCCGCTCGTCCTCGTCGAAGGCATGACGATTGCCGGCATCGCCGTGGGTGCCACGCGCGGCTATATCTACGTGCGCAGCGAGTATCCGCATTCCATCGACGTACTGGGCGAGGCCATCGCCAACGCCACCAAGGCCGGCTACCTCGGCGAGAACATTCTGGGCTCGGGCCACGCGTTCCATCTGGAGGTGCGCAAGGCGGCAGGCGCTTACGTCTGCGGTGAAGAAACGGCCTTGCTCGAAAGCCTTGAAGGCAAGCGCGGCGTGGTGCGCGCCAAGCCGCCGCTGCCTGCCATCGAAGGGCTTTTCGGCCAGCCGACGGTCATCAACAACGTGATTTCGCTCGCCTCGGTGCCGATCATCATGGATCGCGGTGCCGACTTCTACAAGCACTTCGGCATGGGACGCTCGCGCGGCACGCTGCCCATCCAGCTCGCAGGCAACATCAAATACGGCGGCCTCATCGAGAAAGCCTTCGGCGTGACGCTGCGCGAGATCCTGTACGACTACGGCGGCGGCGCCATGACCGGCCGCGCGCTGCGTGCCGTGCAGGTCGGCGGCCCGCTCGGCTCGTATCTGCCCGAATCGCAATGGGATACGCCGCTCGACTATGAAGCGTTCGCCGCTCACTGGGCGGTGCTCGGCCACGGCGGCATCGTGGCGCATGACGACACCGTCGACCTGGCCAAGCTCGCCCGCTATGCGATGGAGTTCTGCACCATCGAATCGTGCGGCAAGTGCACGCCGTGCCGCATCGGCTCGACGCGCGGCGTCGAAGTGATGGACCGGATCATCGACGGACGCGACCGTCCCAAGCAGATCAAGCTGCTGCGCGACCTGTGCGACACGATGCTCGCGGGCTCGTTGTGCGCCATGGGCGGCATGACGCCCTACCCCGTGCTGTCTGCGCTGAACCATTTCCCCGAAGACTTCGGCGCGGCCGAACCATCGACTCTGCCGACCCAGGCCGCCTAGGAGAATGCCCACCATGATGGACCCGATGTTTGAAAAGGATTACGGCACCCCGCGCCGCGAATCGACGAAGGAAGTCACGCTGGAGATCGACGGCGAACAGGTCACGGTGCCCGCAGGCACGTCGATCATGCGCGCCGCCTCCGAGGGCGGCGTCAACGTGCCCAAGCTGTGCGCGACCGACTCGCTCGAGCCGTTCGGCTCGTGCCGCCTCTGTCTGGTCGAGATCGAAGGCCGGCGCGGCTTCCCCGCGTCGTGCACGACGCCCGTCGAGCCCGGCATGAAAGTGCGCACGCAATCGCCGAAGCTGCAAGAACTGCGCAAGGGCGTGATGGAGCTCTACATCTCCGATCACCCGCTCGATTGCCTGACGTGCGCGGCCAACGGTGATTGCGAACTGCAAGACATGGCTGGCGTAACGGGCCTGCGCGAAGTGCGTTACGGCTTCGACGGCGCCAATCACTTCGACACTCAGAAGGACGAGTCGAACCCCTACTTCACTTACGACGCCTCGAAGTGCATCGTGTGCAACCGCTGCGTGCGCGCCTGCGAGGAAACGCAGGGCACGTTCGCGCTGACGATCTCGGGCCGCGGCTTCGAAGCCCGCGTCTCGGCGGGTCAGGATCAGCCGTTCATGGACTCGGAGTGTGTGTCGTGCGGGGCCTGCGTGGCCGCTTGCCCGACCGCGACCTTGCAGGAAAAGTCGGTCATCCATCTCGGTCAGGCCGAGCACGCCAAGATCACCACCTGCGCCTATTGCGGCGTGGGTTGCTCGTTCAAGGCGGAGATGAAGGGTAACGAAGTCGTGCGCATGGTGCCGCACAAGGACGGTCAGGCCAACGAAGGCCACGCCTGCGTGAAGGGCCGCTTTGCCTGGGGTTACGCCACGCACAAGGACCGCATTCTGACGCCAAAGATTCGCAAGAAGATCACCGATCCGTGGCAGGACGTGTCGTGGGATGAGGCACTCGACTACGCAGCGTCGGAGTTCAAGCGCATTCAGGCCAAGTACGGCCGTGACTCGATTGGCGGCCTGGTGTCGTCGCGTTGCACGAACGAAGAAGACTATCTGGTGCAGAAGCTCGTGCGCGCCGCGTTCGGCAACAACAACGTCGATACGTGCGCACGGGTGTGCCACTCGCCGACCGGCTACGGCCTGAAGGCCACGCTCGGCGAATCGGCCGGCACGCAGACGTTCAAGTCGGTCGAGAAGTCGGACGTGGTGCTCGTAATGGGCGCGAACCCCACCGACGGTCACCCGGTGTTCGGCTCGCGCATGAAGAAGCGTCTGCGCGAAGGCGCCAAGCTGATCGTGATCGACCCGCGTCGCATCGATCTGGTCAAGAGCCCGCACATCAAGGCCGACTATCACCTGCAACTGCGTCCGGGCACGAACGTGGCGATCGTCAACGCCATCGCGCACGTCATCGTGACGGAGGGTCTGATGGCCGACGCGTTCATCGCCGAGCGCTGCGAAGACCGCGCGTTCGAGCAATGGCGTGACTTCATCACCCGTGCCGAGAACTCGCCCGAAGCCACCGAAGCGCACACCGGCGTGCCCGCCCATCTCGTGCGCGGTGCTGCGCGCCTGTACGCCACGGGTGGCAACGCCGCGATCTACTACGGTCTGGGTGTGACCGAGCACGCGCAAGGCTCCACGACCGTGATCGGCATCGCCAACCTCGCCATGCTGACCGGCAACATCGGCCGCGAAGGCGTGGGCGTGAACCCGCTGCGCGGTCAGAACAACGTGCAAGGCTCGTGCGACATGGGCGCGTTCCCGCACGAACTGCCGGGCTATCGCCACGTATCGGACTCGGCCGCGCGCGCCCTGTTCGAAGCCGAGTGGGGCGTCGAGCTGCAATCCGAACCGGGTCTGCGTATTCCGAACATGTTCGACGCCGCCCTCGCCGGCACCTTCATGGGCCTGTACTGCCAGGGTGAGGACATCGTTCAGTCCGACCCGAACACGCAACATGTGACCCATGCGCTCGAACAGATGGAGTGCATCGTCGTGCAGGACATCTTCCTGAACGAAACGGCGAAGTATGCGCACGTGCTGCTGCCGGGCTCGTCGTTCCTCGAAAAGGACGGCACGTTCACCAACGCAGAGCGTCGCATCTCGCGCGTGCGTCAGGTCATGCCGCCGCGCGCCGGGTACGCCGATTGGGAAGTGACGATTCAACTGGCCAAGCGTCTGGGCTACGAGATGAATTACTCGCACCCGTCGGAAATCATGGACGAGATTGCGCGTCTCACGCCGACGTTCACGGGCGTGAGCTACGAGAAACTCGACCGGCTGGGCAGTGTGCAATGGCCCTGCAACGAAGACGCGCCCGAAGGCACGCCCGTCATGCACATCGACGAATTCGTGCGCGGCAAGGGCAAGTTCCTCATCACGCAATACGTGCCGACCGACGAAAAGGTCACGCGCCGCTTCCCGCTCATTCTCACGACTGGCCGGATCCTGTCGCAATACAACGTCGGCGCGCAGACGCGTCGTACGGACAACGTCTACTGGCACGACGAAGATCGCCTCGAGATCCATCCTCACGATGCAGAAGAACGCGGTGTGAAGGACGGCGACTGGGTCGGCATCCAGAGTCGCGCAGGCGAGACGGTGTTGCGCGCCGTCGTGAGCGAGCGCGTGCAGCCGGGTGTCGTGTACACGACGTTCCACTTCCCGGAGTCGGGCGCGAACGTCATCACCACGGACAACTCGGACTGGGCGACGAACTGTCCCGAGTACAAGGTGACGGCGGTGCAGGTCACACCGGTGGCACAGCCCTCGGCATGGCAGCGTCAGTACTCGGACTTCAACCGTCAGCAGGAGGCGTTCCTCGGACACGCCGGCGCAACGGAAACGAGTCCGGGCTGAGTCGTCAACGCAAGACACGCGCGCCGCTTCGACAGAGGCCGATATCTCTGCGAGGCGGTGCGCGGCAGCGGACAATCCGCGTCCAGCGCCGGACGGCTCCGGCGGGCTTCACCGTCTATTGCCAGAGGACGGTGCGGCGGACGCGAGATTGGCCACGCAGTGCAGAACCTCGCACGCCCAACACCACGGCATCACACCGACAGAGAACGATTTCAGGGGACAGCACAGATCATGGACACCGACAACCTGGTCAAGATGGCCAATCAGATCGGCGACTTCTTCGAGACGATGCCCGACCGCAGCGAAGCGCTCGAGAACATTGCAGGCCACCTGCGGCGCTTCTGGGCTCCGCCCATGCGCATGACGATTCTCGAACATCTCGAAGCCACCGACGGGCATGGCATGCGCGAGATCGTCGTGGCAGCGATCACGGCGCACCGCGCCGAACTCTGGCCGCGCAGCTAAGCCGCACGACGGGCGGCAGTTGGCAGCAGCAGCGGGCGCCGCTACGCGCCCAGCTTGATGAGTACCGCGCCGCCGACCACGAGGCTGCATGCCACGAGGCGGCGCGCATTGAGTGTCTCCCGCAGGAACAGCCAGCCCAGCAGCACCGCGAAGATGGCGCTCGACTCACGCAGCGCCGACACCACGCCCATCGGCAGGTATTGCAGCGCGAGCACCACCATGCCGTACGCGCACTGCGCGACGATGCCCGCACCCAGCGCCTCCGTCACCCGGCGGCGCGGGGCGAGAAACATGCCGCGCCATCCGCCCCGCCGCACCCACACCGCCCCCACGAGCGGCACGCTGGCGAACAGGTAGGCCCAGGCGATATAGCCGAAGCCGTTCCCGTTCGACAGACGCACGCCGAAGCCGTCGATAATCGTATAAGTCGCGATGAATACGCCCGTGAGCAATGCCGCAGGCACGCTGTCGCCCGACAGCCGCCGCCCGCGCAACGCCAGCGTCAGAATGCCGGCGCAGATGCAGGCGATCCCTGCCACGGCGATCCAGCGAGGCAACTCGCCTGCGAGCAACAACGCCGCCCCGGAGATCAGCAAGGGTGAAATGCCACGCGCAATCGGATAGATTTGCCCGAACTCGCCCACGCGATACGCCCGAATGAGGGCCGCCGTGTACGCGACCTGTGCGCAAGCCGAGAGCAGGATGAGCGGCCAGACCGGCATCGGTGGCATCGGCAGCCACACAATGCCGACCAAGGCAGTGAGCAACTGCGGCACGGCCATCATGCCGACTTGCCAGACACGATCGGGACTTGCGTGGAGAAACGCGTTCCAGGTGGCGTGCATCAGTGCGGAGATCAGCACCAGCAGCACGATGGGCGTGGTCGTCATGTGGATGGATGCGGCAGGAGGGTGTCGGAAAACGGCTGACACAGTGTGCCGTCCGATGGGGCAAAGGCAGTATTGTCGCACCCCGGGGGCCATCGACATAGCGCCAGCCTGACGGATTCCCGCAGTGCCAGACGGTTTCCCCCTCCGCCGCGATCGGTCGCCATCTCAGACGAAACAGACGAAACGAACGAGCCTTTGCCTCGGGCATCGAGCGTCACGCCATCCCGATGACGCGTCGTCACCTTCGAAAGTTGTCCACACCCTTTGTGGATAACCCACTGGATAACCTGCCCCCACCTTCTCGAACGCCCCGTGAACAGGGGCTGTCAAGAGCATTGCCCAAAAAACGATCAGCAGTGGAACAAATATTCGGCTTGACGGTCAGCCCCCTCCCTGCTCAAGGGCCATTCCCCTTGTTTGCCAACGCATCGGGGTCCTGTTTAACCGCTGCACCGGTGGGTTCCGACTGATCGGTCTGCCCGGTCTGCCCGATCTCGTCACGCGGCGACTGCGGCACGCTGCGCAGCGCCGCGACGACCTGACTCTGGCCGAGCACGGCGTCCGGGGCCTGCTGCAAGGCCAGCCGGTAACGCTCGCCGAACTCGGCGTCGGCGTTGCGGAACAGCTTGGCGGCTTCATCGGCGAGCGCAATGCCCGCGTCGGCCTGCGGCGGGGTCTGTTCGAGCCATTCGTCGAGCGCGACGATCAGACGCGACAGCGGGTCAAGCCACCGGAACCACGCGTCCTCCGTCAACAACTGCACGAAACGTCCGGTGGGCACTGGCCCGAAAACTGCTTCGTATTGCTGACGATCGTTGGCAATCAACACCTTGTGTTGCGCAAGCAGCGCGGCGCGCAACGCCTGCATGGCGGCGATCTGGGCAGCGCTGGCGGGCGTGGTTTCGGTCGGTTCGGTCATCTATCGCCCCGTAAACGTCAGAAAGGTTAGGAAACGGAATTGGAAAGCGTCTGACACGCACTTTAGGACTTAGCCCATAGCCAACAGACGTCAGGGTCACGATACTACATGGGTCTCGCAAACACCTCGCGAGATCAGGCTTTCACTTCCCCGTGGGAGGCCTGCTTCCTCACCCGCCCATCCGGCGGGTTTTTTTTGCCTGCACGATTCGCCCCTGCCGCCCTCCTGCCACAGTCCGCCGCCTCGCCAAGCCAGCGCTTCGCCTTCGGCCGCGCACGATGCGTCGACGCAAATTCGTTTATCATCGGCACCGCTTCGCCCCCTTTCCCGATATGACCACTCCCCTGCGTCCCCGTACCATTGGTGTCATGGGTTCCGGCAAACAGCCGTGGACCGAGCTTGCCGCGCCCCTCGGCCGTGCGCTCGCGCTGGCCGGGTACCACCTGCTCACCGGCGGCGGACAGGGCGTGATGCGCAGTGTGAGCGAGGCCTTCTGCGCCGTGCCGCAACGCGCAGGACGCAGCATCGGTATCGTGCCGACCGAAGCCGTCGGCGAGCCTGACGAGGGCCGTGATGGCGGTGATGGCGGTGAGGGCCTGACGTTCCGCCCATTGCCCGGCTACCCGAATCCGTTCGTGGAAGTGCCCATCCTGAGCCCTTTACCGCGTCATCTGCCCGACGCACCGGCCGGCACGCTCTCGCGCAACCACATCAACGTGCTCTCGAGCGATGTCATCGTCGCGCTGCCCGGCAATCACGGCACGCGCGACGAGGTCGGGCTCGCCGTGCGCTACGGCAAGCCCGTCATTCTGTTCGGGGAGCGTGAGCACTTCGCGGACATGCCCGCTTCGCTCGTGCGAACGGTATCGCTCGATACCGTGATGGACTTCGTCAGAACGGCACGGTGAGCTTCGCGTCGATCGACTGGAAGCGATAGGCCCACCCCGGCGGCCCGCTCGACGCGGGCATCCACGGCGCATTCAGGCGCTGCATCACCGACACGTCCAGCTTCGACGTACCCAGGTAGTGCGTGTGGCTCAGCCCCACCTCGGCATAACTGTCGTAGGTATGGATGGCGTTCGGGTCTTCGGTGCGACTGCGGTTGTAGCGGAACTCGAGGCCCGTGGAGCCGTTGGACGTGAAGTCGAACGCGCGACGCACGCGCCATTGCAACGTCTGCGTCTGCGTGGTGCCGGTGGCGATCTGGTCCGTGGCCGCGTTGGTCTTGCCGGTGATCCCGACGGTCCAGTCGGCGTCGATCGGCAACGAGTAATTGGCCGTCACATCCCGGTTCGTCGTGTCGCGACGGGCGTTCTGCAAGTCCTGACTCAGCGTCGTATTGAACTTGCCGTACATGCCCAGCGGATTGTTCATCAACAGGTTCGCCGTGCCCTGCATTTTGCCCGTGGTCGTCATGCCGCTGTTGTTCATGCCGACGCTGAACTGGTACGGCTGCTCGTTGAGGACCTGAAGGCCCACGGCGCCCTCGCCCGGTGTGCGGCTGCGCGTGGCAACGAGCGGCAACTGTTCATTGCGCACCACCAGTCCGCGGCGCATCAACATACGAATATTGCGATCGGCGAGGCTCTCCTGACGCGGTTGCCCGCGCAGACAAGAGGCCCGCGCGAGGAAAGCGTTGGGCGGTGCGACTTCCGGAGCTGGCGCCGGGGCGGCGCTCGCAGCGGATGCGGCCGATGCCGCAGCATCCAGATCGACAGCGGAAATCGCCGTGCCATCGGCACTCAACTCCGGCGCGACGGCAAAGTCTGCGGCAGGCAGAGGGGGCGATGCGGGTTGAGGGGTCGATGCGGGAGACGGCGGTGACGCGTCGGCCAGCGCTGCGCTTGCAGCGCCCTCGGCGCCCGGCGCCACTGACGATGGATCGGTGTTCGAAGCTTGTCCGCCCGAGGCCGGCTGCGGCGCTTGTGCGGTGGCGTCACCCGCCGTCGCAGCGGCCGCAGCCCGCTCAGCGGCCTCACGATCGACGGCAGCGGCGACCGCGTTCGGGTCGTCCCCCGCGAACAGCGCGATGGGGTCCGACGAGGCGCCCGGATCCTGCACCACGGCAGGCGCCGGAGCAGGCTCGGGCGGCACGAAATACTGAGGCGCAAGCCCGCGATCCCACAAACCATAGGACACCGCGTTCTGCTCAGTGAAACATGGTGGATTGGGGTCCGAGAACAAGGACTGTGCGTGCGCGAGCACCGGCATCCCGGCATTCAGACACGCGGCCAGCAAGAGGCAACTCCGCACGACCGGCTTTACCGACGACATTCGACACCTGAAAATCCCACCCCCACGTTGATGCCATCCACCAGCGTCGTAAGCCGCGTCCGACATGCGGGGGTGCTGTAGCGACAAGGGCTCATTTTACGTCGATCGGGTGACGCGCTGCCAGTCACAGAATGTTGGGAACTCTTTCGGCGGATTGCCACTCATATCGCGTGACTTCCCCTGTAGTGATTTTTGCCCGCCTCGTGCGGGCATTTTTATTGGCGCTCGTTGATCGGCGACCGCCCTCAGCATCGCAGACCTGCGACGCACTTTGCGTATCTTCACAGCGCCCGCAACCCGCCTCGATTTCACATCATAAAAAAAGCCCGGGAAGCCGATTCCCGGGCAATGGTCGATCGCCATGGAGGGACGATCGAGGGGGGGACCAGTCGGTGCCATGCCCTTCGGCAGGGCACCGCGATCATCGGGCAACGCCCGCCGCGGCTTACTTCTTCTTGCCGCCCTTGCCGCCACCGGCGAGGAAGCGTTCGTTGTACTCGTCCATGAGCTTGCGCACCGTCTTACCGATCTGGATGTAGTCCGGCTCGTTGAGGTTCGCGAGCGACACGCGGCCCGAGGGGTGCAACGTGCCGAAGCCGCGGCCCGGCAGCAGCACCACGCCGCTTTCCTTGGCCAGACGGAACAGGACCTCCGTCGGGTCGATGGTCTTCATGAACCACTCCACGAAGGCCTTGCTGTAGATCTTCGTGCCCAACACCTCGAGATCGAGAATGTTGTAGTAGTCGACGGCGGTCGGCCCGGTTTCATCCGCAATGCCGGCCGCACGGTACATCGCGGTCTTGCGACGACGGATGATGCGCTTCACGGCGTGCTTGTAGGCGTCCGGCTCGTCCATCAGGCAGAACAGCGAGAACAGCGCCATCTGCACCTGCTGCGGCGTGGACAGACCGGCCGTGTGGTTGAGCGCCACGGCGCGGCTGTCGGCCACCAGACGGTCGATGAACTTGAGCTTCTCCGGCTCGGTCGTGATCGACGAGTAGCGCGCGTTGAGCCCTTCGCGTTGCGCCTTGGGCAGCTTGGCGATCTTGTCGTCGAACAGGTTCTTCTCGTGCGTGGCGATCGCGCCCAGACGCCAGCCCGTCGCCCCGAAGTACTTCGAGTACGAATACACGAGGATGGTGTTGTACGGCGCGATTGCAAACAGCGAGCGGAAGTCGTCGGCGAACGTACCGTAGACATCGTCGGTCAGGATGATCAGATCCGGGCGCTTCTTGACGATCTCGGCCAGATGATCGAGCGAGGCGTCGTCGAGCTTGACCGACGGCGGGTTGCTCGGGTTCACGAGGAAGAACGCCTTGATCTTGGGATCGAGCAGCTTGTCGAGTTCCTTCTTCGAGTACTGCCAGCCCAGGTTCGGATCGGCATTCAGGTTCACTTCGTGGAGCTGGTAGTCGGCCAGTTCCGGAATCTCGATGTAGGGCGTGAAGATCGGCATGCCCAGCGCGATGGTGTCGCCGGCTTGCAGCAGATGGTTGGTCTTGAGCGTATTGAACAGGTATGTCATGGCGGCAGTGCCGCCCTCGACTGCGAACAGGTCGAAGTTGCCGACGAACGGATGACGGCCGATCATCTCGTGACGCAGATACTTCGCGGAGATCTTCTCGGTATTGCGCAGCATGCGATCCGGCACCGGGTAATTACATCCGAGAATGCCGTGGACCATTTCCGTGAGGAAGTCCTCGACGTCGAGCCCCATCTGGTCGCGAACGTACGAGATCGACTTCTCCAGGAATTTCACGCCCGGTTCATGCTGATGCTCTCGGGCGAAATCCTGCCAGCGCGCTTCAACGCCTTTGCCCGGCGGAATGCCGCCCACGCCTTCGGGCATGTACGTGAACTGACGCGAGGCTTCCGAGAGCGCGAACAGCCCCAACTGGAAGAAGCCGTGACGCGGCTCGAGCGCGAGGAAGTTCGGGTTGCCGCGCCCGGCATTGAGCATCGAGCGCTGCGCGCCATTGTCCTGAGCGAGTTCGATCAGCGTGTCCTTGAATTCGAACGGGCTGAGTTTGGCGAGTGCGTCGAGTTCCTTCGATTTCATAGCGATTTCTCCATGAACAACCACTTACAATCCATTGCGATGCCGTCTTGCGCGAGCAACGGCGGACGATCGGGCGAATGAAGCAAGAACGTAGTGCGGCAAGACGTCGCGGCATGGCAACGCCGTCAGGTGAATGAGCGAGATCAAGTCAGCGACACCACCAGCGGTCCGAGCAGCGTGAGCAGCACGTTGGCGATGGCGTAGGTAATGGCAAACGGCACGGTCGGCACATTGCTCTCGGCCTTGTCGAGCACCTCGCCGAAGGCCGGGTTCGCACTGCGCGAGCCAGACAACGCACCGGCCAGAATCGCCACGTTGTCATAACGCAGCACGTAACGGCCGAACGCATAGGTGAGCAGCAGCGGCACGATCGTGACGATCACCCCGGCAACGAAGATCGAGATGCCGCTTTGCTGCAACGTCTGCCATGCCTGCGCGCCTGCCGACAGGCCGACGCAGGTCACGAAGGTCGCCAGCCCCAGTTCCTTGAGCAGCGAACTCGCGGCAGCCGGCATCGCCCCGAAGGTCGGATGCTTGCCGCGCAGCCAGCCGAAGACCAGCCCCGCGAGCAGTGCACCGCCGCCGCTGCCCAATGTGAGCGGAATACCGCCGACCTTGACCACGATGTAGCCGATCAGCAGACCGATCACGATGCCGATCCCCATGTACACGTAGTCGGTCTTCACCGAGTAGGCGACCGGGTAGCCGGCTTCCTTCGCGGCGCGTTGCACGTCGCTGTCGGCGCCGTACAGCGTGACCACGTCGCCGTGATAGACGATGGTGTCGTCGAGCACCGGCACGGGCTGGCCCATGCGCACGATCCTGGCGATGTACACCCCGTGCTTGACCTCGCGGGCCACACCGGCCTTCAACTCGCCGAGCGTCTTGCCGTTGCCGCCCTTGCGCGCGAACACCACTTCCTGCATGCGCAGCGCAATGTCGAGATCGGGTGACGGCGGCTGCTCGTCGCCCAGCAAACGCCACGCTTCGGTTGCCGCCTCGCGGCGTCCGATGAGCATGACGTCGTCACCCGCTTCGAGAACCAGGTCGTCGGTGGCGATGATGATCTTGCCCTTGCGGCGCAGGCGCTCGATGGTCACGCCGTCGGTCAATTGCCTTTCGACCTCGATCACGCGCTTGCCGGCGCCGGTCGTCACGCGATAGACGCGGCCGACGAGCGCCGGCAGCGAATCGACCTGATCGGCCGAGAGCACCGGCTGACCACCGGTCAGCGCGAGTTCGGCCTTCTTCGCATCGTCCTTGAGCGTGCGGCCCATGAGCTTCGGCACGAGCGACGCACACACGATGATCGCGCCGAGGCTGCCGAAGATGTACGTGACGGCATAGCCAATGGCCACTTCCGATTGCAGACGCTTGACCTCGTCCGCAGGCAGGCCCAGACGCGAGATGGCGTCACCGGCCGTGCCGATGATGGCCGACTGCGTGAGACCGCCACCGGCGACACCGGCCGCAATCCCCTTGTCGAAGCCGAAGATCTTGGCGCAGATCAGCACCGTGACCAGCCCCGAGGCCGCAAGGAAGATGGCCATGGCAATCTCGCGCAGCGTCTTGCGCGAGAGCGAGCTGAAGAACTGCGGACCGCTCTCGTAGCCCACGGCGTAGATGAAGAGCGCAAACATGATGCTCTTCACGCCGGCGTCGACCGAGATACCGATCTGTGAGACCACCACGGCCACGAGCAGCGAACCGCCCACACCGCCTAACTGGAACGAGCCGAACTTGATCGCCCCGATCGCATACCCGATGGCAAGCGATAGAAAGATCGCGACCTCCGGGACATGGTTGAGAATGCTATGCACGACTTCCACGGCAGAACCTCCGTCAAGAAATGGGGGGCGGCGGCTGGCTGGCTCAGGGCGGCGCCCCGAGCGTGCCCACACACCCTGATGCGAATCAACGCGAATCCATGCGAACTAACGCGAAAACTGCTGGGCGACGAAAACCACGGCCGGCCCCATGAGCGGCAGCAGCACGTTCGACAGGGCATACGTCACCGTGTACCCCACGACGGGCAATGCGCTGTTTGCCGTTTGCACCACTGCGCTGATGGCCGGCGTGCTGGCCTGCTGACCGGCGATGGCACCGATGAGAATCGGTGCGTCGATGCGCAGCAACTTGTGGCCGACCCAGAGCGACACGAGGGCCGGGATGAGAGAGACGCCAATGCCCACGACCGGCAGCGCCAGCCCGTGCTCGCGCAGCAGGACGGCGGCCTGCGGTCCTGCCGAGAGGCCAACGCACACGACAAACACCGCCAGCCCCAGATCCTTGAGCAATTCGTAAGCCGCCGGCGGGAACGTGCCCCACGTGGGACGCCGCGAGAGCCACCAGCCGCTCGCCAGCCCCGAGAGCAGCGCGCCGCCGCCCGAGCCGAGCGTCATCGGCACGCCACCCACGCGCACCGACAGATGCCCGATGCAAAGGCCCACGATCAGAGCAACGCCCACGAACACGAGACTCGTCTTGTTGCCGTAGGGCACCGGCTTGCCGAGCACATCGCCCGCGCGCTCCACGTCGCTTTGCACCCCCTGCAACGTCACCACGTCGCCGCGTTGCAGCGCGATCCTGCCCAGCGACGGCAACTGCATGCCCATGCGCCTGACCGATTTGACGAACACGCCGTGGCGCACATCGACGGGCGCTTCGCGCCGCAGATCGGTCACCGTGCGGCCCTCGGCTTCCTTGTTGGTCATCACGAAGTCACGCTCCACGAGTACGACCTCGTGCGTTTCGGTACCGGCGACCTCGGGGCCGACGAGCGCGTGCGCTTCGATCATGGCGTCGCGCCGGCCCACCAGCAGCAGTTCGTCGTCCGGCTCGAGCGCGAGCCCCTGCGCGACAGGCACCGACGCCGACGCCCGACGCACGCGCTCGATGGCCACCCGCCCTTCGAACGCGGCCTCCAACGCGGCGACGGTCAGCCCCGGATGCGCCACGCGATAGCTGCGTCCGACCAGATCAGGCGCAGCGGGCGCGCCGGCTTCGCCGCCGTTCTCCTCTTCCATTTCGCGTTCGATACGCGCGCTGTCCTCTCTCAGATCGATGCCCAGCAGGCGCGGCGCGAGCAGGTTGGTGAACAGCACGATGGTGATGAGGCCGAACACGTACGTGAGCGTATATGCGGTCACGACGTTCGCTTGCAGCGCCTTGAAGTCATCGGGCGCAAAACCGAGCCGGTTGAGGGCTTCGATGGCCGTGCCGACCATCGCGGACTCGGTCGCGGCACCGGCCGCCAGTCCGCCGGCCGTGCCCGGATCCAGGCCGAGCAGCTTCACGGCGATCATCACGATGCCGAACACGAAGACCACTTCGATAATGGAGAGCACGCCGAAGCGCAGGCCACGCAGGTTCAGATTCTCGACAAACTGCGGCCCGGCCGAAAAGCCCATGGCAAAGATAAAGAGCGCGAATGCGAAGTCCTTGAGCGAGCCCTCGACCATGCAACCGGTCTGGCCGATGAGCAAGGCGACGAGCAGTGCCCCGCAAACGCCTCCGAGCTGGATCGGACCGAGCTTGATGCGTCCGAGCAGTTGGCCCAGAACGACGCAGACGAACACGGTAATCAACGGCACTGCATCGAACAACGGAACTGAACACTGCATACAGACTCCTGCCACATGTCACGCCAGGGTGACGGGCTGTGCCGCGCTTCGCGGCGCTTGTCCGGCATACAAGACTTCAGGAAACGGCAGATCTTCTTGGCAAGCGCCACACAGATCAGAGAGACAGCAGACCGGTCAGGCGGTCTTACGTTATGCACCTGTGCGCGAATCCGCCAGGCGTTTGAGTGGGGACGGAAAGAGACCGAGCAAAGCGCGCTACCCTCGGGAAGGCGCTCCAGACAATGCATACGGTGTACATAGCGGATCCCAAAACGTTGAGACAACCCGATAATCGTTGACGCCCCGCCTCCTCCCCGGAAGTCTCGGAGCGTTACACCATCATCAGCCGCCAGCGACGCATGCGAAATACCCGTGCGACGCGCGATAACGCAGCGCAACGCTGCACAAGTAATTTAAATTACGCCATCTGCGACTGTTACGCGCTTCGTGGTGACGCGATGTCGGCATAGTGTTGTTCAACGCTCCGGACGTGTCAATATTTTTCACGTAGCGCCACTGACTTGCTCCCGTCACGTCTGCACTTTATTAAATACATCGGATTACTGAATAATATGCGGAGCGTTTCGTTCATGCCTGCGCGACTGCCGTCATCGCGAATCACCAAAGGAATACATGAAAAATTTTCAAGCACTGTGACGCGATGACGCGGCGAGACACGCGCGATATCACTTGGGGGCACGAATCTCGTGAATCGTGCCCGGCCCCCAGCCCGAGGACTCCCATGCGCCATCGCGCAGGGTCCACTCGTGATCGCCGGTCTGCTCCCAGTGCGGCGGCGTGTAGCGCATGCCGGGACGCCGGGGTTCCATGTGACCGTCGACCCAGTCATAGCGGCCGTCTTTCCATTGCCAGTAGCCCGGCACCCAGAATTGCCCTTGCGGGGCCGCGTGCGGGTCTTCGAAGCGCGCGGGCGGCGGCCCGCGTTGCAGCGTCACGTCGGCCAATGCCGGCAAGCTCGCAAGACACAAGGCGACGGCGAGCGCGCAGCGGCGGCGGGTCGAACGTGAGGTCGGGGGGACTGGCGAAATCATGACTGACGAAACCATGGAAAGCGACGCAGGCCGCATACGCGGACCTTCATTGAAGGTGGAGACGTTGGGCATTGTACCGTTCGTGTTCCGCGCGCGAGCGCGCAAGGCTTTCGATCCTGACATCGGTCAGACCTTATAATCGGCGCACTCATAACCCACCGCCGCGCGCGGATCGACGGTGCCGCCATGAACGGCCGCCGCACAGCTCACCCATGAACCCTGCCCCTGCGGCCGCCGGTCACCGGCAACTCCTTCGTCTGGCGGTGCCCATCGTGCTCGCCAATCTCACCCAACCCCTGCTCTCGGCCGTCGATACCGCCGTGGCGGGCCACTTGCCGGGACCGGCCTATCTGGGCGGTGTCGCGCTCGGCGGCTTGCTGCTGAACCTGATCTTCTGGGGCTTCTCGTTCTTGCGCATGGGCACCACCGGGCTGGCCGCGCAGGCGTTCGGCGCGAACGACACCGAGGGTCTGCGCGATACGCTCGCGCGTGCGCTCGCACTGGCATTGACCATCGGCGCCGTCCTGCTGGTCTTTCGCAACCCGCTGGTGTCGGTCGGTGTGTCGTGGCTGGGGGGCAGCGAACAAGTCCAGGCGCTGGGGCGCGAGTACGCGAGCCTGCGCATCCTCGCCGCGCCATTGGCACTGGGCAACTACGTGGTGCTCGGCTATCTGCTGGCGTGTCAGCGCGTGCGGCAAGGACTGGCGGTGCAGGTGTTCATCAACCTCGTGAACATCGTGGCGGTGCTCGTCTTCGTTCGCGGATTCGGCTGGGGCGTGGCAGGCATCGCCTCGGCGACCGCGCTGGCCGACGCGCTCGGCTTCGCACTGGGCGCATGGCTGCTCTGGCTCGCCCGCACGCCCGGCCTGCCGCCGCTGCGACTGGCCACACTCGTCGAGCGCAGCGCGCTGTGGCGTCTGCTGCGGCTCAACCTCGATATCTTCCTGCGCACGCTGTTCCTGCAACTGGCCTTCGCGTGGTTCGCCCGCGTCGGGGCAAGGCTAGGCGACACGACGCTCGCCGCGAACGCGCTGCTGCTGAACTTCCAGACGTTCATGGCCTACGGTCTCGACGGCTTTGCCCACGCGGCCGAGGCGCTGGTCGGCGCCTATGTCGGCGCGCGTCAACGTGAGGCATTGCTGCATGCGATCCGGCTCTCGCTGGGATGGGCGCTGGGCTGCGCCGTCGCGTTCGCACTCGTCTACGCGCTGGCCGGCGGCACCATCATCGACACGCTGACCGATCAACCCGCGCTGCGCGAAGCCGCGCGTGAATTCCTGCCATGGGCCGTGCTCTCGCCGATTGTCGCGGTGTGGTGTTTCCAGCTCGACGGCGTGTTCATCGGTGCGACGCGCACGCGCGAACTGCTCTCGTCCTCACTGATCGGCCTGCTGGTGTTCGGCGCCGTGATGCCGCTCACGCTCGCGGCGTGGGGCAATCACGGCTTGTGGCTCGCGCTGCTGGCGTTTCTCGCCACGCGCGGCATCGTGCTGGGCCTCTTGCTGCCGCGCATCTGGCGGGGTATGCCGCGCCAGATCGCGTGATCGCGTGATCGCGCAATTGCGTAAGCCGCAACAGACCGCGGCAGGGGGCCCGCGCGCGCTCTCAGTCCCCGCGAATGCACGCCAGTGCGGCGGCGTGCAATTCGGCGTTGGCCGCAGCGAGCACGCGCCCTTGCGACGTCAGCGTGAGCGGCTTGCCTTCCCAATCGGTGATGACACCGCCCGCTGCCTCGACCACGGGGGCGACGGCCAGATAGTCGTAGGTCTGCAATCCGGCTTCCATGACAAGTTCGATGTGACCGCTGGCCAGCAGCCCGTAGGCGTAGCAATCGCCACCGAAGCGACGGCGGCTCACGGCCTTCGTCAGACGCTCGAATTGCTCATATTCCGCCGCATCGAAGATGTCGGGCGACGTCGCATAAACGGTCGCCTCAGCCAGCGCCGTCACCGGGCTGGTGCGGCATATCTCACCGCCCTCACCGCCCCCACCGCCGAATCGGGCTTCGCGCACGCCGCTGGCGGCGTCGTGAATACCGACCCAGCGCTCGCCCGTCGCCGGAATGTCGATCAGACCGACGACCGGCGTGCCGTTTTGCAGCAAGGCCAGCAAGGTGCCCCACAGCGGGTGTCCCGTGATGAAGCTGCGCGTGCCGTCGATGGGATCGACCGACCAGACGAACTCGGCATCCACGCCGCGCTTGCCGAACTCCTCGCCCCAGATGCCGTGCGAGGGATAGCGCTCCGCGATCTTCTCGCGCAGGGCGGTCTCGACTTCACGATCGGCAATCGTGACCGGACTCTCGTCCGCCTTGTCGTCGACGGCCAGACGCCGGCGGAACCACCCCAGCGACAGCGGCCTGACGGCGTCGGCCAGCGACGCTGCGAAAGCCGCGTATTCAGCAACTGCGGGTACGGACGACATGCACGAATCTCCTGCAAGAAAGCGCCGCACGCGGCGGCGAGAAGGGAAAACAAAGACGAATGGCGATCATACGCGTTCGCGGGCCGGGTGAGGCACTCGCCGTCGCGATCCTTCACGAGCGCCCCGAACTGGTGCAAATTTGCTATGCTCGCGGCCTGATCCGGGACAAGCCCCGGCCCCGCCCAGCCTTATTTCACAGGACACCCATGCTTTCCGGTCGCGGCGTGATGCTCTCTGTCTCGGCGTCGCTCATGTTCGCCGTCATGCCCGCGCTCGTCTCGCAGTTGGCGCCGCTGTCCGGGCTGGACGTGTTCGCCTGGCGCATTCTGCTCACGCTACCCGGCACGCTCGTCATCGTGACGGTGCTGCGCCGCTGGAACGTGCTCGGCCGCACGATATCCCATGTGCTGCACCGCCCGGCGCTGCTCGGCGCGGTATTGCTCTGCGCAGCGCTATTGAGCGTTCAGCTCTGGTTGTTCGTCTGGGCCCCGCTGCAACAGCGCCTGCTCGACGCGTCTCTCGGCTACTTCCTGTTGCCGCTCACCATGGTGCTGGCCGGGCGCACGGTCTATCAGGAGCGTTTGAACCCGTTGCAGACGGCTGCGGTGATTGCGGCCGCACTGGGCGTGGCCCATGAACTCTGGGCCACGCGCGCGCTGTCGTGGGTCACGGCACTCATCATGTTCGGCTATCCGCCCTACTTCCTGCTGCGCCGCCGGCTGCGGCTCGACGCGCTCAGCGGCTTCATCATGGAACTGCTCGCCATGGCACCGGTGGCCGCAGTCCTGCTCTGGCAGGCGTGGGCGCAAAACGCCATGGTGCTCGGCGAGCCGCGCTACTGGCTCTGACTGCCCGCGCTCGGCCTGCTCAGTGCCGGGGCACTGGCAAGCACGCTGGGGGCCGCGCGCATGCTGCCCATCGGGCTGTACGGCATTCTCGGTTACGTGGAGCCGGTGCTGCTCTTCGCGGTCTCGATCTTCCTGCTCGACGAGCCTTTCACGGCACGCGGGCTATGGACATACGTGCCGATCTGGTTCGGCGTTGCACTCATCGTGTTCGACAGCCTGCGCACGCTGCGCCGTCAGCGTGTGAGCAGCGCAGCAACACGGGCGGACGCGGCGTCCTAGGGCAAGCGCGGACACACGCGAGCAAACCAAGACCCGCCAAGGCCGCTTATGACGTATCCCAAGCTTGAGCGCACATGCCTGCACGGTCATGATGGCGCGCTATACTCGCGAGAGCCTGTAAGACGACCATTATGAAAAATCTCGCCAAGATCGCCATTCTGCTTTCCTCGGGGCTTCTCACTGTCACGCTGTCCGCGTGCGGTTCGTCTGCGCCGCTCTTCACCTCGGACGGGCGCCCCACTCAGCAAATCCAGTGCTCGGCGAACAGCGCCGGCGACTGTGACCAGCGCGCCCGTACCCAATGCCAGCAAAGGGGCTATGACGTGCTCACGCGCGACGTGAGCGGCGGCGTGGCCAACCTCGTGATCGCCTGCCGGCCGAACTGAGCCTGCGCGCGTTCCGGAATCTGGAGCGTACGGTGCCTCCCGGCGCGTGACACCTTGGTGTGCACGCGCCAGCCGTTGGCATTACGATGCGTTATTGCGTGCGGTCAATCCTGCGTCATTTCGCGGGATGACTTTCGATATCCGCAGTGCGAGAATAAAAAGCATGCCGACGGATTGCCGCGCATCGCGCTATTCATGCGCTCTGCGGCAACACGCTAGCCTTCACGCATTCCAGCCCAAGGAGGACACCCTCATGTACGAACGCATTCTGGTCTCGATCGACGGCAGCACCCCCTCGAACCGCGCCATCGACGAAGCCGTCAAGCTCGTGGCCCTCAGCCAGGGCAAGATTCGCCTGGTGTCGGTCGTTCCCTCGCTCGCCAACGCCTACGCCGCCGGCGCCTACAGCGGCTTCGTGCCGATGGAAAGCCAGGAGTCGTTCGAGAAGGAAACGGACGAGATTCTTGCCGCGGCACAAGCCGATCTGAAAAAGCGCGGAGTGGATGCCGAGACGAAGCTGGTCACGCTCGAGGCCGGCACCGATGAAATCGCCGACGCCGTGCTGCGCGAAGCCCAGGAATGGAACGCCGACGTGATCGTGCTGGGCACGCACGGCCGCCGCGGCATCAATCGTCTGCTGCTGGGTAGCGTGGCCGAAACGCTGCTGCGCATCACCACACTGCCGATCCTGCTGGTCAAGGCCGCCGACAAATAAGCCGGCAAGCGCCGCCGGTCTGATGCAGACTCGTGCGGTGAAGCACGACACGGCACGCTCCACAGCGTGCCGTTTTGCTTCTGGGCAGATGAATCGCTTCCCTGCCTTATGCCCCCGGCCTCATGCCTCATACCCCATTCGTCGCCGTTCAGCGAATTCCCGCCCGCATGAACGACTGCACGAACTGACGCTGGAAGAGCAGGAAGGCGATGAACAACGGTGCGGCGGTCATCAGCGTGGCGGCGGTAATCATCGACCAGTCGATCCCCTGATCGGTGGAGGCAAACACCTGCAAACCGACCGTCAGCGGACGCGCCTCGACCGAGTTGGTGACGATGAGCGGCCACAGGAAGTTGTTCCAGTGGTGACTGATCGACACCAGCGCATACGCCACATACACCGGACGCGCGAGCGGCACATACACACGCCAGAGCACCTGCCACGCGTTGGCGCCTTCCACGCGCGCGGCGTCGTCCAGTTCGCGCGGCACGGTCTTGAACGCCTGACGCAACAGGAAGATGCCGAACGCCGACGCGAAGTACGGCAACGCAATGCCGAGGATCGTGTCGCGCAGCCCCATCCACGCGATGGTGCGGTAGTTCTCGACGATCAATACGTCGGGCATGACCATCAATTGCAGCAACACGATCATGAACGCCACCTCGCTGCCGCGAAACGTGAAGCGAGCGAACGCATAGGCCGCGAGCGTCGCGAGCACGAGTTGCGCGGCGAGAATCACCGTCACCAGTACGAACGTATTGATGAGATAGCGCCCGAACGGCGCGGCCTGCCACGCGTGCACGAAATTTTCGAGCGTGAGCGGCGCGCTCAGCGAAAAGTGCGTGGCGTAGGCCGACGAGTGAAACGCGCTCCAGAAGGCATAGAGCAACGGCAGCAGCCACAGCAGGCCGAGCAACCAGGCGCCGGCCGTGTCGATCAGGTTCGCCCGACCGTTCGCGGAAAACGCCGGGAGGCCGGCGCGTAGCTTCGCAGGGGTGTGCGTGGCAGACGTCGGGCTGGCAGGGGTCGTCATTGATAGTGCGTACGTGAGTCGAGCAGACGGAATTTCACAAAGGCGACGACGGCGAGCAGCGTGAGCAAGACCACCGTGAGCGCCGCCGCGTAAGAGGTATCCCAGAAGCTGAAAGCCACCTGATAGATGTAGTACAGCAGCAATTGCGTGGCGTTGTCGGGACCACCGCGCGTCATCACGACAATGTGATCGACGAGGCGGAACGCGTTGATGACGGCGTTGATCACCACAAACACGGTCGTCGGCATCAACAGCGGCCACTGCACGCGACGGAAGAACTGCCAGCGCGACGCCCCTTCGAGGGCCGCCGCCTCGGCCAGCGTCGGCGAAATCTGTTGCAGCGCGGCCAGATAGAAGATCATGAAGAACCCGGCTTCCTTCCAGATCGTCACGACCATCAGGGCGGGCAGCGCCGTGCTCGGCTGGCCGAGCCAGTTGTGATCGCCCCAGCCGAACGCCTGCGAAATCTGCGCGATCAGGCCGTACTGCGGCGTGTAGAAGAACAACCAGATGTTCGCCACGGCAATCATCGGCAAAATGGCGGGCGTGAAATACGCCAGACGCAACAGTGCGCGTCCCGGCACCTGACGGTGCACCCACAGCGCCATGGCAATCGAGAGCACGATCGCCACAGGCACGGTAATCAGCGCAAACAGCAGGTTGTTACGCAGCGCCTGCCAGAAGACGGGGTCCTCGACCAGAAGCTGATAATTCTCGGCGCCGACGTACACCGACGACGCCCCGGCACGGGCGGTCGAGAAAACGCTATGCCACAGCGTAGCGACAGCGGGATAGTGGGTGAAGGCGACGAGCAGCACCAGCGCGGGTAGCAGCAGCAGCCAGGGCACCCAGGAAGCAGAGGAACGATTCATCGACGGTCCATCGATTCAACACCGGGGACCGGCACAGGCGATGGTGTCACCGCGCTGTGCCGGTCCCGCATTTCAACGAGACTTCAGACTTCAGCGAGCGTACGCACGCAGAATGCGATCGGCTTCGCGTTGCGCATCGTCCAGTGCCTGCTTCGGCGACTTGGTACCGGTGAGCGCCGCTTGCAGGGCATCGTTGAGCGCCTTCGTCACGCGCTGATTGTCATGCGTGGAGAACTCGGCCACGCTCACACCGAGCTGGTCGCGCGCCACGGCGGCCGCGGGCACCTTCTGCACGTACTGCTTCATCACCGGGGTCTCCCATGCGGCCGGCGTCACGGCAACATAGCCCGTGTCGATGCCGAACTGCGCCGCGCGCTCGGGCGTGGTGGCCCACTTGATGAAGGTCATCGCCGCCTGCTTCTCTTCCGGCGAGGTCTTCTTGAACACGTAGAAGTTGCCGCCGCCGGTCGGGCTGCCGCCGCGCACCTTGGCCGGCATCTTGCCAACGCCGAACGGGAACGTGGCATTGGTGCGGATGTTGGTCAGGTTGCCCGTCGTCGTGTAGATGATGGCCGCCTTCTTCTCGAGGAAGTCCTTCGGCGTCGTGCCCCACTCGATCGCGCCCGTCGGCATGGCCTTGTACTTCGCCGCGAGATCCACCCAGTACTGAAGCGACTCGACCGCCTGCGGTGCGTTGAGGAAGGTCTTGGTGCCCGCCGGGTTCATCAGCTCGATACCGGCCGGCGTGGTGAACGCCTGGAACAGCCAGTAGGGGAAGCCCACGGACGGCACCTTGATACCCCACTGCGTCACATTGCCCGAGGCGTCACGCTTGGTGAGCTTCTCGGCGTAGCTGGCAAGCTCGGCCCAGTTCGCCGGCGCGCGATCCGGGTCGAGACCTGCCTCGCGGAACATGTCCTTGTTCCAGTACATGACGATGGTCGAGCGCTGGAACGGCACGCCCCAGGTGTGGCCGTTGATGCGCGAGTTCAGCATCAGCGCCGGGTAGAAGCCGTCGAGCCACTGCTTGTCTGCGGCCGTGTTGGCAACGCTGTCGATGGGCACCACGGCGTCTTCGTCGATCAGCGTGAAGACGTCGGCCGCAGCCAGCACGGCCAGTTGCGGCGGCGTGCCGGCCTTCGCGGCGGTCAGCGCCTTGACCACGGAGTCCTGGTACGTTCCGGCATATACCGGCTTGACCTTGATGTTCGGATGATCCTTCTCGAAGTCCGCCACCAGATCGTTGATGATCTTCGTGACCGGGCCGCCCACGGCGACCGGGTAATAAAACGTGAGTTCGACCGGCTTCTGCTGCGCCATGGCCGGGCCCGTCAGGCCGCCAAATGCCAGCGTGGCCAGACTGGCCGCAAACGTTTTCAGAATCGTGCGTCGCATGTCGCTTGGTTCCCCATGTAAGCGTTGTGGTGTGTTTCTTGTCCGATACCCGGCGTCTCGGTCGCCGCACCGGGGGGCGAGGTTCGCCAGTTCGCCGTCGCCATCGAGATGCTCGCGCCCGTCGCTGCGTCGAACAGATGCTGGTCGGCCGCCTCCCATTGCAGGCCAATGGCTTCGCCCGGCACAAACGAACGATGCCCCGGCACGCGCGTGGCGAGCTCGCCTGCGTCACCCAGCGTGCAGGCGACGAGCGTGTCGGCGCCCAGGTATTCGACAGCGCTTACCGTGGCGAGCACCGCGCCCACCGACGTGGGCGGGACTGCGTGCACATGCTCCGGGCGCAGGCCGAGCAACGCGGCGTCCAGCGCGCCGGCCGGGGCCAGCGCCGGGCCGGTCTGGCCGGCCGGCACCAGCGCATCGCCATGACGCACGAGGCGCAGCAATTGCATCGGCGGCGTGCCGATGAAGCTCGCGGCAAAACGGGTGGCGGGCGTGGCATAGAGCGTGTGCGGTGCACCGCTCTGTTCAATGCGACCGTCGCGCAGCAACACGACCTGATCGGCCATGCTCATCGCTTCGGTTTGATCGTGGGTCACGTAGACGAGCGTCATGCCGAGTTGCTGTTGCAGCGCGCGGATCTCACGACGCATCTCCTGACGCAGTTGAGCGTCGAGATTCGAGAGCGGTTCGTCCATCAGACAGACTGACGTCTCGGCGATCACTGCGCGGCCCAGGGCGACACGCTGTTGCTGACCGCCCGAGAGTTGTGACGGCTTGCGTTCCAGATACGGTTCGAGCCCGAGCAGCGATGCCACCCGCGCCAGACGTTGCGGATAGTGGCGCGCCGGTTCGCCGCGCACACGCAGACCGAACAGCAGGTTCTCGCGCACCGACAGATGCGGGAAGAGTGCGTACGACTGGAACACCATCGAGAGCTTGCGACGTGCCGGTGGCAGCCCGGTCACGTCGGTGCCGCCCAGCACAATGCGTCCGGTGCTCGGCGTATCGAGGCCCGCGATCATGCGCAGCAGCGTCGACTTGCCGCACCCCGACGGGCCGAGCAGCACGACCAGCGAGCCGGCGTCGGCCGCGAAACTCACGTCTTGAAGCGCGTGTGTATTGCCCCACTGCTTGCTGACGGATTCGATGACGAGCGATGACATGGCGGATGTGTACAGCGCCGCCAGCAGGTCATGCCGGCGGCTGGATCGGGAAACCCCGACCATAACCGGCTATCGATGGCAGTTTGATGACACCACGCGCCCTTCACAATACGGATGATGACGCGGCCGACAGACACGACCGTATCAGGCGGCCAGTCGGGTGAGCGGCCACCTCATCACGTTCGCAAGGCGTGAGAAACGAAGAGAAGGCGGCACACGCGCGCATGCCCGTGCTGCGCCTTATCTCTTCAGATTCCTATGGATCAGGCGGGGATCAGACGGCGATCAGGCAGCAGCCTGACGGCGCTTGGCGCGCAGCAGCGCCTTGGAGATGATGCGCGTCTCGGACGTGGCCGCGCCGGTGCTGCGCGCGACGGCGTCGCGGAAGAAACGGCGCGTCTCGTCGGCGACGGTCTCGCGCTCGTTGTCCATCGTCAGAATGTGATAGCTCTCGCCGAGCAGGCACTTCTGCTTCACCTGGGACGACACGCCCTCGTAGACGATGCGCGCATTGTGCGGACTCGACGTGTCGTCGTCCACCGCGTGAATGATCAGGCAGTCGGCCGTCACACGACCCAGCCGGCCGCGCACGTGCGCCGCCAGTCGACGCGCGTTGTACAGATGCGCCAGCGGCAACGAGGCCGAGCCGATTTCGGAGGCGTCGTGCAGCGACATCGACTTCGCCACACGTGCGCGCAGCGCTTCGTTTTTCAGGCCGTAAGGCGCCTTCTCCTGATAGCGATAGCGATGACGCAATGGCGTGTGGTAGACCAGATCGATGAGCGGGTAATACCAGGGAATGGTCCAGCCGTCGTACACGAGCGTGACGGCCAGCAGCGAGAGCGCCGTAATATCCGGCTCTTCCTCGGCGACGGCAAGACTGAGCGTCGCCCCCATGCTCAGGCCGCATATCGACACGGTTTCATGCGTGTCACGCAATTCGCGATATTTCGCGCGCGCTGCGGCGATCCAGGAGCGCCAGTGGGTGCACGGCGTGCCGAGCCCGTAGCCCTCGATATGGGGCACCGAAACGGTATAGCCGTCGCGATGCAACGCCTTCGCCACCGGACGCATCTCGAGCGGTGTGCTCGACAGCCCCGGTAACAGCAGCACCGCATGTTCGCCGCCCTTGTAGAAGATATCGTCCTGGAACATCGTCAAACTCCGCCAGAGACGACCGGCGTCTCGATAACATCCCGCGCATTGGCCGCCGGCGTGAGCGTATGCAGCGGCGTGACCGGACGCACCGCCGGCCCCGCATGCAAACGCAGAATCACGTACGTGCCGACATGGGCGCGGAAATACTGTAATTCGCAGTGGAACATTTCATAGCCGCCTTCCCGAGTGCGCATTCGCAGGTTGTGCGCGCCGTGCTGGGGACGCTCGCCATCGACACAGAACAGTCCCGCCAGACGCTTTGCATCCTCCGGATGCAGCAGTGCACGCAGCCCCTCGCGCTTGACGACTTCGGGCGTGACGCCCGTCGCCCGGCGGAAATGCTCGTCGACGAATTCGTAATGCGTCGCCGGATTGGCCAGATAGAAGATGGTATCGAGGTGCTTCGTCAGATACGTCATCAAGGCATTGCCCAACTGCACCGAGTCGGACAGCAACATGCGCTCGTTCTCGGCGCGCAGCAACATCTCGTAGCGCGTCTGTGCGACTTCCGCGATCAACTCGGCGCGGTACTGGGCGCGACGCAGGCGCTCGATCAGCACGACGGCCAGCGGCGTAATCATCAGGAAGCCCGTGACGATTAGCGCATCGCGACGATCCAGCTCGGCAATGTCGCGAAACGGCGGCACGAAGAAAAAGTCGAAAATCGGGATGCTGATGATCATCGCCATGATCGCCGGCCCCAGACCCCACAGGAATTCGACGATGATGACCGCGCAGGCAAAAAAGAGGCCTGGCATCGAGTGATCGAGCACCGGATGCAGCAGGCTGCGAACAAGAAACGCAGCAAGTACCACCATTAACGCGCCGACGTAACGCTTGGCGCCGGGCTCCGCCCAACGTCGGGCGTTTCTGATATCCATGATTCACCGCCGGACTCGCCGGCACTCAATAATCCGAAGTTGCACCCCATAGGGCGGTGCACCTGTTACAAAATATTACGGATTATCGCATGCCGGGCCTTGACGTCCGGCAGCGGCGAACCCCTATTCAGTAGCGCCTTAACAACACGCGGCAGCAAAACCAGCATTGGCGCGGCTCAACGGCCAATGCCCGGTCGGTTGACAGGGAATACCACGTCGGTAGCCCGCGTCAAAACCCGGTCAAAAACCCCGATTACCTCGGGGTAATGGGCGATTTGGAAAGGATTGGTAAGGTCGGGAAGGTCAGGAAGCCAAAGCCTCGGCACGCTGCCGGGCCACCGCTTAGCGCAGCATGAACGACATGGCCGACAGGCAGTTCAGGATCCGCACCGCCGCCTCGACGCTGGGCGCCACGTACTGCAACGTGACACCGTCGACCCGTTCGAGCGTGGGCCACTGGCAGAAGAGATCGGCCAGCGCGGTGGTCTGTGCTTGCAGACGCACTTCCACGGGTGTCTGCACCTTGTACGCATGCCATTTGCGCGGTTCCGCGAGCGATGCCTTCGCGGCGTCGCGAATCAGGTCGCATGACTGGCTCGGGCTGAGCGTCATGCCGCTGCCCTGCCCCCAGGCCGCCTTCGTCTGCACGAAACGCGCGTGCGGGAAGATCAGTTGCGTCTCCTCGCAGAAAACGTCGTCGCCGCTCGCCATGACCATCGGCACACCACGCTCGCCCGCGAGCGCGCCGTACAGCATGGCCTCGCTCGCTTCCACGCCCGCCAGCCACACCCGCGCAAAGGCGAAGCTGTTGATCGTGTGGGCCAGAATCCCGGTGCTCTGCGCCTTGCCGTGGTACCCGATCATGAACAGCGCGTCGCAGCCGGCTTCCACCCCGGCCACCATGCCGAGATAGCGCGGCTTGCCCAGCACGAGGCGGGCACGCGGATCGAGGTCATCGGGCAGCAGATTGCGAAAGCCGCCATGCGAATCGTTGACCATGACTTCGGTCGCCCCGCCGGCGAACGCCCCTTCGACGGCCGCATTGGCCTCGCGCGTCATCCAGCGGCGGGCGCGTTCGTATTCGCCGTTGCCCGCCCGGGTCTGTTCGGCGTGAAAAACGCCCGCCACGCCTTCGATGTCAGTGGAGATCAGAATTCGCATGATGTCAGCAAGAGAGAGAAAGGCTCACAGCGTTGCCCAGTCGGGCAGCACGTCGGCAAGCGCGCGCCGCACATGCGCATCGCGCCCGAGCACGGACTCTGCCGCAAAGAGCGCGTGCAGGATCGCCTGTTCGGTGGCGTCGGCGGTGGCCTGAAAAATCGGATCGAGTAACGCGTCGGGCACGAGGGCGGCGGGCGCGACGCGGCCCATTGCGTCGTGCGACACCGTATAGGCCGTGGTAAAGGCGAGCGCGACGTCGCCGCTGCCGTGACCGTACACCGAACCGGTACGCGCCAGTCCGGCGCCCGTGCGCGTGGCGACGCGGCGCAACTGGCGCGCATCGAGCGGCGCGTCGGTGGCGACCAGCATGATGATGGAACCGCGCTCGGGTGCCGTGCTTTGCTCAGGCTGCGCCAGACGCTCATCGAGCACCGGTCCGACGTGGCGCCCGGCGATCGTCAGTTGCGAGGGGCGGCCGAAGTTCGACAGCACCAGCACACCGACGGTAAACGTCTGCCCCGCCGTCTGCACAACTCGCGACGCGGAGCCGATACCGCCCTTGAGACCGAAGCTCGACATGCCGCGCCCGGCACCGACCGCGCCCTGCTCAACCTCGCACGAGGCATTCGCGAGCGCCTGGGCATAGTGCGCCTCGGTCACGGCGAACGCCTGCATGTCGTTGAGGTAGCCGTCGTTACATTCGAGAACGGTCGGGTTCAGCGACGGGCTGCCGCGTCCGATGTCCGGATTTGCCGCGATGGCCGCGCGAAGTTGACCGAGCACCACATGGCTGACGGAAAACGTATTGGTGAGCGCCACAGGCGCTTCGAGCACACCGAGTTCGTCGATCTGCATCAGACCGACGCTCTTGCCAAAACCGTTGATGACGGCAGCGGCCGCCGGGATCTTGGTGCGAAACGGATCCCAGCCGGCGTCGGGAGACGTCGCCCCGGCGCTGACACTCGCGGCGTCGGCGGGGGTCGGACACACCACCGTGACGCCCGTCTGCAACGGGCCGTCCGCAATCGTGACATGACCGACGAAAACGCCCGGCACGTCTGTGATCGCATGGCGCGCCCCGGCGGGCAGAAGCCCCACGTAGGGGGCACCGAACAAGGCTTCGCGAGGGTCGGACGATGGGGTCATGTCGCGCCTCCTGCACTTAGCGCAATGAGGTCAATGGCGGTCGAGCTTCGGATCGAGCGCGTCGCGCAGGCCGTCGCCCAACAGATTGAACGCGAGTACGGTCAGGAAAATGGCCAGACTCGGGAAGATGGCGATGTGCGGCGCGTTGACCATGTCGGCGCGGGCCTCGTTGAGCATCGCGCCCCACTCGGGCGTGGGCGGCTGAGCGCCCAGACCGAGGAACGACAGGCTCGCGGCGGTAATGATCGACGTGCCGATACGCATCGAGAAATACACCACGATCGACGACACCGTGCCGGGCAGAATGTGCCGCATGATGATCGTCCAGTCCGACGCGCCGATGGAGCGCGCCGCTTCGATGTACGTCAGTTGCTTGAGCACCAGCGTGTTGCCGCGCACGAGCCGAGCAAACGCCGGAATCGAGAAGATGGCGACCGCGACGATCACGTTCACCATGCCGTTACCCAGCACGGCCACCACACCGATGGCGAGCAGAATGCCCGGGAAAGCGAACAGCACGTCAGAAATACGCATGACGATGCGATCCCACCAGCCTTCGTAGTAGCCCGCGAGCAGGCCGAGCAAGGTGCCGATCACGGCACCGATCGCGACCGAGCCGAAACCGGCGGCAAGCGAGATCCGCGTGCCCACGAGCACACGGCTGAAGATGTCGCGTCCGAGCGAGTCGACACCGAACCAGTGCTTCGACGACGGCCCGGCGTTGAGCGCGTCGTAGTCGAAGAAGTTCTCCGGATCGAACGGCACGAGGTGCGGCGCCAGAATCGCGATGATGACCAGCACCAGCACGAACGCCCCGGCGACCATGGCGATGTGCTGCTTCTTGAATTTGCGCCAGAATTCGCGCCACGGCGTACGTACGCGATTACTGCTGGCGGAGGCGGCGGTATTGGTAACAGTAGTGGGTTGACCCGCGTTCATGATGCGTGCCTCACTTGTAGCGAATGGTCGGGTTGATGACGGCGTACAGCACGTCGACCACGAGGTTGATCAGAATGAACTCGAGCGAGAACAGCAATACCAGCGCCTGAATCACCGGGTAGTCGCGCATCTCGACCGAATCGATCAGCAGACGTCCGAGCCCCGGCCAGTTGAACACCACCTCGACGACGATCGAGCCGCCGAGCAAAAAGCCGAACTGCAAGCCCATCATCGTGACGACGGGAATCATGGCGTTGCGCAGCGCGTGCTTGAACACCACGTGCATTTCGTTGAGCCCCTTCGCGCGCGCGGTGCGCACGAAGTCCTCGTGAAGCACTTCGACGAACGCCGAGCGGGTAAAGCGCGCCATCACGGCCGCCACCGCAGCGCCGAGCGTGATCGAAGGCAGGATGTAGCTCTTCCAGGAGTCGGCGCCTATCGTGGGCAGCCATCCGAGCTGCACCGAGAAAACCTGCATCAGCAACATCCCCAGCGCGAATGCCGGGAACGAGATGCCTGAGACCGCGAACGTCATGCCCAGCCGGTCGGGCCAGCGGTTGCGCCAGACGGCAGACGCCACCCCCAGTCCCATGCCGATGATGACCGACCAGATCATGCTCACCAGCGTGAGCCAGAACGTCGCCATGAAGCGGCTGCCGATCTCCTCCGAGACCGGTTGCTTGCTGCGCATCGACAAACCGAAGTCGCCCCGCACCGCGTGCGAGATGAAGTGGGTGAATTGCGTGAGCAGCGGCTTGTCGAGGCCGAGATCCTGACGCACCAGCGTCACGGTCGCCTCGTCTGCCTGCGGGCCGGCGGCCAGACGCGCCGGATCGCCCGGCAACATGTGCACGAAGCCGAACACCAGCACTGCCACGATCAGCAGCGTGGGGATCAGGCCGAGCAGGCGTTTGAGAAAGTAATTGAGCATCGCAGTCTTGCCGAACGTCTTGCCAAACCATGTCTTGCGGTAATCCGCGCCGCCAGCCGATGCGGCGGCGCGGGCACTTCACACTTGCGCGTGAGCCTTACTTCATCGAAATGTCGGTGAAGTTGAACGAGCCGTCAGGCATCGTGTACACCCCCGACAGGTTCTTGTTGCGTGCGTACAGCAGCTTTTCCGTCACGAGGAACGCCCACGGCGCATCGTTCCAGATCTTCTGCTGAGCGTCCGTGTAGAGCCGGGTCTTCTCGGCACGATCGGTCGTGAGCAGCGCCTTGTTGAAGTCCGCATCCACCGCGTCGTTCTTGTAGTACGCCGTGTTGAACAGCTTCGGCGGCATCGACTCGGAGGCCAGCAGCGGGCGCAGCGCCCAGTCGGCTTCGCCCGTCGACGACGACCAGCCCACGTAGTACATGCGCACCGGCGCCTTGTCGGGGTCCGGTGCCGACTCGACCAGCTCGACACGTTGACCAGCTTCGAGCGCGCGCACCTGCGCCTTGATGCCCACTTGCGCCAGTTGCTGCTGCACGAACTGGATCACCTTCTGGGCCGTGGTGTACGTGTAAGCCGACCACAGCGTGGTCTCGAAACCGTTCGGATAACCGGCTTCCTTGAGCAATTGCTTCGCCTTGGCCGGGTTGTACGGCCACGGACCGGTCTTGGCCGCGTAGTCGACGCCCTGCGGCACCACACCGTCGGCCGGCGCGGCGTAGCCTGCAAAGGCCACCTTCACCAGCGCTTCCTTGTTGATGGCGTAGTTGATGGCCTGGCGCACACGCACGTCGTCGAACGGCTTCTGCTTCGTGTTGAAGCTGACGTAGCGCTGGATGATCGACGGGCCGGCGATCACGTCGACCTTGCCGCTCGCCTTCAGACCGTCGGCCTGCTCATACGGCACCGGGAAAGCAAAACCGGCTTCGCCGGTCTGCATGACCGCGGCACGCGTGTTGTTATCGACCACCGGCTTGAAGGTGATCGTGTCGACCTTCGGATAGCCCTTCTTCCAGTAGCCGTCGAACTTCTTCACCTTCACGTAATCGGTGCGGTTCCATTCGACGAACTCGAACGGGCCGGTGCCGACCGGATGCGAAGCGATGTCCTTGCCGTACTTCTTGAGGGCTTCGGGCGAAATGATGACGGCCGACGGGTGAGCCAGCGTGTTGATGAACGGCGAGAACGGCTCTTTGAGCGTGAACTTCACCGTATGCGCATCGACCGCTTCGGTCTTGGCGATTTCCTTGTACAGGTTGTAGCGCTTGAGCTTGTTGTCCGGATTCGTCACGCGGTCGAAGTTCGCCTTGACGGCGGCGGCATCGAAGTTCGTGCCGTCCTGGAACTTCACGCCCGACTTGAGCTTGATCGTGTAGACGAGGCCGTCCGGCGAGACCGTATAGCTATCGGCCAGCACGTTGATGAGTTTCATGTCCTTGTCGAAACCGAACATGCCCTCGTAGAACGACTTGGCGATGGCCTGCGACAGCGTGTCGTTGGCGTCGTACGGGTCCATTGTCGTGAAGGTCGACTGCACGGCCATCACGACATCCTTGGCGGCAAACGCCGGCGCTGCACCGAGGGCGGCGCAAGTCACAGCGACGGACGCAAGCGCGGTTTTCCAGCGAGCGCCCAACAAAGCGTTTTTCGACATCTGTCTTTCTCCTTCTGGTCTGACGGGGTCGCCGCGAGCGAGTCTTGCGACTGCTTCCCTTGGCGGACATGTGGCTACAAAGAGAGCTGCAACTGGGTACTGCCTGAGCTACCGGGGAATCAGCCCCCGGGGGAAACCATGCCGGTGACGGGCAGCGCGGGCATCGGGCCGCGCTGCCGCACCCACCGGCTCAATAAGCGCCCGCCACGTGGTGGCGCGCCACGAAGTGCCCCGCGCCGACTTCCACCAGCGGCTGCACCTGCGGTTCGTCGCCGACCGCGCGGATCGGACTCGGAATTTCTTCCGTCAACAGTTCCCGCTTGGCGTGACGGCGTGCCGGATCGGCGATCGGCACCGCCGACATCAGCTTCTTCGTGTACGGGTGTTGCGGGTTCTCGAAAATGGCGCGACGCGGGCCGATCTCCACGATCTGGCCGAGGTACATCACCGCCACACGGTGGCTGATGCGCTCCACGACCGCCATATCGTGCGAAATGAACAGGAACGCGATGCCGAACTCCTTTTGCAGGTCGAGCATCAGGTTGATGATCTGCGCCTGCACGGAGACGTCGAGCGCCGAGACCGACTCGTCGGCGATCACGACCTTCGGCTTGAGCGCCAGCGCCCGCGCGATCGCGATGCGCTGACGCTGACCGCCCGAAAACTCGTGCGGGTAGCGTTGTGCATACTCCGGCGGCAAGCCCACGCGCTCGAGCAACTCGGCCACGCGCCTCTCGGCCTCGGCGCCGCTGGCCACGCCATGCACGAGCAGCGGCTCCATGATCGAGAAACCCACGGTCAGGCGCGGGTCGAGCGAGGCGAACGGATCCTGGAAGATGAACTGGATGTCGCGGCGCAGCGTCTGCAAGGCGCGTCCGGCAAGGTCCTGAATCGGCTTGCCGCCGAATTCGATCGAACCGCCCTGGCTCGCGACCAGACGCAGCAACGCCCGGCCGGTGGTCGACTTGCCGCAGCCCGACTCGCCCACGAGACCCAGGGTCTCACCCGGATACAGGTCGAAGCTCACTCGCTCGACAGCGTGCACGCGTTGCTTCACCCGGCCGAAGAAGCCCGACGGCACGTCGAAGCGGGCGACGAGATCCTTCACGCGCAGAATCGGACCGGCGTCGGTCTTGACGCTCGGCTGCGGGGTCTCGGCAACGGGCTTGGCGTCGGCCGGTGCGTCGTAGCGCAGCAGCGGGAAACGGGCCGGCAGGTCGGTGCCATGCATCGAGCCCAGACGCGGCACGGCGGAGAGCAGCGCCTGCGTGTAACGCTCGCGCGGCGCGGCGAAAATCTCGCGCGACGGACCCTCTTCGACCTTGTCGCCACGGTGCATGACCAGCACACGGTCAGCCACTTCCGCCACCACGCCCATGTCGTGCGTGATGAACACGACCCCCATGTGCATCTCGTCTTGCAGCGCGCGAATCAGTTGCAGGATCTGCGCCTGAATCGTCACATCGAGCGCCGTCGTCGGTTCGTCGGCAATCAGCAGGCCCGGCTTGCATGACAGTGCCATCGCGATCATCACGCGCTGACGCATGCCGCCCGAGAGCTGATGCGGGAAGCGGCCGAGCACGCGGCGTGCCTCGGGAATGCGCACGAGTTCTAGCATGCGCAGGGCTTCGGCGCGCGCGGATGCGGCGTCCTTGTGCTGGTGCAGACGAATGGATTCCGCGATCTGCTCGCCGACCGGGAACACCGGGTTGAGCGAGGTCATCGGCTCCTGGAAGATCATCGCCATGTCGGCACCGCGAATGCTGCGCATGGTCCGGCCGCTGGCGCGCGTCAGGTCGACGAGCTTGCCGTTGCGGCGGCGCATGATCATCGAGCCATGGGTGATGGTGCCGCCGCCGTTCTCGACGAGACGCATCGCGGCGAGCGACGTCACCGACTTGCCCGAGCCCGATTCGCCCACGATGGCGAGCGTCTCGCCACGGTCGACATGGAAGGACAGGTCGCGCACGGCCGTGACCACGCGCTCGGACGTCGCGAATTGCACGGTAAGGCCGCTCACGTCGAGCACGCGCTCGTCGGGCAACGAAATCGTAGGGGTTGTCTTGCGCTCTGCCACGCCTGTCCTCGCTAATCTTCGCTTGCTGAATCGGGTACTGAAGGTCTTGCCGTCAACGGCTCGGCCTTATCTTTCAGGGCCCAGTCTTTCCAAGCCCGGTCTTGCCGGGACTTATCTTTCCGAGACTTACGGCTCGGGACTTACGCGTGAATGGCCGTGACGGGCGTCTCGCCCACACGCGCCACGCCGCGATACATCCCTTCGGTATTGAACGGCAACGCGACGTTACCGTGTGCGTCCACCGCGATCAGCCCGCCACGGCCCTGCACGCGCGGCAGGCGCTCGCGGATCACCCGCTCGGCGGCATCGGCGAGCGACAGACCGGCGTACGCCATCAACGCGCCCACTTCGTAGCACGCGACCGCGCGAATGAACGCCTCGCCCGTGCCCGTGGCCGAGACCGCCGCCGTGGCATCGTTCGCATAGCAACCGGCGCCGATGAGCGGCGAATCGCCCACGCGGCCGACGGCCTTGTTCGTCATGCCGCCCGTGGAGGTCGCCGCCGCCACGTGCCCGTAGCTATCGCAAGCCACCGCGCCGACCGTACCGAACTTGGTGTCCGGATCGATGGGCTCCGTCTTGAGCGGCATGTCATGGTCGAGCGCCACGGCCGCATCGGCCAGCGCACGTTGCCATTGGGCGTAGCGCGTTTCGGTGAAGAAGTATTCGGGGTCGACCAGTTCAGCGCCGTTGGCGGCCGCGAAAGCTTCAGCGCCTTCGCCCACGAGCAGCACGTGCGGGCTGTGCTCGAGCACCGAGCGTGCGGCGAGGATCGGATTGCGTAAGCGGTGAACGCAGGCGATCGCGCCGGCGTCGAGCGTAGCGCCGTCCATGATGGCCGCGTCGAGTTCGTGCGTGCCTTCGTGCGTGAATACAGCGCCGCGTCCCGCGTTGAAGCGGGGGCAATCTTCGAGATGACGCACCGCTTCGGTGACGGCGTCGAGCGCCGAACCGCCCGCCGCGAGCACGGCCTGCCCCGCACGCAACACCTCGGCGAGCGCCTCGTGATAAGCCTTGAGTTCTTCGGGCGAGGTATCGCGACTGATGGTTCCGGCGCCGCCATGAATGGCGATGACCGCGCGTTGGGCGTGACTCATGATGCTTTGTCCTTTCTGTCCTGAGCGCCCGGCGCAAGGCGGGGCGTGGCCTGATGGGCCGAGTTCGGTACGCCTTGGGTAGTGGCGGTCGCGGCGGCCGCCGCGTTTGCAAGCGTGTTTGCCGTGGCGTTCGCGGCGGCCGTGCGTTGCGGCGTAACGACGCGCCCCACGACCGTTCCTGCGGCGGCATTGGCCGGTGCACTCGCACTCGTACTCGCACTCGCTGCCGAGGCCAGCGATGCCGAATCGAGCCACGGCAGCAAGAAATCGGTGAGTTCGGTGGCGCGGTCCACCGCGTGTTTGGCGCGCTGGGCAACGGCATCGCACAGCGCGTCGATGATCGCCAGCACACTCGCTTCCGAGTTGCTCGACAAACGCGGCTTGCTGCGCACGAAGATCACGATGTCGCCAAGCGGCGCCAACGGCGACGTCGGGCTGTCCGTGAGTACCATCACGGGCACGCCGCGTCCGCGCAGGCGCCGGCACAGCGTGATGGTGTCCGACACGTAGCGCGGGAAGGCCAGCGCGATCACCAGATCGCCCTCGCGCAGTTTGAAGAGCTGACGCGCGGCATGCGTCGATCCCCCGGCACCGACGACCGCCTGCACGTTCTCGCAGTAAGGATCGAGACCGTGGTGCAGCAGCCCGGCGAGATACCCGCTCGCGCCCAGCCCCAACACATAGATGCGACGCGCCTGCAAGATCGATTCGACGGCACGCTCGCACGTGCCGGCGTCGAGCGCCCGACGCGTCCAGTCCAGATTCTCGACGGCCTGTGCCAGCGACGCGGCCATCACATCGGCGCTCGCGCTCACCTGCGCCTTGCTCGTGCGCAGACTCTCGATCGGCGCGAGCGTTGCCTCGTACCCGCGCACCATCGCCGCGCGGCACTGCGGATAGCCGTCGAAGCCGAGCGCACGTGCGAAGCGATTGACCGTGGCAGGCGACACGCCCACGGCATCGGCGAATTCATCGATACGCATGGTCGCGGCACGAAACGTGTTGTCAAGCACGAACGCCGCCATGCGCTGTTGCGCTGGCGTCAGATCGGGCATGGCTCGCACGATGCGCTCGGTGAGCGGCAGATCGGCGGGCAACGATTCGGCGTCAATCATGAGTCACGTCTGTCCATTGAATTGAAGGAAAGTATATTTTCATCAGCACCCCGTCAAAAGAAAAAAAATAGTTCAAATGCTGCCGGGGCATCCGCGCGCTCCCCCTCAATCCCTTGCAAACCCTGTCAAAACAAGGGGGACGCGTCACATCAATACGTAAAATACGGGCATACTAGGGGAAACCCGAATCCACGAACTTGCCGGTCGCTTTGCGATCCGACTTCAGAATTACGGTGTCAGTGCGCGACGGTGTTCTACCGTCGCGAAACATTCAGGCAACGGAACACAAGACTGTCACAGGACCGCCTGGGGAGGCTTGGTCGGAGGCGAGTCGTAACTTGCGGTAAACATGGCGTAGTCGCGGGCTTACATCTGCCCGGTACGCTAACGATATGAATTCGCCTCAAGGAGCATGACCATGCTGAGTCCGCATGAAATCGCCACACTGTTGCTCGCGGCGGCATCCCTTGGACCCATCGATGCCGACGCGCTCGAACCGCCGGATCTTGCCGCGCTGGAGCAAGCGCGTCTGGTGCATGTGGATGTCAATCAAGGACAAGCCAAAGTCATCGTGACCGAGGACGGTCACCGGGTGCTGCGTCGTCTGGGGCTGGAGCGCTCGGTCGGCGAGCGTGCAGAAGCGCCGCATCTGACGATGACGAGCGCGCGACGCGCGGATCAGGAGGCTGGGAAGGGTGTCAGCGGACGATCCGCGCCGGCGAGTGTATCCGTCGGGCAGACCGTCCGTGAGTTGTCTGCGATGCCTGAGCTGGCTAAGTCGTCTGCGCTGAGTGCGTTGCAACAGGCAGCGGCGCTGCCTGTCGACGCTTCAAAGGGCTTAGAGGGCGCAGAGTTCTCAGAGGGCGCAAAGCGCTCAGAGGGTCGCGAAGAACAGGCTTAAGCGGGCGAGCACGATCAGCAGGATCTGCATCAGCAGGAACAGCCCAAGCGGCGACAGGTCGAAGCCGCCCATCGTCGGAATGACACGACGGATCGGGCGCAGCAGCGGGTCGAGCAAATGCTGAAGAATCGGCATGGCGGCGGCACGCGGATTGACCCACGACAGCACCGCCATCAGCAGCGTCAGCCACATCACGAGGTTGGCGCCCCACTTGGCGACCAGCACCAGCGCCACCAGCAAGCCACGCGGGAACACCGACACCGGCGACACCCCCACCACGGCCGTGATGAGCACCAGGTAGACAACGGCGCTCAACCACGCGGCGACCACGCACGCCCAATCGATCCCGCCAACGCCCGGCACGACACGCCGCAGCGGCAACACAATCCAGTTTGTGAACTGGAACACCCCCTGTGAGAGCGGATTACGCGGCGGCAACCGGGTGGCCTGCATCCACACACGCAACAGCAACAAAGCGCCGAATAGCGAAAAAACAAGGTCTAGCAGCAGACGGGCGATTTCGACGAGCATCTGGACTCCAACGGATTGTGCGGTCCCCCGCAAAACCGGCATTGTCGCACGCGTTTGCCCGAGTTCAATGCTCCCCGAGCGCTTTGAGGGGATGACCGTCTTCCGGCCACGGCGAGACGAAGAAGGCATCGACCTCTGCCGCCGGCACGTCCGCCAGCGTGGCATAACGCCAGCGCGGCTGTTTGTCCTTATCGATGAGCAGCGCCCGAACGCCTTCGACGAAGTCTCCCGTCGCGAACGCGTGGTGGCCCAGCACCAGTTCCATCCGGAAGGCATCGGCCAGATCGAGGCGACGCCCTTTCTGCAATTGCCGGTCGGTCACGCACAGACTCAGCGGTGAGCGCTGCTGCAACAATGCCAGTGTCTCGGCCGCCCACGGCGTTTGCCCATCGTCGGCAAGCGACGCCACGATGCCCTGCACGTCGATGGCGCTGAAATGCCGATCGAGCGTTGCCCTCACCTGTGCAAGCGGCGCGTCGCCGGTCCACGTGCGGCCCAGCGGCAGGATAGCCGCGCGCAGTCGCGCCAGCAGATCCACCGAACCCGACGTCTGCCGTCCCGCACCGCTCGCCGCCGAGCGTACCGCTGCGCCGGTGTCGGTGTCGGTGCCGGTGCCGGTGCCAGTGCCAGTGCCCCAGTCGAATTGATGGAGCATCGCTTTGAGTTGCTCAGGCGCGTCGCCCTCGAGCCAGACGTCGGCGAGTCCGCAATACAAGGCGTCAGCGGCGGTGATGGTCACGCCGGACAGCCCCAGATAGCGCGCCAGCGTTGGCGCCAGGTGCCCCAGGAACCAACTGGCCCCGACATCCGGGAACAGGCCAATGCCAGTCTCCGGCATCGCCAATCGTGTGCGGTCGGTCACGATGCGCAATGCCGCCCCCTGCGCAACGCCCATGCCGCCGCCCATCACAATGCCGTCGAGCAGCGCGATATACGGCTTCGGATACCGGTGAATCAGATAGTCGAGACGATATTCGTCGACGAAGAACGCATGATGATGGTCGGCGTGATTCACGCGGCTATCGTAAAGCGCTCGCACGTCGCCTCCCGCGCAGAACGCCTTCTCGCCCGCGCCTTCGATCAACACGGCCCGCACTGCCGGGTCATCGGCCCAGGCGTTGAGCTGCGCCCACATCGAGCGCACCATGCCGTGCGTAATCGCGTTCAATGCACGCGGCCGGTTCAGCGTGATCACGCCGAACCCATTGACCACATCGAACAGCACTTCGTCTTGCGCCTCAACGGCGTTCTCACGCAGATTCACTCTCCCTCCTCCCGGCGATGCCCTGTCGCACGTCGCGGACATACGCACACGCGTGTAGCGATACGATTTGCAGTGATTGCCGCGACGCGATCAGTCCAGCGCGCGCGCAATGACCTGACGCTGAATCTCGCTGGTGCCCTCGTAGATCTGCGTGATGCGGGCATCTCGGTAATGACGCTCCACCGGATAGTCCTCGAGATAACCGTAACCGCCGTGAATCTGAATCGCGTGTGAGCACACCCATTCGGCCAACTCCGATGCGAACAGCTTGGCCTGCGACGCCTCCGACAGACACGGCAACCCCTGCGTGCGCAACGCCGCCGCATGGAGCACCAGGAATCTCGCCGCGTTGATGCGTGTTGTCATGTCGGCCAGCATGTTCGCAATGCTCTGATGCTCGCGGATCGGCTTGCCGAACTGCTGACGCTCGCTTGCGTAGCGCAGCGCCGCCTCGAAGGCGGCACGCGCCACACCGAGCGCCTGCGCGGCAATGCCGATGCGTCCGCCCTCGAGGTTGGACAGCGCGATCTTCAACCCCTGCCCCAGTTCGCCGAGCAATGCGTCCTCGCCCACCTCACAATCGACGAGCGTGATCGGGCAGGTATCCGACGCCCGGATGCCAAGCTTGTGCTCAGGCCGCCCCACTTCGAAGCCCGGGGTATTCGTCGGCACGATGAATGCCGAAATGCCGCGCTTGCCCGCAGCAGGGTCCGTCACGGCAAACACGATGGCCACCGCCGCGCGCTTGCCGTTCGTCACGAACTGCTTGCTGCCGTTCAGCACCCACTTGTCGCCCCGGCGCTCGGCGCGCGTTCGCAGATTATTGGCTTCCGACCCGGCTTGCGGCTCAGTCAGGCAGAACGCCCCGATCTTGCGGCCCGCAGCCAGATCCGGCAGCCAGCGCTCGCGCTGTGCTTCCGTGCCGAATTTCAGGATCGGCATGCAGCCCACGGAGTTGTGAACCGACATCATCGTGGCGGTGGATGCGCAACCGACCGCGATCTCTTCCATCGCCAGCGCATAGGCCGTGTAATCGGTGTACGACCCGCCGTATTGCTCGGGCACCATCATGCCCAGCAGACCGAGTTCGCCCATTTGCGCCACGATCGCATCGGGCAGCGCGCAATCGCGATCCCATTGCGCGGCATTCGGCGCGAGCTGCTCGCTGGCAAACGTGCGCGCCATGTCACGAATCATGCGTTGGTCTTCGGTATAGAAATCCATGTGCTGTCTCCTGCACCCTGACGTTGTCCGAATGGATCGTCGGCGCTTATGCCATGTCGATGGGATCAGTGTAGGGATCGCGCCGCATTGGCACCATAGCCAAAAAAGGCAAATTGCATGAGCGGAATTGCCATCGGAAACGTCCGAAACCCGCCCCGGACAAACCCTTATCTCAGCCGACGCCCCCGAGCCGCGCGACCGGCAAAGCCCCGACCAGCCTCGATTTCGCCGCCCGCAGAGTGGATAAATCCCTCACGAACTCTGACCCGTTTGGGCATTGCCTGCCGCCAACGCCACGCATTACGATGAATTTCGCCATTGCCCCGCGAGCGCCGCGCCCCATCAAGACGGCGCCGGGGGTGGTCAGCGACACGCGACCGAGTCCTTTCATGATAGGCGCGCTGCCGCCGGCCAGCATCCGACTACAGGAGACGACCCATGACTGCCGCAATGACTGCCGCAAAGAATGCCGCCATAAGTGCCGATTACGCCGAAGCCTATCGGGCGTTCGACCTCGACGCGGCGGTGCGCGCCGCGCTTGCCGGCAATCTCGACGCGATGAACGCCTGCATCGAGTGCTGCGACCGTCACGCCCTTCCCGGGCGCATCGCCTTGTTCTGGGAAGGGAGGGACGGCACGAGCCAGACGTGGACCTTCCGGCAATTGCAAACGCTCAGCGCGCGCTTCGCCAACTTCCTGCGTGAACAGGGCGTGCAGCCCGGCGACCGCGTGAGCGGACTGCTGCCACGCACCCCCGAACTGCTTGTGACGATTCTCGGCACCTGGCGCGCGGGCGCGGTGTACCAACCGTTGTTCACGGCGTTCGGGCCGAAGGCCATCGAACACCGGCTGCACAGTGCGCAGAGCAAGCTTGTGATCACCGACGGCGCCAATCGAGCCAAGCTCGACGAAGTGGCGAACTGCCCGCCCGTGGCCACGGTGAGCGGCCCGCGCGGACAAGGGGTGCGTCGAGGCGACTTCAGCTTCTGGCACGAGGTCGAGCAACACGCCGCGGACTTCGAGCCCGTGCTGCGTCGCGGCGACGATCCGTTTCTGATGATGTTCACCTCCGGCACGACCGGGTCGGCAAAACCGGTCATGGTGCCGCTGCGCGCGATCCTGGCGTTCGTGGGCTACATGCGCGACGCGGTCGATCTGCGACCCACCGACACGTTCTGGAACATCGCCGATCCGGGTTGGGCGTATGGCTTGTATTACGCCGTGACGGGCCCGCTCGCGATGGGTATTCCTACGACGTTTTATGACGGCCCGTTCAATGTCGAGAGCACGTACCGGATCATCGACAAGCTGGGCATCACGAATCTGGCCGGCTCGCCTACGGCATTCCGCCTGCTCATCGCGGGCGGCGACAAGGCGGCAGCACCACTCAAGGGGAAGCTTCGCGCCGTGTCCAGCGCCGGTGAACCGCTCAATCCGGAAGTCATCCGCTGGTTCGCCGAACATCTCGGCGTGACCATTCACGATCACTATGGGCAGACGGAACTCGGCATGGTCGTCTGTAACCACCACGCCCTCGCCCATCCCGTGCAAGCCGGGGCGGCAGGCTTCGCTTCGCCAGGCCATCGTGTGGTCGTGCTCGATGACAACGGCCAAGAATGTCCGGTCGGACAACCGGGGGTTCTCGCACTCGATCGCAAACAATCGCCGCTGATGTGGTTCAACGGCTATTGGGAGCGGGAGACGCCGGCGTTCGTCGGCGACTACTACCTCTCGGGCGACACCGTCGAGCGCAATGAGGACGGCAGCATCAGCTTTGTCGGCCGCAATGACGATGTCATCACGTCCGCCGGGTACCGCATCGGGCCGTTCGATGTGGAGAGCGCGCTGATCGAACATCCGGCGGTCATCGAAACGGCAGTGGTCGGCAAGCCGGATCCGGAGCGCACCGAACTGGTCAAGGCCTTCGTCGTACTGCATCCGCAGTTCGCGCCCACCGACGCGCTCGCGCGCGAGTTGCAGGAGCATGTTCGTCGCCGCCTCTCCGCGCACGCCTATCCGCGGGAAATCGAATTCGTTGCCGAACTGCCGAAGACGCCGAGCGGCAAGCTCCAGCGCTTCATCTTGCGCAATCAGGAAATCGCCAAGGCCGCGCAAGCGTCGGCCAACGCCGCCTGAACGCCGCCCCACTTTTCTTTCAGGAATCGCAGCTCATGCAAATCAAGGATCGTGTCTTTCTCGTGACCGGCGCATCGTCCGGCCTGGGGGCCGCCACCGCGCGCATGTTCGTTGATGCCGGCGCGAAGGTCGTACTCGGTGACATCAACGCCGAAGCCGGTGCCGCGCAGGCCACGGCGCTAGGCGACGCGGCTCGCTTTGTCGCCACCGACATCACGCGCGAGGACGACGTGCAACGTCTGGTCGACACCGCCACCCGTGAGTTCGGCGCGCTCAATGGCGTCGTCAACTGCGCCGGACTCGTCATCGGCGAGCGCATTCTGGGCAAGCAGGGCCCGCACCGGCTCGACAGCTTCGCCCGCATCGTCAATGTGAATCTGATCGGCACGTTCAACGTGCTGCGGATCGCCGCATCGGCCATGGCCGAAGGGACAGCGGACGCCGAAGGTGAGCGTGGCGTCATCGTGAACACGGCGTCCATCGCTGCGTTCGATGGCCAGATCGGTCAGGCGGCGTACGCAGCGTCGAAGGGCGGTGTCGCCGCCCTCACACTCCCGGCAGCACGCGAACTGGCACGCGTGGGCGTGCGCGTCGTGACCGTTGCGCCGGGGATCTTCGAGACACCGATGATGGCCGGCATGACGCCAGAGGTGCAGGCCGCATTGGGGGCCTCGGTGCCCTTCCCACCCCGCCTCGGTCGTCCGTCCGAATACGCGGCGCTCGTGCGTCACATCGTGGAGAACACCATGCTCAATGGCGAAGTCATTCGACTCGACGGCGCGTTGCGCATGGCACCGAAGTAAGTCGTCACACGGATCGGGAGACCACGACACACGCGAAATCGGAAAGCGCCGAACCCGTTTTCGGACGGCGCCGGAAGCGTCGACAGGGGCCGCACTGCTAGAATCCTTGCGTCCCCTTGCTACGACGTACCGTTTCGCGACGCATGGAAAAAGGCAGCATCTCGATCTATTTCGTTATCAACGCATTGGCGCATGTCGAGCGGCTCGGCGGCGATCCGACGGCATTGCTGCGTGCGGCCGATATTGCGCCGTCGTTGCTCGCGCATCCGCAAGCCCGCGTGTCGGCGGATCGATACGCGCATCTGTGGCGGTTGATCAGTCTTGCGCTCGACGATGAATTCTTCGGGCAGGACTCCCGCCGCATGAAGGTCGGCAGTTTCGCGATGCTGTGTCACAGCGTCGTTACCTGCCGCACGCTGGAGCAGGCGCTGCAACGTGCAGCGCGCTTCATGGGATTGCTGCTCGACGATCTCGCAATGCGTCTGGTCCGCGACGGCGCGCTCGCCCGGCTCGAGGTCCATGAGCGGGCGGATGCGCAAGCGCCTCGCATCTTCGGGCATGAAACGCTGCTGATCCTCTTCTATGCGTTGATGTGCTGGCTGATCGCGCGTCGCGTCACGCTCAGCACCGCTTACTTCGCGTTTGCAGAGCCGGCCTACAGTGACGAGTACCGGACGATGTATTCCCCGCGTCTGGTCTTTCACGCGCCGCATACCGCCATCGAGTTCGATGCGGCGTGTCTGGATCTGCCGGTGGTGCAGAACGAAGTGTCCGTGAAGGAGTTCTTGCGCGCCGCGCCGGCCAACATCATCCTCAAATACAAGAACACGAAGGGGATGGTCGCGCGGGTACGGCGGCGTCTGAAGGCGATGCCGACCGACGGCTGGCCGGCCTTCGAAGCGCTCGCGGAAGAATTCCATACCACGCCATCGACACTGCGCCGGCGGCTGGAGGATGAGGGCCAGTCGTATCAGTCGATCAAAGACCAGTTGCGCCGCGATCTTGCCATTCACGCGCTGTGTCACACGTCCAAGCCGATGCTGGAGATTGCGCTGTCGCTGGGCTTTGCCGATCCGAGCGCGTTCTTTCGCGCGTTCCGGAAATGGACCGGGGCCCGTCCCGGCGACTATCGGCGTCAGGCCGTGGAGACCTGACGCGTACGCTGAACGTCAGGCCGTGCGGGCCTTCGCTTCGACCCGACTGCGCTCGCTGGCGGTTGCGCCCTCGCCGCCTTCATCATCGTCGTCCAGCTCGATGCGCTTCACCTCGCCGAGCAGCAACAAGTAGCACAGCACCCCGGCAATCGCGAAGAGACTGATGAGCCCCAGCGCCCAGCCGAACGAGCCGGTCGCCTTGACGATGAACCCGATCGCAATCGGCGTGACGATGCCCGAGAGATTGCCGGCGAAGTTCACCGCGCCGCCCGTGATGCCGACCATGCCCTTCGGCGCGATGTCGGCCACGAGCGACCACGACGCCGACGCCACGCCTTGCGCGAAGAACGCGAACGACATGATGGCGATCACCAGCCAGTTGGCGTCGGTGAGCACGGCAAGCGACATCGTCGGCACCAGCAGCAAGCCGGTCACGATGGGCGTCTTGCGCGCCGTGCCGACCGCCACGCCGCGACGCAGCAACCAGTCGGAGAGCAGACCGCCGCACACCACCCCAATGGACGCCGCCACGAACGGCACCGACGTCATGCCGCCCGCCTTGAGGACCGTCATGTGTCGCTCGGTAATCAGGTAGGTCGGGAACCACGTCAGGAAGAAGTACAGCGACGACAGCGAGGCGAACTTGCCCACGCAGATCGCGATGATCTGACGATTGCGGAACAACACCAGCAGCTTGCGCCACGGGAATTTCTGCGGGGCGGCCCGATCCGCCGGGCTGGCCTCGACCAGCGCCCCGCCGCTGCGGATGTGCTCCAGCTCGGCGGCGTTCACCCACGAACATTTGTCGGGGTCGCGATAGCCGGCGTACCACACGCCCGCCCAGACAATGCCCAGCAGACCGGTCGCGTAGAAAATCTCGCGCCAGCCCCACGTGTGCGCAATCCAGAACAGCACAGGCGTGAGCGCCGCCATGCCGATGTACTGCCCCACAAGATAGATGCTGGTGGCCACGCCCCGCTCGCGTTGCGCAAACCAGATCGAAACGACGCGGTTGTTGACCGGAAACGTTGGCGCTTCGGCAATGCCCACGCCCAGGCGCATGCCGAACAGCGTGACGAATCGCGTTGCGAAGCCTTGCATGAAGGTCAGCACCGACCAACTGAGAATGGCAATACCGTAGATGGCACGCGTGCCGAAACGGTCAATGACCCACCCGCCGGGAATATTCGCGATGACATACGTCCACGCGTAGGCCGAAAAGATGAAGCCCAGCTCCACCGGACCAAGGCCGAACTCCTGCTTGAGCATCGGTGCAGCCACGGACAGATTGGCACGGTCGACGTAGTTGATGACCGTGCCCACGAATACCAGAAAGAGCATCCAGTAGCGCACGCGCGATGGGCGCGGTGAGGACGACGGTTGCAGAGAAACTGACATGATGAGTCTCGTGATGAGCGGCGATGTCTTCGACACGCCGCCGAAATGCCTGCCGCCACCCGGGCCAGTCGACGCCTGGCCCGGTGGCATTGCAACTTAGAAGCTGTGATACATGCCCACGCGCAGCAACAACTGATCGTGATTGCTCGACGCCCCGATCGGATACGACGCAGCATTGTTATTGCCATTCGCGCCGATATACGTCACCTGCGCCTGCAATTGCGTGCGCTTCGAGAACGAATAGAGGTCGCCCGCTTCGATCTGGTTGTAGTGCGTATGGCTGAACGACGAATACGAATAGCCCAGCGTGAGCGCGTTGGCTTCCGTCACACGGTACTCCGTGCCCACGTCGTAGTTGAACATGTTGCCCGAGCCACCCGGTGCACGCACCTCGCTGCGGGTGTAGAGCGCGTGCACATTCCAGCGCGACGAGATGCGGTACGAAGCGCCGATGCCGGTGTTGTTCACGGCGTCCGACTTGAACACGTTCGTGGCGGAAAGCCCGGATTGCCCGAAGATCGATGTGATGCCGAAGCGCGACGAGAAATCGAAGGTCCGCTTGTTGATGCTCACGTAGGTCGCCGCGACCGACAACGGGCCGTTGTCGTACTTCACGTAACCGCCCGCCGTGCGACCCAGCGCGTTGCCACCTGCGAAGCCGTACATCAGACCGCCGGTCAGCCCGTGAAAACTCGTGCTATTCCACTTGACCGCATTGTCCACCTGCGACGAATTGGCCAGGTTGTCGAGGTTGCCCGGGTGATACGCATACAGATTGTGTTGCCAGAAGCCGTTCGAGTAGCGAATCGACACGTCCTGCATGAAGTCCGTCTGGTGGCCAATCGACACCGTGCCGAAGCGATCGCTCGCGAGACCGACCCACGCCTGCCGATTCCACTCCACGCCGCTGTTGATGAGGGCGCCAGTGCTCGTGTTGAAGCCCTGCTCCAACTGAAACACGGCAGCCAGTCCACCGCCGAGATCTTCACGCCCTTTCAGGCCGAAGCGATCGGGTTGCCCGATACCGGCGTCCATCTTGAACAGACGGCCACCGCCCTGATTGCTCACGTAGGTGAGACCGTCGTCGATCGTGCCGTAAATCTGCAAGGAATTGCCTGCGGCATGGGCCGCGCTCGCGCATGCCAAAAGGCAGGCTGCGCCAATACTGCGTCTCTTCACCTTCCACTCCTGTTTCGCTTCTTGATGCTTTGCGGCTGTCTGACGCGCCGTGCAGATGCCATTGACGTCCCTGAGACGCTCCGGCCGACGCATCGTTATTGTCTCACCTATGAAACGATGATTAATAGGTGAGACAATTATGGCGAAGTGAATTGAGCGAGACAAGCAGAAAATAAGTCAGTGTTTATTGATGTTGCGCAAATGCTAATGACTAAGCCTTCGCGCGTCTGGAGGAAAAAATTGAGGGTGGGCGCGCCCTGGGGGCACGAAAACAGCGCAGACGATGTTGTCCGGCGCACAGATGAAATGCGCCCGGAAACGGCATGCGCAGGTCAGGCGAAGTGAGGGGGAGACGGATTGCCAGCGCCGATGCACGGCACAGGCCGCCCCCGTTGCGACACCCTTCATGAGCGGCGTCGGTGACGCGACATCGAACGGATAGCGCGCGGCATAGCCCGAAGCCAGAGCCCGAGCCGGAGCGCGGGCGTCGAGCGGTTCGAACCGTTGGGGGGGGGTGAGGCGCGCTACTTCGCCGTCATCGATACCGCGCCGGCCGGTTCGGCACGGTAATTGAGCTTGTGCGACAGTTCGTCGGCCGCGGACACGACCTTCTCGACGATCCCGCTCTCGAGCAAATCCGCTTCGACACGTGCCTGAGGAATCGTCACGCTGATTACGGCGGCGATCTGTCCACGATGATTGCGCACAGGCGCGGCAATCGTCGAAATGTTCTGCTCGAAGAAGGCCTGACTCATGCTGTAGCCGCGCGCGATGTCTTCCTGCACCACACGGTACAGGGCTTCCACCGTCGTCGGCGTATGTACCGTGTAGGCTTCGAGCTTGCGCTCCGGATAAAGCTGCTTGAGCGACGGCAACGAATAGTCGCCGAGCAGAATGTGCCCGACGGCCGTGGCGTGAGCCGGCAGACGTGTACCGACGCGTACCGTGCCAAACACCAGTTCGCGGCTCGCCGCCTTGGCGACGAACACCGCATCGCGCTGATCGAGAATCAGAATGTGGCTCGAGAAACCCGTCGCATCGCGTAACTTCTCGATCACCGGCGTGCCCAGATCGGTGAGTTCCAGCGAATTCAGATACTCGAACCCGAGGCGCAGCACCGCCACCCCAAGCCGGTAATGACGCTCGTCGCCCGCCTTCTCGATGAAGCCCTCGGCTTCGAGCGTCTGCAACAGGCGGAACACGGTCGAGCGAGGAATGCCAAGACGCCGCGCAAGATCGGCCCCGGCGAGCACGGGCTCGCGTGCGGAGAAGGTCATGAGAATGCGCAATCCGCGCTCAAGACCCGGAACGGAGTATTTGTTATCGCTGTCGTTGCTCATGCCGTTTGCGCACACTGGCGCCGACCGGTGAGCGGCAGTTCCGCGCAACCGATAGACGATATTCATGGAAGGCGCACATTATAGGCTACGAGCCCACTGCCCGGCCATGTCGGTACAGGGCGTCGCGACCGGGCCAGTTTCTCATGTGACGAGACGCGGTTGCGCCCTGCGCACATCGGGTTGCGCCCGTTCTCGCGACATGGTGCCCTATCGGGGCGCAAGCCGGCACCCAACTTGGGCGAGCCGCCTTCGGCATGGGCCATGCACCGCAATGGGGGTAATTCCGAAGCGCGTCGACGCGTGCTTTTTGTCATGATGTCGGCTGCAAGCTTGACAAGCTGGCGCATGTGGAGCGAGACACCGTGGCCTGGGCCGAGAACAATAAACGATCCGGACAGGTCCAAAGGCACGTATTCCTTTTCTCCTGACGCTTTTGCGATTGCCTATCCCAATAGCCACTCAGGAGCTGCGCCCACCTGCCAAGTGGGCGTTTTTTTGCTGGTTAAACGCTCCCGTCGCAGTGTGGTTCGACCCGCCCTCGGCGTTCTTCACGAGAGAACCCGATGCCCTGGCATGCTTGTTGCTTGTATTTCCAGCATCGGGGAACGACGCCGCCTTGGCCGAGGTTTCATTGATAAGTACGCACCAGATTGCACCGGTACGTGCCAGATCGTGAAGCCCGGACTCGCCCCCTGCGGCGCCTCCGTTTGTTTTGGGTCGAGGTGTTATGTTTACTGAACTGAGCGACGTTGAATGGCACGCCCTGCGTGATCTGATTTGCGACCGACCGGTCCGTACGGAACGACGCGGCCGCCCTCAAGTCGAGCAGCGCACGCTGACCAATGCTGTCTTGTGGGTGCTGTTCACTGGCGAGAGCTGGTCCAAACTGCCGATGCAATACCCTTCCGTGCCGACTTGCCGCCGCAAACTCAATGAGTGGCGCGAATCGGGCATGCTCGACACGATCCTGAAGCGCCTGCAACAGTCGGGCCGCGATATCAGCACCTGTGCCGGCCAGATCAGCAAGCCGGCGCGCAGCACGCCGTGCGGCGACACCGATCGCCTGCGCGGGGTGTTCTGGACGAACCCCGCTTCGTGGAAGCCGCCGGTTGCCATGCGTTGATCGGCTGCCATTACGGCAACGCCGCACCGCCATCGCAATCGTTCTCATTCGACAGGAAGGCTCGCGCAACGCTCGCGGCACCGTCGGGCAGGAATTACGGGGTTATCCAGACAGCAGCCAATGCGCGAGATGTGACCGCCGTCACGTCTCGCGTCAAAGCGCCGCGCGCACCGCTTCGGCAATGGCCAATGACGCCGTGAGTCCGGGCGACTCGATACCGAACAGGTTGACGAGTCCGGCAACGCCATGCACCGCCGGCCCATCGATGCGGAAGTCCGCCGCCGCTTCACCCGGCCCGCTGATCTTCGGTCGGATGCCGGCATAGCCGGGCTGCAACGCACCGTCCGCCAGCGTCGGCCAATAGCGCCGAACCGCCGCGTAAAATCCGTCACCATCTGCCGGATTGACCGTGTAGTCGATCTCGTCGACCCATTGCACGTTGGGACCGAAACGCGCTTGTCCCGCGAGATCGAGCGTCAGGTGCACGCCCAGCCCGCCCGGCTCCGGCACCGGATAGATCAGGTGCGAGAACGGCGCGCGCTGGGCACACGTGAAGTAACTTCCCTTCGCGTAGTAGCGCTGCGGAATGTGCTCGGGTGCCAGACCTTCGAACGTGCGGGCGATGTCGACGGCGTACAGTCCGGCGCTGTTGATGACAGTGCCCGCGAGCAGCGTCGAGGTAACGCCCTGTGTCTCGACATCCAACTCGATGCCGTCAGCGAGGCCCACGCGGGCGCCGACGACACGGGCGTCGAACGCGAGCATCGCCCCCGAATTCTCCGCGTCTCCCTGCAACGCCAACATGAAACCGTGACTGTCCACGATGCCCGTTGACGGGGAGAGCAATGCACCAAATGTGTGCAAATCAGGTTCAAGCTGGGCGACTTCGCCGACGGTAAGCCACTGAAGGTCGTCGACACCACTGGCACGTGCATTGGCGGCAATGGCTTCGAGTTCGTCCACCTGATGATCGGTGGTCGCGACGATCAGCTTGCCGCAACGGCGATGTTCCACCCCATGTGAGGCGCAGAAGTCGTAGAGGCGGTGTTTGCCCTCGACGCACAGTTTCGCCTTGAGCGAGCCGGGCGGATAGTAGATGCCTGCGTGAATGACTTCGCTGTTACGCGAGCTCGTGCCGGTGCCGATGGCACGCTCGGATTCCAGGATGACCACTTCGCGGCCAGCCATGGCCATCGCCCGCGCGACGGCCAATCCCACCACGCCCGCGCCGATCACCACGCAATCGACCTTGTCCATTGCCGTTCCTTGATTGCTTTGCGATTCGCATGAAGACATCGCGCCGTCGCCGGTCGGTCTCCTCATGCGGATCGGCTGCGGGAGGCGTGCAATCGACTCACACGCCCCCGCAGCGTTACCTCATGACAGCCTTACAGCGCGCCCGTGAGTTCCGGCACCACGGTGAACAAATCGCCCACCAGACCGTAATCCGCCACCGAGAAGATCGGCGCTTCCGGATCCTTGTTGATCGCCACGATCACCTTCGAATCCTTCATCCCCGCCAAGTGCTGGATCGCCCCCGAGATACCCACCGCG